>CAMEZO010000074.1 GCA_945947905.1 uncultured bacterium
AGCTGGCTTTGGCCCAGGAGGAGATCCGCAAGATGGCCAATGCGTACCGTGCGCTGAAAAATCGCTTTGACGAGACAAACAGGGAGCTCATCACGGCGCGGTTGGAGCAGCAGCAATACCGCGAGCGCTACGAAAAATTGTTGGACCAGGTGAGCACCGAGCGCGCCGCCGGTAACCGTGTGGTGGATTCGCTTACCAAACAGTTAGAGGAAATGGAGGCGAAGTATCGGGCCTCGGAGTCTGCCCGCAAGGCGGCGGAGGAGCGCGCGGAGGACTTGGAGCGGACCCTGGCGGCCACGCGGGCGGAGTTGAAGCGCGTGACGGCGGAGCGCGATGCCCTGAAGGTGGAAAATGAGCAGTTGCGTGCCATTGTGGAGTTGAATAACCCGGACAAGACCAAGATGCTTCTGGACCAGAACCTGACCCTGGCCGAGCAGCTGAAGGCGGCCCAGGCCCGTGTGCGGGAGCTGGAGTCACAGATGGTCGGCACGTCGGACGAACGGGAGGTGCTCAGCAGTCAGTTGGAAGCCGCTCGGAAGGAGACGGAGCGCCTGCGCGATGAAATGAGTGGGGTGTATGATGAGAACCGTGCCTATCGCATCCGCGTCTCGGAGCTGACGGATAAGCTGAATAACTTGGAGGCGGAGCTCAACGCCCGCGAGAACGGGCCGAAGGTTGACCCCGCTTTGCAGGAGGAGGTGGCCCTGCTGCGCGAGGTGATTGCCAAGCAGCGGCGTTCTCTGGAGATGCAGGAGGAGGGGCGGAAGCTGATGATCGAGACCTACAAGCAGATCAAGAACAATGATCCCGCCATGCTCCGTGCCCTGCAGAAGCTGGATGATGAGAGCACGCTGGATCTGACGGCTGCGGAGCGCAATGTGCTGCAGGCCGTGGTGGCCGGGGATGGCTCGAATAAGGATGACGAGGGTGCCAAGGCTGTGCGCGACAGCTTGCAGATGGAGGCTCTGGCGAATCTGGCGGACAGCGCGTTCTCGCGTGCTCGTTATACGGCTGCGGAGCAGCTTTACCGCACGCTGTATGAGGTGAAGCCGGACCACGTGCCGGGCTTGGTGAACCTCGGGACGATTCTGCTGTATCGCAACAAGTGCGAGGAGGCGCTGGAGTATTTTAACCGTTCGATGCGCCTGGCGCGTGACTTGGCTTTGCCGTACTACCTGGCAGGCATTGCCCAGTATCGCCTCAACCGCATGCAGGAGGCGCTGGTGCTGTTCTCGCGCACCGTGGAGCTCGACCCTGCGAATGCGGAGGCGTTCTTCTACCTGGCGAATATCGAGGGGCTGGGGGATGACCTGCAGCGGGCGCTGAAGCATTACGCCGCGGCGGTGAAGCTCAATCCTGCCCTGGGGGATGCCCATTATAATATGTCGCGCCTCTATGCGGAGCTGAAGAAGATTCCCGAGGCCGCGCGTTCCTACGACTTGGCTATCAAGAACGGCGCAGAGCCGGACCCGGAGTATGAGCGTTACTTGCGCAGTCATCCGGATAACAAGAAGGCGCCCGGGGAGGATTTGGTCGCATCCGTCCTTCCGGAAGCCGAGGCGGCTGCCCTGCGCAGCGAGGACAGCGAGTGGGCTGCCGCCGTGCAGCAGGAGGGCCTGCCTTCCGAGCCGGACCCCGACCCTGAGCCGGCTGACCCCACCTCGGATGAGGACGCCTTCGCCGCTCACATGGCCACCGTCGTTCGCCGCATCGAGGCCGCTCCCACTCCCTCACCCGCCGGCGCCTCCGCCGCCGATCCCTCCCGCTTCTCCACCGTCCGTGTCAAAGCCCGCCGCAACGGCCGCACCCGCACCATCAAGCTCCGCCTCAAAGCCCCCGCCCCCCAACGCCTCCGTCAACGCGGCGGCGATATCATCGACCTCCCGAAGGAGGAGAGGAAATAGCGGCAGTAGATGCTCCCCCAGCGCGGATAGAGTGTCTGCCGGTTCTGGGCACAGAGATGTGGCTTGACAATCGCGGGGAGGGGGATTATACTGGGGAAAGGAACAGCAGGAAGCGCATATGACAACGGCAGGCATCATTACCATGGTTATCTCCATATCGGCGGTATGGGGGCTCTTTATTGCGTGCGCGGTGCGGTGCATGCGCACGGAACATCGGGGCGACAACAAACGCTGAGGGCGATGGACGGGAAGCATGACCGCTGGGCCGGTAAGTTAGGCGTGATTCTGGCCGTAGCCGGCAGCGCCATCGGGTTCGGGAATTTCCTGCGATTCCCCGGGCTGGCGGCGCAGTACGGCGGCGGCGCGTTCATGATTGCGTACTTCTGCGCCTTCCTGTTTCTGGGGGTACCCCTCAGCTGGTTGGAGTGGAGCATCGGCCGCCGCGGCGGGGCGTTGGGCGGACATTCCTGCTCCGGGATATTCTATCTGCTGACGCGCTCGCGAGTGTGGAAATACCTCGGTGTGTTGGGCATCCTGGCCCCGCTCGGGGTGGCCTTTTACTATGTATACTTGGAGAGCTGGACGCTCGGTTATGCCTACCACTGCCTCGTCGGCGATCTGAACCTGGGCAGCTCCGATGCTTTCGGTCAATTCTTCAGCACCTTCACCGGGGCAGGAGAGGACGGCGCGGCCTTCCGCCTGCGCGAGAGCGGGGTGCTCCTCTGCTTCATCATCTCCCTGGGCCTGAACCTCTACCTCCTCTACCGCGGCGTCTCGCGCGGCATCGAATGGTTCTGCAAGGTCAGCATGCCCGTGTTGCTCGTGACGGCCCTGGTGATCCTGCTGCGCGTCCTCACCCTCGGCACGCCGGATGCCACCCACCCCGAGCGCAGCGTGGAGCACGGCCTGGGCTACATGTGGAACCCCGACAAAACCGAGCTGCAGGTGCGCACCGAGCAGGGGAGCTGGCAGACCGTCGAGATGCTGCCCCCGAATGCCGGTGAGGCCGAGCAGACCGCCCTGCGGCAGCGCGCCGCGGCAGAGCACCCCGGCTGCGAGATGCGCGTGCGGCACGTCTCCCTCCTGCAGGGCCTCATGAACCCGGACCTGTGGTTCTACGCCGCCGGGCAGATCTTCTTCTCCCTCTCCGTCGGCTTCGGCACCGTGCTGTGCTACGCCAGTTATGTGCGCCGCGGTGAGAACATCGCCCTCTCCTCCCTGACCGCGAATGCGGCTAACGAATGTGTAGAGGTCGGCGTGGCCGGCATGATGATTGTCCCCGCCGCCGTCTCCCTGCTGGGCGTAGCGGCAGCGGCGGGCGCGGGAACCTTCAGCCTGGGCTTCAACGTCCTGCCGCAGGTATTTGCAGTCATGCCCGGCGGCCAATTCATCGGCACCCTCTTCTTCCTGCTGCTCTTCCTGGCGGCCGTCACCAGCTCCCTGTCCCAGGTGCAACCCTCCATCGCCTTCATGGAAGAAATGTGGGGCATCTCCCGCCGGCAGAGCGTGGTCATCATCACCCTGATCGTGCTGGTCGGGTGCAGCCTGGTGATCTGGTTTACCGAGGGCCTGCTCGCGCTGGATGTGCTGGACTTCTGGATGGGGCAGGTGAGCCTCTACACCCTCAGTATCCTGTATATCATCCTCTGCCGCTTTGTGCTGGGCACGGACCGCTGCATGGCCGAGCTGAACCGCGGCGAGGGCTTCCGCCTGCCGCCGGGCACGCGCTTCGTGCTGCAATGGGTCACCCCCGGTATCATGCTCCTCATCACCGCGGCCTGGCTGTACAAGAACATCTTTGAGGAAACCTGCCCGCAGATACGCGCCCTGATCGACGGCCGCCCCGGCGCGGTGATACCGGTGTGCTGGGTGCTCTGCACGGCCCTGGTCTTCCTGATGATGGCCCACACCTCCAAACGCTTTCATGCCGCAGGCAAACGCCGCCTGCGCGAACGATAAACGGAACCCCTCAACATGGCAGAACAAGCAACAACGGAACAGTGGAGCAGCCGCCTGGGCGCGGTGTTAGCCGTAGCCGGCAGCGCCATCGGATTAGGCAACTTCCTGCGCTTCCCCGGACTGGCGGCGCAGTACGGCGGCGGCGCCTTCATGATCGCCTACTTCTGCGCATTCCTGCTGCTGGGCATCCCCCTCAGCTGGGTCGAGTGGTCCATCGGCCGCCGCGGCGGCGTGCTGGGGGCCCACTCCTGCGCGGGCATCTTCGAGCGCCTCACCCGCTCCCGCCGCTGGCGCTATGTGGGCGTGTTCGCCCTGCTCACCCCGCTCTCCATCTGCATGTACTACATGTACCTGCAGAGCTGGACCCTAGGCTACGCCTACCACACCGCCATGGGCCACCTGGAGCTGGCGCACGCCGCCGACTACGAGCGCTTCTTCGCCGACTATGTAGGCGCGGCGGCGGACGGCTCCGCTTGGGATGTCACCTCCACGGGCATCCTCATCTTCTTCGTCCTCGCCTTTGCCTTCAACCTCTTCCTGATCTACCGCGGCGTGTCGCGCGGCATCGAGCGCTTCTGCAAAATCAGCATGCCCGTGCTGCTGGTCACCTCCCTGGTGATTCTGGTGCGCGTGCTCACCCTCGGCACCCCCGACCCCGCGCATCCCGAGCGCAGCATCAACAGCGGCCTGGGTTACATGTGGAACCCCGACAAAGTCGTCCTGCAGGTCAACACGGAGGGCGACACCTGGAAAACGCAGCGCATGCTGCCCCCGAACGCCGACCCGCAGCAGGAGGAAGCCACCCGCGCCGCCCTGCAGGCAGAGTTCCCCGGGCGGCCCATCCGCCGGCAGCACATCACCCTGGCGCAGGGCCTCCTGAATCCGGACCTCTGGTTCGCCGCCATCAGCCAGATCTTCTACTCCCTCTCCGTCGGCTTCGGCATCGTGTGCACCTATGCCAGCTACGCCCGCCGGCGGCAGGACATCGCTCTCTCCTCCCTCAGCGCGAATGCGGCCAACGAATGCGTGGAGGTCGGTATCGCCGGCATGATGATCGTGCCCGCCGCCGTCTCCTTCCTCGGCGTGGCCGCCGCAGCGGGTGCGAGCACCTTCGGGCTGGGCTTCAACGTGCTGCCGCAGGTGTTCGCCGTCATGCCCGGCGGCCGCATCATCGGCACCCTCTTCTTCCTGCTGCTTTCCCTGGCGGCGGTGAACGGCTGCATCTCGCTCATCCAGAACAGCCTTGCCTTTGTAGAGGAATCGTGGGGCCTGCGCCGGCGTCACAGCGTTGCGCTCATCGGCTTTCTGCTCGGCGGCGGCTCGCTCATCGTCGCCACCTTCTCCGGCGGCGGGCTGCTGGGCCTCAGCACCCTGGACTTCTGGTGCGGGCAGCTCTGCGTGTTCCTGGTGGCCACCTGCTATCTGATCATCTTCCGCTTCTACTGGGGCGTGCCCAAGGGCCTGCGCGAGCTGCGCCTGGGGGCGGACTTCCCCATCCCGCGCTTCCTGGGCTTCATCATCTCCTGGATCTCCCCGAGCATCCTGCTGGCCGTGTTCGTGGCCTGGCTGTGCAAGAACACCCTCTTCTCCATGAGCCCGGAGGTCCGCGCCCTGGTGCAGCTGGAACCCGGGGCCGTAAGCTCCCTGGCTTGGGTGGCCCTCACGGCGCTGGTGTTCCTCATCATGGCCCGCACATCCCGCCACGCCTGACCCGCCGCGCAGAATAAGCTTGCCATGCCGCCCCGCCCGGTGTACAATGGGGAAACTCGTACAACACACACACGGCATGAAGGCATTGGCAACGACAGTGATGGGCCTCTTGGCAGGCGGCGTAGGCTTGGCGGCGGAATCCGCCCCCATACAGGAGCAGGTGAGCATCATCCCCCGCCCGGTGGAACTGCACCAGCGCGTGGGCGAGCCCGGTTTCGCCGCCGCGCAGGGGCTGCTGATGACGCAGGAGCAGATGCAGGACCCCTTCTGCGCCGCCGCGCACGCCGCCCTGGTGGCCGCCGGGGTGCCGGTGCGCGTAGAGCCGCAGGGTACGCCGGATCTGACCGTGCGCCGCGACACCGCCGCCGGCAATGTCGAGGCCTATGCGCTGGATGTGAGCCCCGCCGGGGTGCGGGTCTCCGCTGCCTCCGAGCAGGCCCTCTTCTGGGCCGCGCAGACCCTGGCGCAGAGCCTGCTGAAGGACACCGCCGGCGCTCCGGCCCTGCCGAGCATGCAGGTGCGCGACGAGCCCCTGCTGCCCTACCGCGGCTTTATGGTGGACACCGGGCGCAGCCCCCTCAGCCTCGATGAGCTGCAGAAAATCCTCCGCCTGATGGCGCGTTACAAACTCAACCGCCTGCACTGGCACCTGACCGAGGACCAGGGCTGGCGCGTGGAAATCAAGCAATTTCCCCGCCTGACCGAGGTGGGCGCCCTGCGCCGCGAGACCCCCTCCATGGCCTTCAACGGCAAGGGGGACGGCAAGCCCGTGACCCGCTTCTACACGCAGGATGAGGTGCGCCGCGTGGTCGACTATGCGCATAGCCTGGGGATAACCGTTATCCCGGAAGTCGAGGTCCCCGGCCACTCCTCCGCCGCACTGGCCGCCTACCCGGAGCTGGGGAACGATGACATGCCCGGCTACGCTCCGGAGGTGATGAGCACCTGGGGCGTGAAGCCCTATGTGTACGCCCCCAAGCCGCAGACCTTCGCCTTCCTGGAGGGCGTGTTCACGGAGATCTGCGAGCTCTTCCCCCGCGCGGATATCATCCACATCGGCGGCGATGAGGTGCCGCGCGACCACTGGTGGCGCAGTCCCGCCGCGCAGCAATTCATGCGCGACAAGGGGCTCACCCACGAGGGGCAGATCCAGCAGCACTTCACCAACCGCATGGCCGACTTCCTCGCCGGTAAGAAACGCCGCATCATGGGCTGGGATGAGATCCTGGAGGATGGCGCCATCCGTCAGGACGCCGTGGCGATGGTCTGGCGCGCCGACAACGGTAAGCTCACCCGCGCCGTGCAGGCCGCCAAGATGGGGCACGATGTGGTGCTCTGCCCCACCTTCTACTGCTACTTCGACTACTCCCAGGGCAAGGAGCCGGAGGGTACCGATTTCTACAATGCCATCGGCGCCCACCGCAGCACCAAGGACTGGCGCCACGTCTACTCCCTTAACATTCAACTGCCGGAGCTTACCGAGCAGGAGCAGCGGCATATCATCGGCCTGCAGGCCAACGCCTGGGGCGAGGCTATCCATAACATGCACAAGCTGGAGTACATGTGCTTCCCCCGCCTCCTCGCACTCTCCGAGATTGCCTGGACCCCCGCGCAGCTTCCCGACGGCTCCCGCCGCGATGCGGATGAATTCGCCGCCCGCCTTCGTGCCCATCTGCCGTACCTCGACGCTCAGCGCGTCAACTACCGGGAGGAATCCGGCAAGCCCCGTCTGGACTAGGCGGGGCAGCCCCGGGGCGGGCGAGAGAGACTTAAAAAGAAAGCGCGCGAGTAGCAGAGAGGTGCCCAGAGCTTACAGACGAGGTCTTACACCCCCCTTTGTAAAGCCGGCCTCCACATCCTTGTGGGCGCGCTTTTTCGCGGACCATCCTTCCGGTGCACTCTGTTTCTCTTTAATGTGCTTGTTCTCCTCGGGCGTGTTGCGTTGAATCGGTACCAACTGAAATGTAGCATCGACCATGACCCCCTTGCTGCAACGCAGTCCCTTCTTCTTCATCTGCTTCTTGAAACGATTAAAAAGCTCCCTGACACCCTTCTCGCCGAGTCTCTCCCTGAAGCCACGTATTGTGTTGGAATCCGGTATCTTATCCACATCAGACATGGAAAGAAAGTGTGCAAAACTGCGTCTGTCCTTCAAGGCAGCCTCCATCATGACATCACTGAGGTTGTAAAGCGACTGAAGAATCAGAATCTTAAACATCCGGACCTCATCGTAATGGGGACGCCCCATTTTCCCATAATGGCATAATTTGACCAACGCCGGGCGGAAATCCTCAAATTTGATGATCTTGTTGAGCAGTTCAAGGTTCGGGTCTACATAGCCTGGGGTGAGTTCTGCAACTCCGGGGATATTCAGCGACGGGGAATTATTCATGCTTGGTATGGAGTAATTATATCATAATGGCAATTTTTGTCAAGACTTAATTATAAAGGACGACTTATTGGAAGTCCCCCAATATATCATCATAATTTTGGGGGTTAAAGAAAAAGAAGAAAAAAAAGAAAAATCTGGCGATTTCATTTTACAGAAAGGGGTAAATTGTGGTATAATGCGGTAGTCGCGGAGGGCCTGTATACTATGGGTAAAAATAAATTCAACGAGGATTCACGAGTCAAGGTACCTGTTATCCTGCAACTGGTACGGCTGGGCTATGAGTTTCTGCCTCGCGCAGCGTGGGAGAAACAGCGAGAGCCGCAGACCAATATCCTGCGAGACGAGTTTGCGCGTGCGTATGTGCGATTGAATGAGGGAAAGACCGAGGCTGATGCACAGCGGTATATTGATACGATGCTGGTGCCGATGCTGAATGATAATGATTTGGGTCGACAGTTCTACAAGAAACTCGTGGCACAAACAACGGGTGAACGGCTGATAGACTTTGAGGATTTTGATGGCAACAGCTTTCATGTAGCGACCGAAGTTGACTGCACCAACGAGGGCGAGGAGTTCCGTCCCGATGTCACGGTGTTTGTAAATGGTTTGCCACTGGCATTTTATGAGGTGAAGAAGCCCAACAGCAAGGAACAGATGAAAGCGGAGTGTGACCGCATGACCCGGCGCAATGCTCAAAGCTGTTTCCGTCGGTACATGAACGCGACACAGCTGATGCTGTTTTCCGGCAATCAGGAATATGTGGACGGCAACCGCTGGCAAGGTAGTTTCTACTGCACCACATCCCTTGGCAAGCCGCACTTTAATTTCTTCCGCGAGAAGCCCGAGGTTGCTTTTACCCCGCGCACGCTGCGCGACCTGAGCGATGAGAGCATCCGCGCTGTACTGCGCGATACCAAGCTGTCAGGCTACGAGCACACGCCCGAGTTCGAGTCATCCATTGACCCGAAGCGACCTGCTGCACGCTTTGCCACTTCCCTGTTATCGCGAGAGCGGTTTGAGTTCATGCTGCACTTCGGCATTGCCTTTGTCGAAAAGGAAGACAAGGGAGTACGCAGGCTGGAGAAACACATCATGCGCTATCCCCAGCTGTTTGCATCCCTGCGTATGCGCCAATGGCTTCATGAGGGGCGCACGCGCGGCACTATCTGGCACACGCAGGGGTCGGGCAAAACGGCACTCACCTACCACAGCGTCAAGAATCTTACAGACTACTACGGCAGGCAAGGCATCGTGCCCAAGTTTTTCTTTGTAGTAGACCGCATCGACTTAGCCGACCAAGCCAGCGATGAGCTGGGCGCACGCGGTCTGCATATCGTGCGAGCAGACAGCCGCAAAGAGTTTGATGAACTGCTGCGTAGCCAGAGCGGCAAGGACGGCGACAGCGGCAAAGATGAAATCAACGTCGTCAACATTCAGCGATTCAAGTCTGACGGCGGCAAAATCATTGCCCCGTACGGCACAAAAATCAAGCGCATCTTCTTTATTGATGAAGCACACCGTAGCTACAAACCCAAGGGCTCATTCCTTGGAGCCTTGTTGAACGCCGAGGCTGATTCTGTCTACATCGGCCTGACGGGCACACCCAAGCTCTCCGCCCCCGAAGAAGATGAAAGCCGCGAGGCATTCCTGAAACGAGAGAAAGCCACGCGTGAGATATTCGGCGAATACATCGACACCTACTACTATAACCAGTCCATTCAGGACGGCTACACCCTGCGTCTGCTGCATGAAGTGGTCGAGACCCAGTACCGCGTGATACTGGAAGAAGCCCTGAGACAGGTGAAAGTGCTGGTTGGCGATGTCAAGAAGCGCAAGGTGCTGTATGCCCACGAAAAGTTCGTCACCCCGCTTACACAGTATATCGTGAATGACCTGCTGCAAGCCCGTGAGACACACGGCGACCGCAGCATCGGCGGCATGGTCGTGTGCGACACCTCCGAGCAGGCCAAGATGATGATACAGGTGCTGGAGGATAAGCACCCTGAAATCAAAGCAGCCCTCATCCTGCACGATATAGGAACCAAGGAAGAACGCAAAGACCTGACCGATAGGTTTAAGAACGGAGAACTGGACTTGCTGGTGGTTTTCAATATGCTGCTGACAGGCTTTGATGCCCCGCGTCTCAAGAAACTGTACATGGGGCGCATTGTCAAAGAGCATAATCTGTTGCAAACGCTGGCACGCGTCAACCGCCCCTATGGAGACTGGAAATACGGGCATGTGGTAGACTTTGCCGATATCCGCAAAGCCTTTGATGCCGCCAACGCCGCCTATCTGGAAGAGCTCAAGCGCGAGCTGGGAGAGAACTGGGACAGCTACGATGCCCTGTTCCACACACGCGAAGAAATACAGGCGAGCGTCGCCAAGATGAAAGACTACCTGTGGCGATACAGCCCGGATAATCTTGCCGTCTTTGAGCAGATACTGGAAACCGCCGACAAAAAAGAACTGCAACAACTGCACCGCACCCTTGCCGAAGCCCGCGAACTGCGAGCCAGTATCATCGGTGGCGGGTACGACATGAGTCTGGATGAGATTGACCGTTTCATCCGTATGGAGCGCATGGTCAGCGAACGCCTGAGTACCATCTACACCGAGGAGGCATGGGCAAAGGGTACAGAAACCGAGGAACTGCTGGAAGCTGCCCTGAACGGCTGCCTGTTCGCGTTCCAACGCAAGGGCGACCCCACCGAGCTCAAGATTGCCGATGAGTTGATACAGCGATTCAGAAAAGCCAAGGGGCAGCTGGGTGCTTGCTTTGACCGCAAGGATGCCGCATGGGCACAGCTCAACGATGAGCTGCGCCGAATCTTTGGCGAAAAAGGCTTTAAGGAAATGAGTGCCGAAGAGCTGAAAGCCCGCCTTGCCGAGATGGACGAGGTGGAGCGCAAGCTCAAACAGGTACTGCATCAGGAGCAGATAGTCCTGCGTATGTACGACCATGATGCCAAGTACGCCCGACTGCACCGCTACCTGCTGCGAAAATACCCCGAGCTGAACCA
>CAMEZO010000075.1 GCA_945947905.1 uncultured bacterium
TGCGCGACTTCCAGACCGTGTTGGGCTACGAGGCCCGCGAGCAGTTCCTGGAGCTGACCGGCCTGCTGCCGGACGAGGTGTGCGCCTGCGTGGGCGGCGGCTCGAACGCCATGGGCATGTTCCCCGCCTTCCTGAACGATCCCGTCCGCATCGTCGGCGTGGAGCCCTTGGGACGCGGCCCCGCCATGGGCGACCATGCGGCCTCCATGAGTTTCGGCTCGGAGGGCATCATGCACGGCTTCAACAGCATCATGCTCAAGGACGAGAACGGCGAGCCCGCCCCGGTGTACTCCGTCGCTTCCGGCTTGGACTACCCCTCTGTCGGCCCGGAGCACGCGTATCTGCGCGACATCGGCCGTGTTTGTTATGATAAAGTGACGGACGAGGAAGCTGTGGACGCCTTCTTCAAGCTGAGCCGCTACGAAGGCATCATCCCGGCCCTGGAGAGCTCGCACGCCATTGCCTACGCCCTGCGCCGCGCTCGGGAGATGCGCACCGGGGCCATCTTGGTGAACTGCTCCGGCCGAGGCGACAAGGATGTCGACTACGTGGTGGAGAAGTACGGCTACGGCGAGGACCACAAATACTGATACCCGCGCGCTATGTTCAAGGCTTGGATAGCAGCCTGTGTGCTGGGCGCAGCTGCCTTGCAGGCAGGCGAGCAGGAGATGAACAAGGCCTTGGCCGACTGGCAGGGGCGGCTGGATGAGTACACCGCCGCCTGCCGCGCCGCCAAGGGTGCGGCCCCCGCACCGCCGGACCCCGCCGAGATCGCTCCCGCGCTCTGGGCCGCCGTTTCTGCCAAAAACGGGACCAAGCAGGTGCAGATTCCCCTGACCCCCGAGGAGCGCAAGCGTAAGGCCACCCCCCGCACCAAGACGGCCCCCGCCTACGAGTACGAAGCCCCTTGGGCCGCCCCGGCGGTCGCTTGGCTTTTGTCCCACCCCGCAGCCTTGGCCTCGCTGTACCCGGACTCCCCGCGCCGCGCCGCTCGCACGGCGGAGACCCTATTGAGAACCGTGGAGACGACGCACTACCGCAGCCCCGCCATAGCAGACGCCTGCGCCGCCCTGGCAGAGGGTGACGGCGTGGTTACCCTGCCGCTGCTGCGCCGCATTTTTCAGGAGAACCCGGACCGCAAGGCCCGCGGGTTGGCCGCCGTGGCCATGAGCCTGATGATGGAGAACCCCGATGTGGCGGTGAGCGAGGGCGACAATGCCCGCACCCTGCAGGTGTACTACATGCGCCAGGCCCTCCTCCTGTGTCCGGAGGGTACGCTGTACAATGGCACCCCCGTGGAGCAGGTGGCGGAGGAGCAGGTGTACCGCCTGAAGCACTTGGTGCCCGGCGGCATTCCGCCCATCGTCAAGGTGCAGGACCTGCAGGGGAGGGCCGATGTCTTCCCCGTAAAAGGCAAGGCCACCTTGCTGCTCTTCTGGACACCGGAGGAGGAAGTGGGCACCAACATCGTGCGCAAGCAAGCCCTGATGCAGCAGGAGTATCCCGGGCTGGTGTTCTGCCCCATCACGGCCCCCGGCGAGGCTGTCCGGCAGGCGATAACGAATGCCGGGGTAGAGAATACCTACTTGGATAACGAAGCCGCCATCGTCTCCCGCGCTTTCCGTGTCCCGTCCGTGCCTTGGGCCGTGCTCATCACGCCGAAGGGGCATGTGTCTTACTACGGTTATCCGAATCTGCAGCTTCAGGCAGCCCTGCCGGAGGCCCTCAAGCAGGCCAAGGCCCCGGAGAAGTCCGACTCCCCGCGTGAGAGCGTGCGCATCGAGGGAGCCCCGGCCGCTCCGGCTGCGCCCGCTCCTGCCACCCCGACCGTCCCCGAGGACGAGTCCGGCGCGCCCGCCCTGCGCGAGATGCCGGAGGACTTGGACTGAGCCGCCTTTTGCCGCCCCGCCGGTGCCTTGTCGGTGTCTGTGGGGCGGCTTTTCCCTTGCTCGGTGAAAAAAGGCGTGACATTTCCGCCCGGGATGGTATAATGGCACGCGAGCTATGAAATACGAAGGACTTTACACGGCCATCATCACCCCGTTCAAGGACGGGCGTGTGGATGTTGAGGCCTACAAGGCATTGATTGAGGCACAGATCGCCGCCGGGGTGGACGGCATAGCCCCGGTGGGGACCACGGGTGAATCCCCCACGCTGAGCCACGCCGAGCACATGGACGTCATCCGCATTGCCATCGAGACCGTGCGCAGGCGCGTGCAGGTCATCGCCGGCACCGGTTCCAACTCCACGGCAGAGGCCATCGCCATGACGCAGGAGGCCGAGCGCTTGGGCGCGGACGGCACCCTGCAGGTGTGCCCCTACTACAACAAGCCGAGTCAGGAGGGTGTCTACCGCCACTTCAAGGCCGTGGCGGACAGCACCAAGCTGCCCGTCCTGCTCTACAGCATCCCCGGACGCAGCGGTATCGAGATTGCGGTGGAGACCGTGGCTCGCTTGGCGCAGGATTGCCCGAATATCACGGCTATCAAGGAAGCAGGCGGCAGCGTGGAGCGCGTTAATCGCTTGGTGCAGGCCCTGCCGGAGAGCTTCAGCGTGCTGAGCGGCGATGACGGCCTGACCGTGCCCTTCATCTCCTGCGGTGCCCGCGGCTTGGTATCCGTTACCTCGAATATTGCTCCCGCAGCCATGCGCGAGCTGGTTTACGCTGCGCTGAACGGGGACGGCAAGAAGGCCACGGAGCTGCAGAAGAAGTATTACCCCCTGATGAAGGGGCTGATGAGCTTGGACACGAATCCCGTGCCGATCAAGGCTGCTTTGGCCCTGCGCGGGGACATCACATGGGAGCTGCGGCTGCCGCTGGTGCCGCTGGCGGAGTCCAAGCACGAGACCCTGGCCGCTCTCCTCAAGCAATTCAACCTCCTGGGCTGATATGATGAAGGTACTTGTTACCGGTATTTCCGGTCGCATGGGGCAGGCCGTGCAGCAGGCTGTGGCGCAGAACCCGGGCACGGAGCTCGGTGCCACGCATGATGTGGGGCAGGACATCGCTGCCGCGCTGGCGCAGGCGGATGTGGCCGTGGACTTTTCCTTCCACGGTTTTACGGCGGAGCTGCTGGCGGCTGCCGTGGCGCAGGGCAAGCCCGTTGTCATCGGCACCACGGGCCACACGGCGGAGGAAAAAGCCGTCATTGCGCAGGCTGCGCAGAGCATTCCCGTGGTGTTCGCTTCTAACTTTTCCGTGGGTGTCAACACCCTCTTCTGGCTCACCCGCAAGGCTACCCGCATTCTCAAGCAATATGATATTGAGATCGTGGAGATGCACCATCACCACAAGCTGGATGCCCCCAGCGGCACCGCCCGTACCCTGGCGGAAATCGTTTGCGAGGAGACCGGGCTGGATTACGACAAGGATGTGATGCACGGCCGGGAGGGGCTGGTGGGCGCGCGCCCGCAGCGCCAGATCGGCATGCACTCCCTGCGCGGTGGTGACGTGGTGGGGGACCATACGGTTATCTATGCCACGGACGGTGAGCGCGTGGAGCTGACGCACAAGGCTTCCTCCCGCATGACCTTCGCCGCCGGTGCCGTGCGTGCGGCCCTTTGGTTGGCAGATAAACCGGCCGGGCTTTACAACATGCAGGATGTGCTCGGCTTTGCGGACTGAGCCATGGACGGGGAGGCAACACTGCAGCGCGTGGGCATTTCGCTGGGCTCGAATGTCGGCGACCGCTTGGCGAATCTCGAGGCAGCGTGTGATGCGCTGTCCGAGCACTTCGGCGCGCTGCGTCTCTCCCAAGTCTATGAGACGGAGCCCGTGAACTGCCCCCCCGGCTCGCCTGCTTTCCTGAATGCCTGCGTGGAGCTGCACACATCCCTGCCGCCGCAGCGTGTGTTGGAGCTTTGCCTGGGTATAGAGCAACAACTGGGGCGCACCCGCACGGGGGAGTACGGCGCCCCGCGTACCTGCGACATCGATATCTTATATTACGGCACGCTGGAGCAGAGCGGCCCGGAGCTAACCTTGCCTCACCCGAGGGCGTACAGCCGCCTTTTCGTACTGCGCCCGCTGTGTGACATCGACCCCCTGCTGGTGCTTCCCGGGCAGACCCGCACGGTGCAACAGTTGGCCGAGGCTCTGCCGAATCACCCCGCTGTAGTTCCCTTCCCGATATGAATAAGGATGTTACGGGCATCATCGCGGCCCTGACGGCGAAAAAAGGTAAGGCTCCCGTGACGGAGCTGACGGCGTATGATTACCCCACCGCGCGTTTGGTAGACGAGGCGGGCATCGACATCATCTTGGTGGGCGACTCCCTGGGGATGGTGATGCTGGGCTACCCGGATACCACGCACGTCACCTTGGCGCATATGTTGCACCATGTGGAGCCCGTGGCCCGCGCCGCAAAGCGCGCTCTGGTCATCGGGGACATGCCCATTCACACCTACGACACGCCCGAGCAGGCTCTGCAAACGGCCCGCGCCTTGGTGGCTGCGGGGGCGGATGCGGTGAAGCTGGAGGGCGGTGTGGACAAGGAGGCACACATCCGCGCCATCGTGCAGGCGGGCATCCCCGTGCAGGGGCACATCGGTCTGCTGCCGCAGAAGGTGCTGGAGGAGGGGGGCTTCCGCATGAAGGGGCGCACGGAGGAGGAGGCCGCCGCCATCATGCGTGACATGCAGGCCGTCGTGCGCGCGGGGGCGTTCTCTCTCGTCATTGAGTGCACCAAGAAGGACGTGGCGGCTGCCGTTACGGCGGCGTGCCCCGTGTTCACCATCGGCATCGGCGCCGGTTCCGGCACCTGCGATGGGGAGGTGGCCGTCTTCCACGATCTCGTCGGCGGTTTCCCTTGGTTTGTGCCCAAGTTCGCCGTGCCTCGCGCGAATATCTCGGCGGAAATCTCCCGCGCTGTGCGGGAATATGCCGCCGCCGTGCCGCTTCCGCCGCATGCGTGAGCCCTCGGGGCTGCGTACTGCGTCAGCATCTCATTTTTTTCTTTCACTTTTCCGAAAGAGCGTGTAAAATACGTCTCGTAACGCTCGGGGAGCTCCGGCGTTGACCAATCAGCAACCAGATACAGCAATGAGCAAGTCCTTTCTCCCGGCGCAATATGCGCATCCGTATGAGATCGACCCGAAATACGGCAAGTCCGTTGCATACTTCTGCATGGAGTTTGCCATCGACAACGTCTTCAAAATCTACTCCGGCGGTTTAGGCTACCTAGCCGGCTCGCACATGCGTTCGGCAGGTACGCTGCGCCAGAACCTGGTGGGCGTGGGCATCCTGTGGTCTTACGGCTACTACAACCAGATCCGCGCCGATGACGGTTCCATGGCCGTGCAGTACCGCCGCAAGAACTACAGCTTCCTGGAGGACCACAACATCAAGTTCCTCATCCGCATCTGCAACTCCCCCGTGTGGGTGAAGGCTTACTTCCTGCGCCCGGAGACCTTCGGTACCGCGCCGATGTTCTTCCTCTCCACGGATCTGCCGGAGAACGATGAGATGAGCCGCTCCATCACGCAGCGTCTGTATGACTCCAACCCGATGACGCGTATCTCGCAGTACATCGTGCTGGGGCAGGGCGGTGCCCGCCTCTTCGAGGAGCTGGGCGTGGAGCCGGAGATTTACCACATGAACGAGGCGCATGCCATCGGTGCCGCCTTTAACATGCTGGCCCGCAACGGCGGCAACGTGGAGGAGGTGCGCAAGCGTTTCGTCTTCACCACCCACACCCCGGAGGAGGCCGGTAACGAGAAGATGGACATCAACCTGATGGCGAACTTCTCCTTCTTCGATGGCCTTTCCTTGGATCAGGTGCGCAGCTTCCTGAAGCTGGATCCGAATGAGCAGACCTTCAACTACACGCTGGCTGCCCTTCGCCTGTCCCATCTGGCGAACGGTGTGTCCGCTCTGCACGGCGAGGTCTCTCGCCAGATGTGGAAGGATTACAGCGACATCTGCCCCATCACGCATGTGACAAATGCGCAGAACCGCCTCTACTGGCAGGACCCGGAGCTGGCGGAGGCTTTCGAGTCCCGCGATAAGAAGGCTTTTGCCGCCCGCAAGCGCGCCCTCAAGAAGGAACTCTTCCGTGTGGTGGGTGAGCAGACGGGGCATTTGTTCGATGAGAACACCCTCACAATTGTTTGGGCACGCCGCTTCGCCGCTTACAAGCGCCCGGCGCTCATCACGGAGAACCCGGCGATGTTTGAGCGCATGCTGCAGCGCACCAACCGCCCCGTGCAGATGATCTGGGCGGGTAAGCCTTTCCCGACCGATTTCAAGGCCGTGGAGATCTTCAATAACCTCAACAAGCTCAGCAACAAGTTCCCGCGCTGCGCCGTGCTCACCGGTTATGAGCTGGCCCTCAGCCGTCTCCTCAAGAACGGTTCCGACCTCTGGCTCAACAACCCCGTGGTGACCCGCGAGGCTTCCGGTACCTCCGGTATGTCCGCCACCATGAACGGTTCCATCACCATCTCCACCAACGATGGCTGGGTGCGCGAGTTCGAGCGCGACGGCGAGAACTGCTTCATCATCCCGGAGGCCAAGCAGGGACTCGGCGTCGAGGCCCGCGACCGCTCCGACCGCGATAACTTCTACGCCGTGCTGGAATCCAAGGTGCTGCCGCTCTACTACGACAACCGCGAGGCTTGGCTGGACTTGGTCTTCAACGCCATGAACGACATCTGCCCGGCCTTCGACTCCGACCGCATGGCGGACGAGTACTACACTAAGATGTACAACGCCTGATTCATCGGGCTACAACCTTCCGAAAGCTGCCGCAGGCCCGTCCCCGCGGCAGCTTTTGTCCTTTGTGTGGCGGTTCCCATTTCTGTCACTCCGTTGGTTATTATGACCACCTCGGCAGCGGTGTAGCGGACGGGCACTTGACCCGGCTAAAGAGTAAGTAAAATGAAACGAGCGGTAGATTTATGAAAGATCTACCGCTCGTTTGGGGGAGTGGAATTAACGAGCCATCAGCTTGGAAAAATTGAGCCCGGAATTCGCTTTTTTCGTTTTTCCTACGTTCAGCCAAAGCAAATATGGAATCACGTTATAATGTATTGGATATAGGCGTTTTATGAAAACCGCTTCACAATTTGGGAGACTGTCACATCGCTTGTAAGAGGTCATGGAAAATGAAATACAGCATTCGCAGTATCTCATATATTAACATTCTCCTTTTTTGACGCTCTGCCCGAAAAGCCAAGCTTTGATTTCGCCAAGCAACATAAGTACAGTAAAACCTATAGCAACATAGGCGACATATCGCAAATATTGAATCAGGGAGTCCTGCGCGGGGTCTGAATTATCCACCGCTATAACATCCGAGACTTTTGCAGGGTTATAAATAATGTCTACAGTCTTGCCAATGGAAGAAGGCCGATTGTATGCGTCACCCGACAAATGAACACCACCAACAACGCCCAAGCTCTCCCAATGTTGCTTGCCGTCAGGAGTAGTGAACAGGACTATGGGGCGGTAAATGGTGGCGGTGCTTATTCTACCCACCGCCTGCTTTTCTTCTGAAACTCCAACAATTCGAGCTTCTGTACGTACTCCGCTAGCCCTTAATTCTTCGTCCAAATTTGTGAAATTATTCACACAGGTACAGAACAGCGCAAGCACAAGAAGAATCACCAGTTGTTTCACAATTCCCATACGAGCTGAGCTGAGGATTTGTGCAGAGTAATGCTCTGGGGACGGCACATGTACTCCCAGACTACCCAGAGTAGCGATAAAAAGTCTGAATTGAGAAACCGCCCGGAGGCCTCCTCGTCCGGAGGTCGTGGAAAGGGTCACGTCCGCGCCACCATCGCAATGAGGGTTCACTTGTTCAATCATGCCGGGTTCAATGTTATATGACCGAATTTTCGTTAAGAACGGCACATGATACAAGGCTATTACTCTCTTATTTGTTATGACATACGCAGATTTCTTTCTCATGCGTTTCAGCACTAGAGGAGAAAACAGCAAAACTACGCACATCGGGATACACAAGGCAAAGAAAACGTAAAGAACGCACTTGAATAAAAATCCCAGATTTCCAGTCTCAGGCACAAGTACATTGATAAACAGCGGGAAGCCAATCAAAACAAACAAGGCTGAGAGGGATAAAATCCTAGTCAATTTATTGCCTCCTTTTGCAACGGGTTGCCCAACAAGTAGCACCTGTTCGTCAGGGCTGACCTCCCTAGAGAACCGGCTTGCTAAGGATGAAGGCAAAGACTGAAACTCACTTTTCATATCGCCCTATTATATAAGAAAAGAGTTAAAAGTCAATCACAGTTGCGCTTTTTATTAGCCAAAAGCCGCCCCCGCGCTCACTTTTCTTTCTTCGTCACCGGGGGCGGCTGCAGGGGGTGTAAAATCCTGTCTGTAAAATCTGAGCACCTCTTGTGAGCCCCAGCAGGCGGCAAACAGGCCAAAAAGCCACCTTCCGGGGTATAGGAAGGAGCCCCGGCAGTCCAAGGGCTCCACCGGCGGGGCTTCCTAGGCTTGCGGGCCCGTTTTTTGCGCTTTTCCGCACTAACAGCTTGCAAGAGGTGCCGGATTCTGGTAACATGACACCGAAATAACCATCTTCTAAATACTATGAATCTGAGACCTTTCGTATGTTCTGTTCTCGCTTCCGCGTTCATGCTCCCCATGCACGCCATGGGCGAGAGTGAAGCCCGCGACAACAACGCCAACAGACAATATGTGCCGCACCTCTTCAATGGGGATAGCCCCGTGGTTCTGGTGCAGGAGACAGAGTTCCATACTTCCCCCTATAGCTATGACGATGGCGAGGTTGGCTCCACCCTGGTAGTGGGTAAGGCCCTGGGCAGCATCGGCACAAATATTGCCCCGGGCTCGGTGGTTTTGCTCTCCATTCAGGGAAAGGATGAGGAACCGGTCAGGCACCGCAATGGCCGCCGCCTGTACATCGCTCAGGTGAATGAATCACTCGCCCGCCCGCTGCATCCCAGCGGCAGCACCTATTATATCGATGGGCAAGACTTCACTTGCTTTGGTGCCGCATGGCTGCTGAAAATGAATCCCGAAGAACTGAAGCCCGAATGGAAACAGCTGTACCATCTGGTGGATTCCCTGCGGAATCCCGCTATCCCTACGGCGGCGGAGCTGGGCCGACTGCCTGCCCCCGGTAGCCCGGAACAGCAGCTCTTTGACGCATGCGCCAAGAGACAGGGGACTGATGGCAGATTAGGTATGCCCGGCCACAGGCTCAGCCCCGAGGTGCACGCACTCATTGCTTCCGAGGCCGATGTGAATGCCCGATGCAATGCTCAAGGCATGACTCCGCTCATGCAGGCAGCCCTGCACAACGACAGCGTAGCCTGCCGCCTGCTGCTCAACGCCGGAGCCGCCCCCAATCTGCGCGATGTCAACGGCATGACCGCGCTGAATTACGCTCTCATCGGGAAAGACCTCCCGACACAGCAGCTTGACGCGCTCCGTACGGTTCTGACATGGGGGGCGCGTATCGACATGCGCTGCACGCCGCCGCAAGGGGCGGCATACAAGGGAGCTACTCCCTTGCACCATGCCGTGCTGGTCAATAGCGGCAACGACATTTGGGACCTGCTGCGATGCGGGGCCGATACCACCGCCAAGGATGATGCCGGGCGCACCCCGCTCGACCTAGCCCGCGAGCTCAACCGCACTGAGCTCATTCCCTTGCTGCAGAACACGCAGAATAAGTAACATTTTACTGTCTGGACATTATCAACTTGCAACCAACATATACAAGGCGTATATTAAAGGCATGAAACTTCTTGGCTCCATTCTCTACCACATCTTCGTTGTCCTCGGCTGGTCATTTGTCATATCGAAAGTGGTTTCCCACCTCCTGGGGCTGAAAGAAAAGGTGGGTGATAACCTCGGGCTGGCCCTGGCCTATTTCCTGACCATCGTGCTGGCTGTTTCCGTATGCTGGTATATCTACAACCGCAAGCCGGAACCGGAAGCTGCACCCGCCCCAACAGCAGAGCTGCAAGCCCGGATAGATGTCCTGCGCCAGTCCCTGCAGAAATCCGCCGTTATTCTGCGCAGCGCCCCGGCCACAAACAGACCGGAAGGGCACGTCAGCTGTCTCGGGCGCGTCACCTGGCAATTACCCGGCGAAGAATGCCCGGTTGATGCCGAAGGCAATCGGTTGGAACCGCTGGCCACCCTGTTTGTGCCGGACCTGCCCGGTGTACCGGCAGAGCTCCGCAAGGTGGCCCTTATCACCATTTTTGCCACAGAAGAAGGCTGGTCGGAAAATCCGGAGGAAAAACCGCAGCTGGGTTGCGTTATCCGCACCTACCCTACCCTGGAGGGGCTGGTTCCCTGTGATTATGTGTCCGGCATCTGGAAAACCTGTATTCTCACCCCGGAAGCGGTGAAGCACGATATGCCCCAATGGCCGGACTGCGGCGGGACGGATGAAGAGTGGGATATCATCCGCGCGCTCGCAAAGAAGCATAAAATTGATTATCACGAGAACATCTGCGACACCGTCTACGAAAGCGTCCATAAGACAGATTTCCCGCAGTCCTTCTCTGCAGATGATTCCATACACGCTGTGTACGAGACTCACAAATTCGGCGGTTATCCCACCTATATTCAGGATAACGAAGCGCCGGAGGGTCACACCTATGTCATGCAGATAGGTTACGATCCCGATGCTGGCTTTGAATTCGCGGACTGCGGCTGCTATTACTTCTATTACAATGCCGAAAAGAACGATTGGCGCGTTCTTTTCGACAGCTATTGAAGCAACAGAACCTCTGGCAGACAATCCTGCTGCCGCCAGTCCACCGCGCAAGGTGAATCATAGCAAGGTAATCAGGCCGTTCCTCAGCACCCTTGCCACCACAGCCCTGTGCCTCGCGGCAGAACGAGAATGAGTCCCAACCTTTAGCTATCGCTTGCAAGAGTCTTTTTATGGCACTCCGTCAAATCAGGCGCGCAAAATCGGGACTCGTTCGCTGCCGGAGAAAGAAAAAAGACTTGCATCACCTCCCGGATT
>CAMEZO010000076.1 GCA_945947905.1 uncultured bacterium
ATGCCAACTGCGGATGTAGAAATCAGCACGCGTCACGGCCTTGTCCGCATTCCACTTACTCTTCACGAACTCAATGGCCGTAGCCGTCGCGATGTCACGCTCCATCACATCGTAGGGAAGGTCAGGTGCGGCCTCCTTGCGGATTTTCTGCAGCAGGGCAAAAACCGCCCCGGGTCGCGAAAGCTCACCGCTGTTCACGATGTTCTCCAGCCAGTCCAAATTGCTGCAAACCATGTTCATCAGCTCCAGCGTCTTCGGATCCTTGGCCGCATCCGCCAGGGTATTCACCTCATCGAGGATGGCCTGCTGCACCCCGCGCCGCTTCTCAAACTCCACCTCGCGCGTTTTCTTGTCCGCCTCACTCAGCTTAGCGAACTCCTCGTCAATCTTCTTCAGCTCGGCCTCCGCCTTGGCACGCGTCGGGGCCACCTGCTCCGCCACCGGCTTGTCCGCCAGCAGCAACGCACGCTGCGCCAACATCAGCCGATTGGACGGATCCGCGAGGAAAGCCTTGACCTTCTCCGGCGTCGGTTCCGGCAAAGCCGCCGCCAGCGCAGCATCCAGCTTGCTCGCCACAGCCTCCGGCTTCGTCCAATCCTCCGATGTGGCAGCTATGTACGAGCCCGGCATCGTCTTCTTCTCGACTTTCTTCGCCGCCTTACCCGGTGCACTGTCCGCACGCTTGCACGAATACGCACCTCCCCCCGCCACAAGCAGGGCCAGCGCCATCACCATAAGTGTACTTCTGTTCATGAGCCTTGTGTAGTCAATCCTACTCTCCCCATTCTACCACCTCCACCCGCCGCGTCAAGCAAAAAAACACGCTTTCTCCCGGCTGGTATTCTGCAATCCCCCCTACCCCCACAATAATATGCTTGACTTCCCAAAAAGAAACCATGGTGAGGTACAGAGAAAGGCAGGCTCCTTAATAGAAGAGATTGGTATTGCCAATCGTACAGAGTTTAGTTATATTTCGCTAGTTAGGAGGGGCTTTTTCTGCAAATTATCCCGTCTCTTCTACCGCAGGCGTCTGACGAAGCGAGAATGGGGGCTATTTGGATTGATGATTTTTGCTATTCAGAATAAGAATGGCATGAATGTGGGGAGATTGTTCGGGATCAGGCTTTGGACGAGACCGGAGAAGAAGCAAAATTGAGAGCTCTGCAGGAGGGGATTATTCTGCGGCAATGCGGGTGGAGATTTCAGCCAAGATCGCCTCGGTTTGGGGGAGGGAGAGGGAGGCCTCTGCGCAGAAGATGACGAGGATGTAACGGCGGCCGTTCGGGAGGATGATGTAGGCTGCATCGTTTACGCCGCAGGTGTGGGTCGGGGTGCAGGGGCCGGTACCGGTTTTGTGGAGCAGAGTTGCTCCCGGAGGGAGGCCGGCGGCAATGCGGGCGGTGCCGGTTTTGCAACCGGATAACAGCTCATCGAGCAGGTCGGCGTAGGTGGGCGGAAGGCCCAAGCGGTGCTCCGATATCAGAGCCAACAGACGCGCTGTTGCACTCGGAGTGCTGCGGTTGTCGTGTATGCGCGCCGGGGTGTCATGCATCTCCGCCTCCGTGGCACCTATCTTGCAATCGATGCCGAGGCTTTGCATATAACGTTGCAGCTCGGCAGGACCTCCGAAATGGCGGAAAAGAATATCGCACGCATTATTATCACTGAGCTGCAGCGAATAGGTCAGCAGCTCCCGCAGTGACAAACGAAAGACGGAATCCCGATGATCCTGTAACATCGGGCTGTAGGTATCCTGTCGCAGCTCGCTGTAGTGGATGAGCAGCGTATCCTCCGGGCGCAGCCCCAGCTCCGCCATACGGTGCAACACATAACAGGCCTGGTGCAACTTGACCACACTCATCAGCGGGAACTCCCCCGCGCCCAACGTATGCAACTGCCCGCCCTCCAGCAGAGCCACTCCCACATGAGCCGGCTGCTCCGCAATATACGCCCTCGGCAGACGCTCAGATCCGCTGCCCAACGCCACACCGCCGAGCAGCAGCTTAGCGAACTCCTCGTCAATCTTCTTCAGCTCGGCCTCCGCCTTGGCGCGCGTCGGGGCCACCTGCTCCGCCACCGGCTTGTCCGCCAGCAGCAACGCACGCTGCGCCAACATCAGCCGATTGGACGGATCCGCGAGGAAAGCCTTGACCTTCTCCGGCGTCGGTTCCGGCAAAGCCGCCGCCAGCGCAGCATCCAGCTTGCTCGCCACAGCCTCCGGCTTCGTCCAATCCTCCGATGTGGCAGCTATGTACGAGCCCGGCATCGTCTTCTTCTCGACTTTCTTCGCCGCCTTACCCGGTGCACTGTCCGCACGCTTGCACGAATACGCACCTCCCCCCGCCACAAGCAGGGCCAGCGCCATCACCATAAGTGTACTTCTGTTCATGAGCCTTGTGTAGGTTCGTCCTACTCTCCCCATTCTACCATCTCCGGCCGCCGCGTCAAGCAAAAAAAGCAGCGCACACCCCCGGAAGGCGCCCGGCCGGGAGCAATTCACGGCGGGATGGCAGGATTGGGGCTTGAGTCGGGGGGCGGAGTGTGGTAGGATGAAGCCATGCAAGTTGTATATGACAAGGCAGAGTTGCGCTCCGTGTTGGCCGGGGCAGCGGGAAAGCGTCGGGTGCTGGTACCCACGATGGGGGCGCTGCATGAGGGCCACGCTACGCTGCTGCGGCAGGCACGGGAACTGGCCGGCCCGGAGGGTGTGGTGGTAGCATCGGTCTTTCTGAACCCGGTGCAGTTCAACAACGCGGGCGACCTGGCGAGTTATCCGAGAACACCGGAGGAGGATGCGGAACTCTGCCGCACCTGCGGGGTGGATGTGGTCTTTATGCCGACGCCCGAGGTCATGTACAACGCCGACCGCTCCATGGTGGTGGAGGAGACACACCTGTCCACCGTGCTGTGCGGGGCCAGCCGCCCCGGGCATTTTGCAGGAGTGTGCCTGGTGGTGGATAAACTGTTCAACCTGGTGCAACCCACGGACGCGATTTTCGGCAAAAAAGACTACCAACAACTGGCCATTCTGCGCCGCATGGTGCGGGACTTGGATATACCCGTGGCGCTGCACGGTGCCGAAATCGTGCGCGGAGAAGACGGCCTGGCCCTCTCCAGCCGCAACGCCCTGCTGACACCGGAGCATCGTGCCGCCGCGCCGGCCATTCGACGCGCCTTGGTGGCGGCTAAGGCTGCCTACGAAGCAGGCGAGGAACCGAGCAAGGTATGCGCAGATGTGCGTGCCGCGCTGGAGGCCATCCCGGGGGTTCGGGTGGATTACATCGAGGCTACGGACGCAGAGACCCTGCACGAGATCACGGACACCAAACGCCTTGTTCTGTTGGCAGTTGCCGCTTGGTTCGGCGAGGTTCGCCTGATTGATAATATCGAAATGCAACGCATATGATACACGCGGAAGATCTGCACTGCGCCTACACCATCGGCAAAGAACGCGTCGAGGTTCTGCACGGGCTGAATCTCCGGATTGAGCGCGGGCACCGCGTATTCCTCTGCGGCCCCAGCGGCGCAGGCAAAACCACGCTGATGTATACCCTGGCCGGGCTGGAGAAGCCGCAGCAGGGCAAAGTTTCCATCGATGGGCAGGATATATACTCCATGAGTCTAACGGAGCGCAGCCGCTTCCGCAACCGCTACATGGGCTTCATTTTCCAGAATTATATGCTCATGCCGGAGCTGACAGCCATGGAAAACGCCTCCCTGGCGACCGCCATTGCCGGCAAGGAAGCCACGGAGCGGGTGCAGGGTCTGCTGGAACGCGTGGGCCTGGGGCACCGCCTGAACCACCTGCCCGGCGAGCTCTCCGGCGGTGAGCAACAGCGCGTGGCCATCGCCCGAGCCCTGGCCAATGACCCCCCGATTATTTTTGCAGACGAGCCGACCGGGAACCTCGATTCCCGCAACGGACGGCAGATTCTCGATCTGCTGTTCGGCTTGGCCGAAGAAGGCGGCAAAACGCTGGTGATTGTGACGCACGACAGCAGTATTGCCGCCATGGGTGACCGCGTCTTCACCATCCGCGACGGCGTCGTAGCGGAGTCCTGATCTGCCCTGCGTACGCAGAAAAATGCTGTAGGCCACACAAACGGCTTGCAAGCACCCCCCGGCCGTGTATAATACGAGCGCGCGCATGCTACGTCTTACCTTAGTCCTTTGCCTCTGCTTTTCCCTGATGGGATTGGCCTGCGCCGAGCGTTGTCAGGCGGCGGAGCCGACAGAAGAGAAGACGCCCGAGCCGATCGGGACCGCGCAGCAGTTGATGCAAACGATGCTGGACCTGTGGGGCTGCCTCTGCGAGGTGCGCGACCGGAAAACAGCCGATCAATCCGCCGAGCGCATCTCGGAACTGACAAGGCGCGCGACAGAACTGGACGGACGCCTGAGTACCTTTGAGGTCGACCTGGACGACGAGCAGTTGGTGGAGCAAATCGAGCGCGTGGGCAGCAACATTGCATCATGCATCGAAATCATCCATGATGAATTCTACGGCATCTGCCGCGCCCGCTGCTATGGCTCCTCCAAACTGCAGGAGGTGTTTCGCCGCATCTCGAAAACCGGCTTATTCGCCGGGAATGACCTTCCCCCCCTCTCCGGCAATACGGACCCGCTGACCGAGCAGGAACAGACCCGCGAGGTGCGCAGGCTGGGCCGCCTCAAGGCCCCGGATGAGCAGCTACTGAACACCCTGCGCAAGGTGAAAGACCCCGCCTCGGCAGAGGCCGCGGTGAAGACGCTGGAGCTGCTGCCCGCTCGCTACAGAGATTTACTGCCGGACGAAGAGATGAGTGCACGCCTGCTGCTCAGCCCCCCCGGTGCGCGCTTGGAAGCAGCCGCGCGGCCCCTTACCCGCCTGCTGTGGGGTATTCGCAATGAAGTGGTGCGTATAGCAGGGCTGCCCGGTTACGACGGCGAAAAATATAACAACTTCTCCGACGCCATGGATGCCGTCTATTCCGTGCTGGTGCAGGCCCACTGCAACTGGGCAGACGAAGTCTTTGACGCCACGTTTGCATCCGACCTGAGCGAGGCGCTCGATTCCGGCTCCGGGTCGCAATCCCCTTCCCCATAACACTCAACAGAAAGAAACACATGCCGGTTAAAGACTACATCGTCACCATAGGCCTGGAGGTACACTGCCAGATTAAGACGGAAACCAAGATGTTCTGCCGCTGCAAGGCAGGGTTCGGTTATGAACCGAACACGAATGTATGCCCCACCTGCCTCGGCATGCCCGGGGCGCTGCCGGTGCTCAATGAATACGCCATCGAACGAACCGTGCTCACGGGCCTGATGCTGGGCTGCTCTACCCCGCCGGTGAGCCGTTGGGACCGCAAGAACTATTTTTACGCGGACATGCCTAAAAATTATCAGACGAGCCAGCTGGACCTGCCGCTGTGCATCGGGGGCGAGGTACCGCTGTATTCCTGGGCCTTCCCGGCGGATGCCAAGGCCGCATCCGAGGGCCCCGTGGTGCGCCGTGTGAAGCTGGACCACATTCACCTGGAGGAGGACGCCGCCAAGCTGACGCACTTCGGCACCTATTCTCTGGTGGATTACAACCGTGGCGGCACCCCGCTGATGGAAATTGTCTCCGCCCCGGACCTGTGCAGCCCGGAGGAGGCCTATGCCTACCTCAAGAGCCTGCAGCAAATCCTCATCTGCGGCGGCATTTCGGACGCCGATATGGAGAAGGGACAGATGCGCTGCGATGTGAACATCTCCCTGCGCCCGCACGGGCAAAAGGAGCTGGGAGCGAAGATTGAGATGAAGAACATCAACTCCATGTCCGCCGCCCGCCGCGCGCTCATCTACGAAATCCGCCGCCAGGCAGACGAACTGGACCGAGGCATTGCCCAGGTGCAGTCAACCCGCCGCTGGGACGATGCCGCCGGGGAGAGCATCGTGATGCGTACCAAGGAGAACGCGCACGATTATCGCTACCACCCCTGCCCGGATCTCATCCCGGTTCACACGGCACCCATCGTGGAAAAGGTCAAGAGTGAGCTGCCCGAACTGCCGGACGCACATCGCAATCGCCTGGTGTCGCAGTATAAGCTACCGGAGGCGGATGCGGACACCCTGGTGGGGGATACGGCCCTGTGCGCCTACTTCGAGGCCGCCGCTGCCGGCAGCCCCACGCCGAAGAAGGTGGCCAACTGGGTGATTAACAACCTCACTTCCGTGCTCACCGAGAAGGAAATCGACATTGCGGACTGCCCTGTCTCCCCCGCACAGTTGGCGGGGCTCGTTCAGGTGATTGAGCAGGGCATCTGCTCCAACAACCAGGGACGCGACGTGCTGTCCGTTCTGTGGGAGAAGCCGAGCATGAGCGCCGCCGACGCAGCAGCGAGCCTCGGTTTCAAAAAGACCGACAGCGGGGCCCTGGAGGCTGCCGTGGACAAGGTGCTGGCCGAGAATGCCGACATGGTGGCCCTGGTGAAAGGCGGCAACACCAAGCTCCTCAACGCCCTGACCGGCAAAGTAATGAAGAGCAGCAACCCGAAGCCCAATCCCAAGCTGGTGACGGAGCTGCTGACGGCCAAACTCGGGCTGTAAATCACCCTGCTCACGCACGCTGCGGTTCAAAAGAGCCTTGACCGCAGCGTGCTCTGCGTTTATACTGGGGGCATGAGCAACTATGCGTTAATTCTCGCCGGCGGCAGCGGCACGCGATTCTGGCCGCTCTCCCGCAACGCGCGTCCCAAGCAACTGCTGGACCTTTTCGGTAAGGGCACCATGCTGCGCCAAGCCCTCAACCGCATGGAGCGCGTGCTTCCGCCGGAGAATATATTCATTCTCACGAACAGCCTTCAGGAAGCGGAGGTACGCCGCGAGGCCGCCGAACTGCCGGCAGCCAATATCGTAGCGGAACCCGCACGGCGCGACACCGCCCCCGCCGTAGCCCTCGGCATTGCCTTGGTGGCAGCGCGCGCCCCCGAGGCGAACATGATGGTCGTGCCCAGCGACTCCCTCATTTTGGATGACGCAGCTTTCGCCGACTTGGCCGCAGAGGCCCTGGAGCTGGCCGGGCGCACCCCGGGGCTCATCACCATCGGTATCCGCCCCACTTGGGCATGTCCGAGCTACGGTTATATCGAGCGCGCCGCGCGCCTGCAGGATCCCACCCTGAAACACGCCTGCTACGAGGTGCTGCGCTTCCGCGAGAAACCGGACCCCGCCACCGCCGCGCAATACCTGGCCTCCGGCAATTTCTCCTGGAATGCGGGCATGTTTATCTGGAATGTCGCCTATGTGCGCCGCCAACTGGCCGAGCACACACCGCAACTGGCGGATTTCATCGCACGCTTTACGGCAGCGCCGGATCAGGCCGAATTCATCCGCCGCGAGTTCCCTGCCCTCACCCCCATTTCCATCGACTTCGCGCTGATGGAGAAGGCCGACCGCGTGCTGAACTTCGAGGCCTCCTTCGACTGGGACGACGTAGGCTCCTGGCTTTCCGTGGGCACTTACCTGCCGCAGCATGAGGGCAATGCGGCCAACTGCCCCCTGAGCACCCTGCAAGCCTCGGGTAATATTGTCTTTACCGGGGGTAAGCGCGTTGCCCTCCTGGGGGTTGACGACCTCATCGTGGTGGACACGCCGGATGCCCTGCTCATCTGCCGCAAGGACGAGGCGGACAAGATCAAGCAGATTGTGAACAACCTACCCCCGGAACTGCTGTGAGCGAGCATCCCCTCCTGGCTGTCGATTTCGGGCAGGCGCGCATCGGCATCGCTGCTACCGATGCCGCCGGCATCCTGCCCTATCCCGTCGAGACCATCGAACCGGC
Organism: uncultured bacterium; assembly: GCA_945947905.1. Lineage (GTDB taxonomy): Bacteria > Verrucomicrobiota > Verrucomicrobiia > Verrucomicrobiales > Akkermansiaceae > Akkermansia. The sequence goes on from CAMEZO010000076.1 coordinate 7,808, forward strand.
CAAGGTTGATCCCCTCGAGCGGATCGCGCAGATTGCGGAACGGATAGGCGCTAAACGCCTGATAGTCGGGCTTCCCCTGCGGCTGGACGGCACGGAGGGGACAGCCTGCGCCAAGGTACGAGCCTTTGCGCAGAAGCTGCATGAGCGCATCCCTGCCCTGCCGATGGAGTTTGTAGATGAGTTCCTCACCACGACCACCGCGCAGAAAAAACTGCACGCCGCCGGCAAAAAGGCCAAGCACTTCAAGCCCGTGATTGACCAGGCAGCCGCCGTGGAAATCCTGAACAACCGGATGCGCGCCCACGGCGAGTTCGACAACGAGTTCGCCCTGCCGCCGGAGGATTTTCCGCCCGTTTGAGGGGCAGACCCGCCGCACGCAGGGCCGGCTGCGGTGAGATTATGGCGCAAACGCCACAGATAATGCTTGAAATGCGGCCCGCTTCGTGGTACGATTTCGCCGAACGCATGGAAACTCTCTATTACGTCATGTACGGTGTCATCCTCGTTCTGTCCCTTTTCGGGCTGATCGTGGGGGTGAGTAACGATGCCTGCAACTTCCTGAATTCATCGCTCGGTTGTCGAGCGGGCACCTATCGCCTGGTGGCTGCCGTAGCAGGCGCGGGCGTCATCATGGGCGCGGCTTTTTCCAGCGGCATGATGGAGGTAGCGCGCAGCGGTGTGTTTGTGCCGGGCATGTTCAGTTTCCATGAGCTGATGGTGCTCTTTATGGCCGTGATGGTGGCCAATGTTATCTTGTTGGATATATTCAACACCTTGGGGCTGCCTACCTCCACCACGGTGGCCTTGATCTTCGCCTTACTTGGCTCCGCGATGGGAATGGCCATGTACAGCGCGAGCTGCAATGAGTCCGCTTCCGTTATCGAATACATCAACGCAGGCAATACCACCACCATCGTGGCGGCTATTTTCTGCTCCGTGGCCATCGCCTTTGTGGTGGGTACGGTGGTGATGTGGATCAGCCGCCTGATTTTCAGCTTCCGCTACCAACACACCTACCGCTACCTGGGGCCGCTGTGGTGCGGTGCTGCGTTCACGTCCATCAGTTATTTTGCCATCTTCAAGGGGCTGAAAACAAGCCCCATTCTCAGCCCGGAGACACACGCCTACCTCGATGCGAACGTGAGCATACTGGTGCTGGCGGCCTTTGTGGGCTGGACTCTGCTGGGGGCTCTGGGGCAGTATGTTTTCCGCCTGAATACGCTGCGTTACACGGTGCTGGCGGGCACCTTTGCGCTGGCTCTTTCCTTCGCCGGTAACGATTTGGTGAACTTCATCGGCATCTTCATGGCCTCCGACACCTGCTTGGATCTGGCGGCCCAGGCGGCGGCGCAGGGGGTGCATGTGGCGGATATGAAGATGGGCGCTCTGGCCAATCAGGAAGTGAAAGCGGAGATGTGGCAGCTCATCACGGCCGGTGTTATCATGGTGGCGGCCCTCTTCTTCTCCAAGAAAGCCCGCAAGGTGACGGAGACGGAGATTAAGCTCTCTGCCGCCAACACGGGCAAGGAGCGTTTCGGCTCCAGCCAACCGGCTCGTTTGTTGGTGCGTTATACGCTCAACGTAGTGCGTTTCGTGCAGCGCATCACCCCTGCCCCCGTGGCAGAATTCGTGGGACGCCGCTTTGAGCCGCTGCGCCCGGAGGAGGAGACGGGGGCCAACTACGACATGCTGCGCGGGTCCGTGAACCTGACGACGGCGGCCTTCCTTATCTGCATTGCTACCTCGTGGGAAATGCCCCTGTCTACCACCTACGTCACCTTCATGGTCGCCATGGGCTCCTCGCTGGCAGACCGAGCTTGGGGCCGGGACTCGGCGGTGTATCGCATCACAGGCGTTCTCGCCGTGGTCGGCGGCTGGTTTATCACGGCCTTCGCCGCTTGCACGCTTGCCTTCGGCGTTGCTCTCGTCATGGCCTACGGCAGCATCTGGGGCATCGTGGTGATGGTGGCTTTGGCCATCGTTCTCCTCATCCGCTCCACCTTCTTCCGCAACTCGGATTCCAACGAAGTGAAGATCCTCAACCTGCGCAACCGCTCGGCTGTGCGTGACTTCGGCACCGCCGCCGCCGGTCGCCTCGGGCGCATGGTCGGCATCTACAATGCCATGGTTCAAGCCCTGTTGAAGGAGGATCGCGATGCCCTCAAGCGTCTCCGCAAAAAGGCGCGCTCCATGAAGCGCGATATTGCCTTGGTCAGCGAGAACGAGGTGATGCCCTCCCTTGTCAACGTGCCCAAGGAATACGCCGAGCAGGGGCAGCGTATTTATCGCATTACCGAGATCTCCGCCAATGTCTGCGAATGCCTGCTGGCTGCCGTCAAGGCGGCGTTCAATCACATTGATAATCAGCACGTGGGCCTGAATGAGCGCCAAGGCAAGGACCTGCTCGCTCTCACCGGCAAGATCAGCCGCTTCTACCCCTCCCTCACAGACAAGCTCAAGACCGGCGATTATGCCGGTATCGACAGCCTCCTCGAGTCCGCCGATACCCTCGGTAACGAATTCGCCGAGTACATCAAAACGCACCTGATGCAAACAGACCAAGACGCCGCCGGCATGCGCAACGGTATCCTCTATCTCACCCTCCTGAACGAGACCCGCGCCATGACGGACCAAGCCTTTGCCCTCATCCGCTGCACCAAGGAGCTCTTCGAGTACTGATAACGCCGGGCCTCAAGCCACCGCCGCACCCGGTCTGTCAGCAGTCCTCTTCAACGGGGAGCAGGCTCAGACTTCTTCTTTTCGGCTTCCTCCAGAAGGCGGATGACCGCCGGCTCCTCGGCAAGATCCCAAGAGGTGTTGCCGTTTTTATTACGAGCCCCGACGTCAGCCCCGGCATCGAGAAGCAACTTCACAAGGTCAGCGTGCCCCGCCTTGGCTGCGTACATCAGGGGCGTCCAGGCATTTTGTACGGCCGTGTTCACATCTACTCCGGCAGTCAGCAGTGCCTTTGCTACCTCCGCATATCCGGAATTTGCCGCAAGCGTTAAGGCCGTCATCCCTTCCTGAGTTTCAACGTCCGCATCCGCGCCTGCCTCCAGGAGCACTGATACCGTATCTATATGGCCATTCATCGCTGCGACCATCAGGGCTGTCTCCCCCTCGTTTGTCCGCGCATTCACCTCTGC
>CAMEZO010000077.1 GCA_945947905.1 uncultured bacterium
AACCCACCGAGCACACCACATGAGCCGACAGCGTCGAAGGTGGTCATAAAATCCGGCGGAGGAGCTTTTTTTGCTTGCTTTTCCGCGAATCCGGGGCTATAATGCCCAACGATGAAGATACTGGCAGCAACAGACTTTTTGGCAGATGGTGCACCCGTACTCGATTTTGCCGCCACGCTGGCTCAGCAGACCGGCGGCAAGATGTACCTGTTGCACGCTCTGGAACCCACCATGATCAACACCTACGGCACATTCTGCAACGGCGTGTATGACGACCCCCTCATGGGCCCCTTGGAGGGTACGCCCCCCGTGCAGGGCAAGGGGACGAACCACCTGCTTGCCGCTGCGGATATGAAGGCCAAGCAGCTGGCCTCCGAGATCAGTGCCAAATACAACATTCCCATCTACGGCAAGGCGGAAGAGGCGGAGGACATCGTGGCCTGCGTCAATGATTTCTGCAAACGCCACTCCATTGACCTGATCGCTATCGGCAACCGCCACCACACCCTGCTCACCTCCATACTGCTGGGCAACACGGCGGAGAAACTCGTGCGCGCAGCCACCATCCCGGTTACTGTTGTTCCCTGCGGCCCCAAAGCCTCCGGTGCCGTATGAGGTTCATCTTTCTCGGGGATGTCGTGGGCAAGCCCGGTCGCCGCGGTATCTTGACCGCTGCGGCTGAGCTGCGTGCGGAGTTCGCAGCCGATGCCGTGGTGATTAACGCCGAGAACGCAGCCTCCGGCAAGGGACTTACCCCACACATTGCGCAGGAGTTTCTGGACGCAGGGATTGACGTGATCACCCTGGGGGACCACGCCTGGGACCGCAAGGAGCTGTTGCCTTGGTTAGAGACCGCCCCGCAGGTTCTGCGCCCGCTCAACTGGGAGGAGGGCACACCGGGGTTCGGGAGCTACCTGGCCCCTACCCCGGCCGGTCCGCTGGGTGTCTTGGTGCTGCAAACCCGCACGTTCATGCGCGTGGGGGCCCTCAATCCCTTCCGGGTAGGTCGGGCGGAGGTTGAGCGCCTGCGCGCGGCCGGTGCCGTGGCGGTGCTGGTGGATGCGCACGGAGAAACAACGAGTGAGAAGATCGCGCTGGGGCTGCACCTGGACGGGCTGGCCACGGCAGTGCTGGGCACGCACACGCATGTGCAGACGAATGATGCGCGCATACTGCCCGGCGGCACGGCCTGCGTAACGGATGTGGGCATGTGCGGGCCGCGGGATGCTGTTTTGGGGCGGGACGGCCATGCGGTGGTGCAGGCATTCCTCACCGGGCTGCCGCAGCGGCTGGAAGTGGCGGGCGGGCCGGTCATGCTGAGCGGAGCCGTGATAACAGCGGATGACGCCACGGGCAAGGCTACGGATATTCAACTTCTCAACCGCGTGTACGAATAGGATGGATGCGGAGCGTTTCGGCGGCATTGCCCGCCTGTACGGCGTCGCGGCAGCGGAAGCCCTCTGCGGCAAGCGCGTGGCGGTGGTGGGCATCGGCGGTGTGGGGTCTTGGGCAGCAGAGGCCGCGGCGCGCACGGGTATCGGCTCGCTGGTGCTGCTGGACATGGATGACCTGTGCATCACGAATACCAACCGACAGCTCCCCGCCCTGGAGGGCAATTACGGACGCCCCAAGGTGGAACTGATGGCGGAGCGCATCCGCCTCATCAATCCGCAGGCAGAGTGCCTGCCCCTGCAATCTTTTTATACTGTCACCAATCCGGATATTTTGTTTGACACACAGCCGGATGTGGTGATTGATGCCATCGACTCCATGCGCCCCAAGGCCCACCTCATCGCGGAGTGCTTCCGACGCGGCGTTCCCGTGGTCACCTGCGGCGGCGCAGGCGGGCGCATCGACCCGGCCTGCATCGAGCTGGCAGACCTGGCGCGCACGGGGGGCGATAACATGCTCGCGCAGCTCCGCAAAACGCTTCGGCAGCAATATGCCCTGCCCCTGCACGATAACTGCCCGCCCCTGGGCATTCCCTGCGTCTTTTCGCGGGAGAAGCCGCGCTTCCCGCGCTGCGACGGCTCGGTGAGCTGCGAGCGGGAACCCGGACACGTCGGCGGCATCGGCTGCGCCTCCGGGTTCGGCTCGGCCACTCACATCACGGGAACCTTCGGCATGATGATGGCAGGGGCCGCTGTCAACCTCCTCGTCCGGACCTTTTCTCTGTCATCACACGAAAATACTTGAAAAGCACGGATCATTCTGTATAATGAGTGGCGATATGAAAGCACTCCTTACCCTCAGTTTGTTTGTCCTCGGCGGCGTCTGCCTCGCGCAGATTCCCGTCCTGCCCGGTCCGCAACCCGCCCGCTCGGAGAAGAGCGGCAACGTTACCCGCTACTACGATGCCTCGGGCCGCTCCATCGGACGCGCCGAGCAAAGCGGCGGTGTCACCCGCTACTACGATGCAGGGGGACGTTCCGTCGGCCGTTCTGAGCAATCCGGCAGCACCACGCGCTACTACGACGCAGGCGGCCGCTCCGTCGGCCGTTCCGAGCGCTCCGGCAACACCACGCGCTACTATGACGCAGGCGGCCGCTCCACAGGCCGCGCCGAGCAATCCGGCAGCACCACCCGCTATTACGATGCAGGAGGCCGCTCCACGGGCCGCGCCGAGAAGTCCGGCAACACCTCCCGATACCATCAATGAGCTTTTTTTGTGTTTTTTCCGAGAAAATGCTTGACTTTTCCTTATAAAAGTGGCATTCTGCGCGTCCGCACTTTCCTCGTGGAAGGGGCGAGACAAGCCCGGCGGGTGACATTCACGCGCACCGACGTCGGAAGAACTCCAAACAAAACGCAATTTCAAATCTAAGTACCAATCATGACTTCGTACTCCATTCAGGTGACCAAGCGCGAGAACATCGCGGGCGGTAAGGTTAACGCTCTCCGTGCTCAGGGTTACATCCCCGGCATCGTCTACGGGCCCGCTGCCAAGGCCAACATCTCCGTTGCCGTCAAGGCTGCCGACGTCCGCGCCCTTCTCCGCGAGGCCGACACGGATTGCATCCTGGTCAACGTTGACTGCGACGGCGAGAAGTTCCTCGCTCTCATCAAGGATGTGCAGCGCAACTTCCTGACCGACAGCACGATGCACGTTGACTTCTTGGCCGTAACGCCGGAGACCGTGGTGCGCACCAAGGTGTACCTCAAGCTCAACGGCACGCCCGTCGGTGTCGCCACCGGTGGTCAGACCAACCAGATCATCTACGAGATCCCGGTCAAGTGCGCCGTCAAGGACATCCCCGCTGCCATCGAGGCCGACATCACGCCGCTTGCGCTCAACGAGTCCCTGCGTCTGTCCCAGATCACCCTGCCCGCCGGCGTCACCACGCCCTTCAACGGCACGGTGGTGCTCGCTTCTGTGGTGAAGCCCTGAGGCAGAACCGCTCAACATCTTGTTCAGTCAGCCCGTGTCCCCTCCGTGGGGCGCGGGTTTTCTGCGGCCGACGCATTTCGGCATTGACACCCCCTCTTCCCTTTGGCATACCGGCAGCATGACCATGCGCTTCCTACTTTTCTTCCTCTTCGCCGGACTCTCGGCCTTGGCGGAAAATATCACGATCCTCGGCATCAATGACATTCACGCAGCAGTAGAGCAAATGCCCAAGCTGTACACAGCCGTGCAGCAGGAGCGCGCCGCCGCCCCGACCTCATCTCCCACGAGGTCATGGCCAAGGGCCTCCGACTCCTCAAGGAAGTCGACTACTCCACCGCCCGGCGAGCTAACGTGACGCGAGAGGATGCGGGTGAGTAGCCGGCCGGCCGAATTTGAATAGAGAAGAATTTACGGTGCCGAACTATTTTTTTCTTGCCATGGGCGGGGGAATGTGGTAAAAGTGGGGTGTCTATGAAAAAACTTGCATTAACGGCGTTATTTGCCTGCGCGGGGGTTGCGACTGCCGCGCCCTATGTGCTGCCGGAGAACCAGCCGGGAGCACTGACGGAGTACGACTGCCACCCGGTCTATTCGCTGGAGGGCATCATGTCCTTCAACAACAAGAGCATGCCGGATACATACGGTGTGCGCGCTGCGTTCAGCCTGTACTCCTCCGGCTCCGGCTCGGTGCTGCACCAGTTCGGTATCAACGCCGCTCCGCAGTGGGGTTCCGAGACGAAGAACGACACGCACTACAGCGTGTTCGTCCTGCCCGTGACGGCTTCGTACGACCTGAACATCGGCCTGACGGATGACCTGTACCTGGACTTCGGTGCCAAGGCCGGTTATTCGTGGATGGACGTCGATATTCGCGACTACGGCAGCGGCAACATCGGCGGTTTCACCTACTCGGTAGGCGCAGGGCTTAAGTACAAGTTCAGCGACACCGTATGGGGCAAGGTGGGCTATGAATTGGGCCGCACCTACTACTCCAAGTCCGGGGTCAAGGAGAACGTGACCTCCCACATGATTGTGGTGGGCATCGGCTGCACCTTCTGACGCCCCTGCGGCACAGCCCGCAGAAATGCAGAACCCGCATACCCGATAACACCGGGGATGCGGGTTCTTTGTCGGGCGATGCGCTAGAAGGCCCACAAGGTACTGTAATGATAAGGCACCGTGCTGAAGGAAGAGCAAAGCAGCCGACGGCTATAAATCGGCTCATCCAAACCCATCAGGGGTTGTTCTGCAAGGAAGAGTGCCCGAGGGACTGGCGCCCCACATGTGAGAGGCGGTTTCAGGGGGAAAATCCGTAAGGCAGATGTGGTCAGAGCAGGATGAATTGAGTCAGTTTCTCTGATTCTGTGACTCTACCCGGAAACCGTCGCAGCGTACGATGGCGCAGGGTCAAGCACGCACGCGCAAACGCTCCGCACTTCGGCTCCCGTGCTACACAACCGGCGGCTCCCCGTTTTCGTCCACTACCTTGGAACAATCTTCAAAATTAGTCTTGCTCAACTCCTGAACACGTGCTACTATATCCCTGCTCGGAGTGGGATTGAGCATTTCCTCGAAGTGGTCGTCTAAGTTACCTCCGAGCTTTTTTATTGTATCCAACTCCGGCGTGTAAATCTTGTGACCGTACCGATGGTGTGGGAGACCAAGAGACTGTTACCTCAACCCGCTCTCTTTTGGAAGCAAATGTGCGATTTCCATCATAGTAGTGCAACCGTATTGTCCCGGGAAGCCGCGCCAACGAGATACCGCCTATTTTTGTAACCTATCTCTTGGAGATGCCCCTACTCGATTCAGGCCTAAACTGAGCAGGATCAAAGCCCGAGTTCCGCACGGAAATAGGCAATGGTGCGGCGCAGGCCCTCCTGCAGCGGGATGGTGGGGGCCCAGCCTAGCTCCCGGCCCGCGAGGCTGATGTCCGGTCGGCGCTGGGTGGGGTCGTCCGCCGGCAGGGGGCGGTATACCAAGCGGGAGGGGCTGTCGATCTGCTCCAGCACCAGCTCGGCCAAGCGGCGAATGGTGAACTCCCCGGGATTGCCGAGGTTGACGGGGCCGGTGAAGCCGTGCTCGTTATTCATCATGCGCAACATCCCCTCCAGCAGGTCATCAATGTACTGGAAAGAGCGCGTCTGCGAGCCGTCGCCGTACAGGGTGATATCCTCCCCGCGCAGGGCTTGGCTGATGAAATTGGAGACGACCCGCCCGTCCTGCGGGTTCATGAGCGGGCCATAGGTATTGAAAATGCGGATCACGCGAATATCCACGCCCTCGTGGCGGTGATAGTCAAACATAAGGCTCTCCGCGCAGCGTTTTCCCTCATCGTAACAGGCACGGATGCCGATGGGGTTCACGTTGCCCCGATAGGTCTCCCGCTGGGGATGCTCAAGCGGCTCGCCGTACACCTCGGAGGTGGAGGCCTGGAGGATGCGCGCGCCGGTTCGCTTGGCGAGCTCCAGCATATTCAGGATGCCGAGCACACAGGTTTTCGTGGTGAAGATCGAGCGCTTTCCCTGGTAAAAAGGCGGCGAAGCCGGGCAGGCCAGGTTGTAGATTTGGTCCGGTTTCTCGGGGCAGTCCCAAGGCTCCGCCACATCCTGCTCCACATGGCAGAAAAGAGGATTCCCCAACAGAGGAGCCACGTTCTTCACGGAACCCGTGTAGTTATTATCCAAACAGATAACCCGATTGCCCTCTGCCACCAAGCGATGGCACAGGTTGGCACCCACAAAACCGGTCCCGCCGGTCACGAGAATAGTCTTCATAAGCTCTGCGCACCAGTATAGCGCGCTCTGCGGCCGTTGGCAAGGGAAATGTGGCCCGTGCAGGACACAATTCAGGCTTGCACGGACGGTAGGGGTGTGGTACAATGTGCCGAACATGTTTGCAGACATCATTTCGGCGTTTCAGGAGATAGAAAGTATGCCCGCCTTTCTGAAGGCAAGCGGCATGATTATTCTGGGTTTGATCTTGATTGAGGGACTTCTCTCCGTTGACAATGCACTGGGCATAGCGGCCATGGCGGCCAAGCTGCCGAAGCACCAACAGAAGGCGGCCCTGCGCTGGGGGCTGGTGGGGGCCTACACCTTCCGGGGTATTGCACTGGCCCTGGTAGCATGGTTGATGCACAACGAGTGGGTCAAGTGGTTCGGGGCGATTTATCTGATTTACCTGGCATGCACTCACCTGCAGCTGCACCCGGTGGAGGAGAAACACGCCGACCACCCGGCAGCGGTGGGCGCGCGGTCTTTCCTGGCAACGGTCATGAGCATCGAACTGATGGATTTGTCGCTCTCCCTGGATAACGTGGTAGCGGCAGTAGGCATGGTAAACAATGTTCGGGAGATACCGGAGGGTCTGCATCTGGCAGTGGTGTGCCTGGGTGTGTTCATCGGCATTGCTGCGTTGCGAGTGGTGGCCGGCTGGTGCATCGGGGTGATCGAGAAGCACCCCATCCTCGGCTACACGGCTTTCCTCTTGGTAGGGTTTGTGGGCTTGGCGCTGTGCGCGGAAATGGGCCTGGAGGAGGCAGGGGTGAGCTGGCACATGGGCATTGACCTGAAGTTCGGCTGCATCTCGGGCATCGTGGTGCTCAGCCTGCTCTATGAGCGATTCGGCGGACTGAGGGCGGTGCTGCACCCCGGGGTATACATTTTCCGCGTACTCTGCACAGCCTTTGCCCGGGTGGTAGGGCTGCCCTTCCGGCCGCTGAAGTCGCTGCTGCACCGACGGGGCTGAGGCATGGCCCCGCGGGCAGCAGCATATGCGCCGGCCTTTACTCCGGAGGATCCCGGTCCTCGTACTCCGGCGGCAGGTCTCGGTTCAGGGATTCCAGGGTGAACAGCTCTTCACCCGGCGCGCCCTCGGCCTCTCGTTGCAGCCCGGCCAGCTTGGTATCCTCTGTCAGGGCTTTGAACTTCTCCGCAGCCGAAAACTCGCCGTTCTCGTCGCGGAAGACCGTTGCAAGCCAGTCGCGTTTTTCCTCGATACTCAGGTGTCGTGATCGTTTCATGGAGCGGTCTTTCGGTGCAAACAGTCGGTTATCAACTTGTAGATGAAGCGGCTGCCCATGGGCTGCAGGGAGTAGACGGGCGGATCACAGCGCAGGTAGCCTTTCTCCACCAGATGCCGCAACACCACCAGGCAGTTGCCGCCGTTCATCTGTGTGCGATTGCGCACGGCGGTGCGGGTGGATGCCCCCGAAGCCACGCATAACAGGACGGCAAGCGCAACGGGAGACAGAGGTCCCCGCATCCACAGCAGGCTCAGACGGCCGGCGAATTCGACGGCATTCATAGCCCCGCCGGCTGCGCCTTTCTCATTGGTTAACTGATTCATACGGTTACATCAATCCCAATCGTCATTATGTCCGGCCCAGGCACTGCGGCCGCGGAAAACCGCCAGCGGATGCGCATCATTGGAGTGTGCCTGCAACGCGTTGCTGTGCGCCGCCTGCGGCAGGGCCAGGCGGTGATACTCCTCCGACAGGGCCTTTCGGGCCGTCGTGCTGCTGGTCAGGGGGATGCAGAGGCGGGAGGCCAGCAAGGTGGCCAGAGCCTCCACAAAGGGAGGGTCCCAGGCGGCGGGGTCCTCCTCATCCGTGATATACATCACCCGGATCTCGGGGGCGGGGCAGTACACACAGCGGCCTCGCAAGGTCCAGCAGGGGCTGCTCACCTGCAACACGCGCAGGCAGTCCGCCGGCAGTGGATGCCCCACGGAGTGCACCCCGTCATCGGCATCTGCGGAGGAGATGCGGCACGTCCTGACGGCGAAGCTCCAGCGGTGCGCGCAGAGCACCTCGCGACGGGCGGGGTGGTAATGCAGGTGGCAGAGGCGAGAGGCCAGGCTGCCGTTGGGGTCGATGCCCCGGATGGGTGGCTCCCCCAGTTTGCTGAGGGCGAGGTTGCACACATCGAGGGCGGTAAGCGAACTGATTGATGATGCGGAATTACTCATAAGTGTCCGTATTCTGTCGGATGTCCCTGCCCGGGGCAAGGCACAGAAAACCGAGACCGTCTGCGGGCTTGTCTGCGGTTTTTCCTCCCTTGCCCCGGCTGCCGTGCCGGCTTATCATTTTCGGCATGAAACACGACGCACGAGCCTACGCCGAGCAGTACTACGCCGGCTCTACCCGCAGCCTGGCGGCGGATTTGGCTGCCACCGCGGGTAATCCGCATGGGGTGGTCCTGTTTTCCCCCGCCTTGGTTGCCCTGCTGCAGCCATGCCGGAGCACACAGGCCGAGCCTTGGCGGCATTGGGGCCAACCGACGCCGCCGTCTCTGGCGGATGCCTGGTATGTACACCTGCTGGTGGGGGAGCTGGCTCTTGCCCGACGCATGGCGGCTTTGCTGCCTTCGCTCCCGTGGGTCGTCTTTCAGCGCGGTGTCCGGGGACCTGCCCTGCGCCGCTATCCCTGGCAGCGCTTTCTGCTGCCGTCTCATTGCACAACCATTAACCGTACATTCGACATTATGGGCTTTTTCAGCACCCCGTCCATCGATGTTCCCTCTGCCGCAACCGTGGCAGAGGAGACCATACCCGTAACCACGGAAACAGCCTCGGACTCCACCGCCGAGGCCTATGCACAGAGCACCGCCAACAAGCGCGGACTGCTCTCTACCATCCTCAGTAAGCCCCGCGGGGGGCGGCTCTCTGCACCCGCCGCGGATAACAAGAACAATACAACCCTGGGCTGATCGCATGAACGCAGAAGATACCCTACGCACATATCACGCCCTGTGCGCTGCTCGCCGTCCGTGGGAGGGCTGGTGGAGCACCCTGCGCCGTTATGTGCTGCCGGACCGCCGAGAGGCGGAGGAAGGCTCCGCACCGGGGGCGAGCCGACTGGCAGATACGACGGCGGTGGAGGCGTGCCAGAAGCTGGCCGGCGCCCACCTCAGCTACCTGACACCGGGCAACGAGCTGTGGTTCAAATGGGGCTCTCCGCAGCACGATGCGGGGGACGAGGCGGAGGCTTGGTACAACACCTGCTCCGATATTGCAAACAGGGAGCTCTCACTGAGTAACTTTTACACCGCGCTGCATGAGTGCTTTCTGGACCGTGTGGCGCTGGGCACGGGCAGCCTCTACTGCGGCACCACGCGCAGTGGACGACTTCTCTTCCGCAACATCCCCTGCGGACGCTTCGTTTGCGGGGAGAACGATGAGGGGACGGTGGATACCTACATGCGGGAGTTCAGTTTCACCCCGCACCAAGCGGCGGCGCAGTTCGGGGTGCGTGCCCTGGGGCCGCGCGCGCAGGCTCTGCTGCGCAACCCCGCGACGGAGCATGAGCCGGGGCTGCGCTTCCTGCATGTCGTCAGCCCGCGAACCAAGCGCAACAGTCGCCGAAACAATGCGCGCAACAGGCCTTTCCGCAGTCTGTATTTCAGCTTGGATGACAACTGCACGGTGGAGGAAAGCGGCTACCACGAGATGCCGTATATGGTGACGCGTTTTCTGCGCTGGGGGGATGGGCCCTATGGGTTACCGCCTGCCCGTTTGGTATACCCGGATATTTTACAGGCCCAGTTCCTCAACCGCATTTTGGATATGCTGGGGGAGGTGGCGGCTTTCCCGCGTATTCTGGAGCTGGCAAACCAAGTGGGCGAGGTGGATCTGCGGGCCGGTGGGCGCACGCTCATCTCGCCGGAGAGCGCCAGTCTGGGCTTCCCGCGCGAGTGGGCCACCCAAGGGCGCTATGATGTGGGTATGGACCGCCTGCGGCAGAAGCAGGAGTCCATTCGCCGCGCGTTCTTTCTGCCGATGCTGGAGATCTGGAGCGAGAACAAACAACATATCACGGCGGCGGAGGTATATGCCAGGGAGAATGAAAGAGTCATGCAGTTCTCGCCATCGTTCACCCTGTTCGCATGTGACTTCCGCCCCCTCATGGAGCGCATTTTCTCCCTGCTCTTTCGCCGGGGTGCTTTTCCGCGCCCGCCGGCCTCTGCCCAACAGGTGGATGCCTCGGGCAGATCCTCCGTGCCTATGCCGCAGGTTGTCTACCAAGGACGCATTGCGATGGTCATGCGGCGCATCCGGGCGGAGGGGATTGAGCGCACCCTGCAGCGTTTGCAGGCCATGGCCGGGATATATCCCGAACTGACGGACCATGTGGACCCGGATCGTACCTTCCGTATGGCAGCTCGCATGGACGGCGCGCCGGAGGAGGTGCTGCGCAGCACAACGGCCGTACGCCGACTGCGCCGGACACGCAATGAGCAGGCCCTCCGGACCGCCGAGCTTGCAGCAGCCGCGCAGGGTGCTGATTCGCAAAACGCAACCCTTCCGCTGTCATGAGTGATCCCCTTCCCCCGATTCCGCCGGTGGTTCAGCGGGCGCGTGAGTCCAGACGCCTGATGCTCAGTGTATTCGACACCCCGGAGGGACAAAGCCTGCTCCGTCGCTTGGAGGATCGCTTTGAAGCCCACCTGCCGGTTTTCCGGGGCCGTGCCGGGCAGTATGACCCACTGGATGCCATGCGGCGCGATGCGTACCGCGAAGTTTTCCTCTATATTCACCACCAACTCGAACTGGCCCG
>CAMEZO010000078.1 GCA_945947905.1 uncultured bacterium
GACTTCTGCATGTGTTGCTTACAGCGCATAGTCTAGCAGGTTTTTCGATAAGCTGCAACACAAAACGGCTTTTTGCCGCATAAAATCAGAAAAAAGTGTCATCGGGGGCAAAAAACACCTTGACTCTGCCTCCGGAGCCCCTACAATACAACTATGGCAACAACAGACAAGAGCATTTCGTTCGGGCACAGGGCATTTTGGCGCAGCATTCCGGTTCTGGCACTGGCAGCGGCGTTGGTGTACGGGGCGGGCGACTTGGTGGAGAAGGGGCAGGCACTCAACGCGCTCACCCCGCAGGTACCTGTTCTGGGCTGGTGTTTGTGGGTCTTGGTGGCAATGGTGGTGTGGTTGGTGTTCCTGCAACCCATTGTGCAGTTCATGCGGCTTCGATCTCTGCAAAATGCTCACCCTCGGCAGTTGCTGCAGGATGCGCGGAAGCGTTTGCTGCGCTTGCAGCGGGGGAACGGGGCGAGTGCGGATGTCAGCAGATGCCTGGCTTTGATTAACGCCGCGCTGCAATGCGACGAGGAGGACGCCGTGCTGAAGAGCGGCGAGTCTACCCCCGCGCAGAAGATCGCTTGTCTTCGCCGCTGTGTGCGCCGTATGCAGCAGACGGACGGGGACGAGTGGAGCGGCCTGGCCGAGAAGCTGCGGCATACAAAAGACGCCGAGGCTCTGTTGCCGGAGTATGAGCGTCTGCGTTTGCTGCGTTTCCCACAGTTGTCGGCAGTCCGTACGAAGTTGGAAAACGATTATGCAGAGCAGAGACCGGCTTTGGCCGCACAGTGGAAGAAACTGCGCCGTGAGGTGGGGAACAGACTGAAATTGACACCTGCCGCTGCGCTGACGGAGTTTACCGAGCTGGCCGATGGTTACCTGGACGCGATGTCGCGTTTGTTGGGGGCATTGGAGACGGGAGACCTGCCGAGTTTCTCCGCTGCCTACAGCGCAGCGCGGGACGATATGAACCGATTGGCTTCCGAAATGGGGCATTTAGTCGAGGAGGGGCGAGGCAAGATTGAGATGGTCATCTACGCTCTGAAAGTGGAGGCCGAGCACGATCGTCTGGCTCGCCGTGCAGACAGTGCCTCTCCCAACGGAAGCGAGACCGAGGATCTGCTGAAGGCGGCAGAGGAAAAGCAGCGCTGCTACGCGTGTGATGCTAAGCTGCGCGCCGCATTCCGCAGTGCGGAGGAGGCTCTGCAGAAGATGCAGCCTTTTGCAGAGGGGCTGACGCTGCGCTTGGTTTTCTGTGAATACCGCCGTATGAGCGGACTGGAGGAGGAGTCCCGTCGCACGGTGTTGGACTATGCCAAGATTGCGGCTATCGCTGCGGTGTTCGGTCGCGGGCGTTTGCTGCCAGGGTTGATGATTCTGCTGGTGCAGGTGCGGATGGTGGTGGCTCTGGCGAAAATGCACGGGTATCGGCCATCGGTGGTGTTTAATGTGACCTGCCTGGTGTGGGTGCTCTTCCATGCAATGATTACGGCGGTGTTTGTGCAGGACGCCGCAGAGTCCGCCGGTGAGGCTGCCGCGGATGTGCTCTCCGGTATGGCGGAGGAGATGGTGATGAACAGCGACGAGGCGGTGAAAGCCGGTATGGAGGGCAGCACGGACGCTGCAGGCGGCATGTTGGGCATGCTGGTAGGCGGTGCTACCTTTTTGCTGGACGGTGGCTTGACGTCAGCCGCTATGGGTGTTCTGACCGGAGGCGCGGCCCAATCGCTGGTGAAGGGTGGTGTTTCCCTACTCATCGAGGCAACGCTGGCGGGTGCCGGTGTGTATGTTACCGGACGTGTCTTCCTGCGCCAGCTCACGGGCGAGGCGAAGAGGCTCGGCTTCCGCAACCTTCTGGAGCTGCGCCGCGAGGGTATACGCGAGATGCTTTCCCGCAACAGCAGCGGCATAGCCTCCGCCGTGAGCGGAGTGTTCACTACCGGTGCGCAGAAGGCGCTGAGGGCTGTGAAGGATGGCGCCGGTAAGGTTATTGAGAATATGATTAAGAAGCCTTTTCAACGACTGACCGACCGTGTTATGAGTATAATCCGTCACTGAGCCTCACTCGGCGGGGTGGTCTTGTCCGGTATCTCGCGGGTGGTCTGTGTATCCAGTCGGTTCTCCCACAGGTAGTATTTGGTCTGGCTGATGAGCACCCCGCTGAGGGCCACCGTGCAGATGAGGTTCGGGATGGCCATGAGGGCATTAGCGCAGTCCGCGAAGTTCCAGACGATGGTGCTCTTCGGGATGATGCAGGCTACGAACACCGCCGCCACCCACAGCGTGCGGTAGGGGATGATGAGCCGCTGCCCGCCCAGGTACTCCAAGGCTTTTTCTCCGAAGTAGGACCAGCCCAGAATGGTTGAGATAACAAATGTTGCCAAGCTGACCACCAGCATCCACGTACCGAGACTGCCAATGGTGCCGAAGGCGTGGTAGGTGAGCAGGGTGCCGGCCTCGCGGCCCAGCTCCTCATGCCCCAGAATGCAGGTGGTGATGGTGATGCCGGTCATGGAGCAGATGACAACCGTGTCCCAGAACGGACCGGTGGAAGAGACCAGGGCGTTCTGCACTGCGTTCGGCGTGCGCACCGGGGCGGAAATGATGGGGGCGGAGCCAAGGCCTGCTTCGTTGGAGAAGAGACCGCGCGCCACGCCCGTGCGCATGGCCAGCATGATGCAGGAGCCGATGAAACCGCCCGCCGCCGCCTGCTCGGTGAAGGCGCAGGTGCAGATGCGCTCGACGGCCGGCAGGATGTACGCCGCATTGCCCGCCAGCACAATGATGCAGCCCGTGATGTAGATGAGCGCCATGGTGGGCACGCAGGCCGAGCATACGCGAGCAATGCCTTTCAGACCGCCCAGCAGCACAACGGCCGTCAGCATGGCCAGGATGATACCCGTGGCATAGGTCGGTATGCTGACCGACTCCTGAAGCACCCCTGCCACGGCATTCGCTTGGGTGATGTTACCGATGCCGAAGGCCGCAATGGCCGTGAACACGGCGAAGACGATGGCCAGCCAACGGCAGCGCATACCGCGCTCGATGGCATACATCGGCCCGCCCACAATCTGCCCCTTCTCATTGCGCACGCGGTAGCGCACCGCCAGCAGGCACTCCGCATAGCGCGTGGCCATGCCGAGCACACCCGTTATCATGCACCAGAAAACCGCCCCCGGTCCGCCCGTGCTCACCGCCACCGCCACGCCGACGATGTTGCCCGTGCCCACATTCGCCGCCAGAGAGACCATGAGCGATGAGAAATTGCTGATATGCCCGTGCCCCTCCTTGCTCCTGCGCAGGCAATAGCCTATCCCCTTCAGCAAATAACGCTGCGGAAAACGCAGAATGACGGTTAGGTACAGATGCGTGCCCATCAGCGCAAACAGCAACACGTAGCCCCACAAAAACCCGGAGGCGTCAGACAAGGCGGAATCCAGTATGCGTATCAATTCGTCCATGGCGGTGCGTGTCAAGTACGCCGCCCATTATCGCACATCTCCCCCCGCCGCGCAAGAAAAAACCGCACCGGCCTCCCACAAAGGCCGATGCGGTTCGGGAAAGTTCGGGGGCTTTACTCCGCCCAGGTGAGGACCACCTTGCCGGACTCACCGGAGTTCATGACCTCGAAGCCGGTGCGGAAGTCGGTGTAGGGGAGGCGGTGGGTAATCATGGGGGTAACATCCAAGCCGGAGCGGAGCATGGCAAACATCTTTTGCCAGGTGCCGAACATTTCGCGGCCGTAAATGCCCTTCATCTTGAGCCCCTTCCACACAAAGGTGTTCCAGTCGATGCCGGAGCCGCCGGGCTGAATGCCGAGCAGGGAGATGCGGGCGCCGTACATGCTGTACTTGATGATATCCTTGAGGCAGGAGGGAGCACCGCTCATCTCCAGGCACACATCATAGCCCTCCGTCATGCCGAGGTTCTTCATGGCGCCGTCGATGGTCTCGCCCTTGCGGATGTTCACGGTCTGGTCTGCGCCCATCTTCTTGGCCAGAGCGAGCTTGTACTCGCTGAGGTCCGTGATGGTGACGCTGCGGGCACCTGCCTTCTTGCAAACGGCGGCGGCCATGCTGCCGATAAGCCCCGCGCCCGTGATAAGCACGTCCTCACCCACCAGATCCCATGAAAGGGCTGTGTGCGTTGCGTTACCCAGCGGATCCAGAATGGACGCGATCTCCATGGGCATGTTATCCGGGATGCGAACCACATTGCTCTGCGGGATGCAGAGGTACTCCGCGAAGCAACCGGGACGATTCACGCCCACGCCCTTGGTATTCGGGCAGAGGTGGAAGAGCCCGCGGCGGCAGTTGTGGCAGTGCCCGCAGACGATGTGCCCCTCACCGGACACGATGTCGCCGGGCTTGTAGGCCTCCACCGCAGAGCCCACGCGCTCCACGATACCGCAGAACTCATGACCCACGTGCATCCCCACGGGAATGGTCTGCTGCGCCCAGGGATCCCAGTTCCAAATATGCAGATCCGTACCGCAGATAGCGGTCTTGTAAATCTTAATGAGGACATCATTCGGGCCGACTTCAGGCATCGGCACCTCCATCAGCTCCAGCCCCTTATCGGCCTTCGTTTTGACGAGCGCTTTCATGCGCGCCAGTATATACCCGCCCGGCCGCGCTTGCAAGCCTAAATCCACCCGATAGGTGCAAAAAAGTGCCCCGCTGTGTCAGCGCACACGGAAAGACGAGGCCGCCGAGGCCCCGGAATTCGAGTCCGTCGCGTGCAGCGTGTGCCGCCCCGGGGAGAGCCGCGCGTACCAAGTATTGCCGCGGCGGAAGACGGGCAGGGTATTGCAGTGCCAGCGCACGGTAGCAGCGGGCAGGGTGCTGCGCAGCTCCAGCAGGCTGCCGTTCTCCGGCAGGCGCGGGTCGAGCGTGACGGTGGTTCCGTTGCCGGGGATGAGGACGGCCGGTGCTCGGCCTGTGGGGGAGTCCTCCGCCACGGCAAAATAGCGTCGGTCGCCCTGCTGCTGCATCCACTCCGCATAGCGGGAGGAGAGCAGGGCGCGTCCCTCCGCATCGTATACCCCCTGCCGGGTGATCGGAGAGAGGAGCAGCTCCCGCCGTCGGAAGGCGCGCGGGGTGTCGTCGCGCGGCAGCAGCCCCGTGCGGGTGTCTACCTCCACCTCACAGAGCCCCTTCGGCCGAGGCGGGAAGCTCAATTTCTCCCGCTCCGCCAGCCGCAGAAAAACGCGCCGGAAGATAGGCCCGGCACCGCTGATACCCGACACCTTTCGCATGGACGAGTTATCGAAGTTGCCCACCCAGACGGCCACGGTATACTCCGCCGTGAACCCGACGCACCAGTTATCCCGGAAGTTGGATGAGGTGCCCGTCTTACAGGCGCAGCGGAAGGGGAAGCTGAGATTATGCCCCAACCCGAAAGCCGGTGCGCGGGCTGCTGTATCTGATAAAATGTCCGCTATTTGGTAACATATCCGTTCGTCGAGAACACGCGGGGTCTCCGCCTCCTGCAGCGGCAGTCTGTCGGCAACGGGCGGCAGCGTGCCGCCCCGAGCGAGCGCGGAGTAGGCGCGCGCCAGCTCCGTGAGGGTCACATGCGCGTTGCCGATGGCCAGGCCCAGCCCGAAACTGTCCTCCGCGCCCCGTATCTCGAAGCCCAGCCGTCGCATCAGCACCAGAAATTCCGATATGCCACCGTAGTTCGCCAGCGCATCCATGGCAGGCACATTCTGCGAGCAGGCCAAGGCCGTACGGATGCCGATGGGGCCCATGTAGTGCTCATTATAATTGCGCGGGGCCTGGATACCGTCGCTACTGCGGTAGAGGGTCGGCACATCCGGCAGTACCGTGGCGGGCGTGGCACCGTTCGCAAAAGCCTGAGCATAGACGAAAGGCTTGAGCGTGGAACCTGCGGAGCGCGGGGTCGCCAGCCCGTTCAGGCTGCCGCCGTGGGGGCTTTCCGGCAGGGCTGCGGGCACAGCCGCCAAGATCTCGCCGGTCCGGTTATCCAACACCAGAATCGAAGCCTGGGTGATGTTCCGTTCCTCTGCCCGCCGCACCTCCTCTGCCGCAATGCGTGCGCAGTCCGCCTGCAACGCCGCATCCAGGGTCAGTTGTCCGGCCTGCCGGCAGAGGGCCGGGGGCAGGGTGTTACCGTGCATCGCCACCCCGAGCGGCGCAGAGGTGTCCGCCCCCAGTCGGCGCAGAATCGCATTGCGCCGCGCCAGGGCAGCCTGCGGATGCCGCAGGGGATTCCGCCGCGTGGGCGACTGCAGCAGGCCGGCCAGCAGGGCGGCCTCGGGTAGGGTGAGTTCGGCGCAGGTCTTACCGAAGTAGAAGTACGCCGCCGCCTCTGCCCCGCGGCAGCAGTTCCCGAAGTCGGCGGTATTCAGATAGGCGCGCAGAATCTCCTCCTTGCTGTGCCGCATCTCCAGGCGTCTGGCGCACAGGCTTTCCCACATTTTGGCGGAGAAGGAGCGCGGGGCGGGGGGGCGCAGGAGCTTGGCGAGCTGCATGGTAACAGTCGAGGCCCCGGAGCGCGATGTGCCTCGCAGGCGGCCCAGAAAAGCCCGCGCGGCGGCTGCGGGGTCGATGCCGCCGTGCGAGAAAAAGCGCTTATCCTCCGCCGCTGTCACCGCCGCCACCAGGTTCTGCGGCAGCGGCCCGGGGGGCAGACCTTGTTCCCGGTAGCCCCGTGCATTCAGGGCAAAGCCCATCATCTGCCCGTGCCGGTCTGTCAGGCGCGTATCCTGCGCCGCCGGCAGCTCCGGGCAGTCCGCAAGCAGGGGCGCAAGCCAATAGGCCCCCGCCGCCGTGAGCAGCAGGGCAGCAGCCGTGAGCAGTATTTTGGCGCGCCGTCGCATGGTGCCAGTATACCCCATGCCTTCTGCGCTGAAAATGAAAAACATTGCCATGCAGGCTCTTTTTTGCTACAATCCCCCCGACATGCAGAACGAGCTCCTCACCATCCGTATCCCCGCCTACCTATCCGCTCTGGTGAGTGTGGCGGCGTCGGACTGCTACCTGGACAATACGGAATTTCTCAACCTGGCTATCCTGCAGATGCTGCGCAGTGCCGAGGAGCAGGGAATTCTCCCCCCCTATTCCCTGCAGGATTTTCAGGCGGGGTGGCGGCCTCCGTATGCGGAGTGCGGCTCGTGCGAGGGCGATGGCCCGTGGGAAGGAGTTCCCCGTGTCTAAGGTACTTGTAGCTCTGAGCGGCGGGGTGGACAGCGCGGCGGCGGCGGCCTTGCTCGTGCAGCAGGGGCACGAGGTGGTGGCTGCCTACATGAAGAACTGGGTGAACGAGGAGAACATTCCCGGCGAATGCCCTTGGGAGCGCGACATCGAGGACGCCCTGGGGGTCTGCCGCGCCCTGCACATCGAGTTCCGCGTCATCGACCTCATCGAGCACTACCGCAACCGCGTGGTCAACTACCTGCTGGAGGGCTACCGCAACGGCTCCACCCCGAACCCGGATGTGCTCTGCAACCGCGAGATGAAGTTCGGCGTGCTGCTGGACTACGCGCTGGAGCAGGGCTTCTGCGGTGTGGCCACGGGGCACTACGCTCTGCGCGAGGACGTGCCGGGGGAGGGGAGCTACATCCTGCGCGGGGTTGATCGCAACAAGGACCAATCGTACTTCCTAGCCCTCATGCGGCAGGAGCAGATCGCTCGCGCCCTCTTTCCCGTCGGCCGTCTCACCAAACCGGAGGTTCGCGAGCTCGCGCGCCGCTTTAACCTGCCGAACGCGGAGAAGAAGGACTCCCAAGGTATCTGTTTCATCGGCCGCGTGAAGATGAGCGACTTCCTGCGCCACTACTTGCCGGATAACCCCGGCGACATTGTGGACCTGCAGGGGCGCGTGCTGGGTCGCCACAACGGGTTGCACCTCTTCACCATGGGCCAGCGGCACGGGCATCGTGTCGCCTCGCCTCGGGAGGGGGTGGCCTATGTGGTGGTGGGGAAGGACTTGGAGCGCAACCGTCTCATCCTGGGCTATGAGGGGGAGGAGACGCAGGGACTGTATGCTCGCTCGGCGGTGGTGGGCAGCATCACCAACACCCTGCGTCCGATGCCGGAGCGCGTGTTTGCGCAGCCTCGCTACCGCGCCCCTGCCGTGCCTGCGCGTTGCACGCCGCAGGGGGAGGGCCGGGTGCGGCTGGACTTCGAGCAGCCCGTGCGTGAGGTGGCCCCGGGGCAGGTGTGTGCCTTCTACGCGCCGGATGCCGTCTGGGGGGAGCGCCTGCTGGGCGGTGGCTTTTTCGAGTCCGTTGGCTCCGACGTCGCGGGAAATTGACCCCGCCCGGGCGTTTTTGCTTTCCATAACGGGCGGAATCTGCTACACTGGGGCCCATGCAAACAGACCGGATTTCAATCGGCGTGGACATGGGGGGCACCTCCATTAAATTCGCCGTGGTGCAGGGCACAAGCATTGTGCATAGGGCAGAGCCGCTGCAGACGGGCGAGTTTTCCTCGCCGGAGGAGATTATCGAGGCCATCGGGCAGCGTCTGCGCGGGGTGCTGGAGGCCTATCCCGCCGCATGTGCCGTCGGTATGGGGCTGCCGGGTTTTGTGGATCACGAGGCCGGCATGGTGGATTCCCTCACCAATGTGCCGGGGTGGTACAATGTGCCCATCCGCCGCATTCTGCAGGAGCTGACGGGGCTTCCCGCGTCTGTGGATAACGATGCTAACTGCATGGCCTATGCGGAGTGGAAGCTGGGCGCAGGGCAGGGGATGACGGATCTGGTGTGCCTGACCCTCGGCACGGGGGTGGGTTCCGGCATCATCGTGGGCGGCCGCATGCTGCGCGGGCACCTGGGGGCCGCCGGCGAGCTGGGGCAGATGAGCATCGACGCCGCCGGGCGCATCGGCTACTACGGCAATCGCGGCGCGCTGGAAGACTACATCGGCAACCGCGAGATCGCCGCCGAGGCGCAGACTCGCTACGCTGCCGCCGGGGTGGTGAAGACACAGGAGGAGTGCAATCCCTACGCGCTGGAGCTCGCCGCCAAGGCAGGCTGTCCCGTGGCGCAGAAGCTCTGGGATGACATCGCGCGCCTGTTGGCAACCTCGCTCATGAACTGCCACTACATCCTCAACCCGCAGGCCTTCGTCATTGGGGGCGGCGTGGCCAAGGCGGGGGAGCTGCTCTTCAAGCCCCTGCGTTCCTATCTTAAGTGTCAGTTATACGGCCCGCACTATGATAAATTGCAGGTGCTGCCCGCGCATTTCGGGGGAGAGGCCGGTATCATCGGGGCTGCGCGTCAGGCCCTGGACGAAATCAGCTGACCCGGCACCATGCAGGAGGAGTTCAGCAAGGGAGAGGAGCGTCTCTGTGAGCGTTTGCGCCTCTCCGGGGAGGAGGCAGCCGCCTTTGTACAAGCCCTGCGCAGCGGTGCCTGTGCTCGCAAGGCTGTGGTGCTGTCGCCGCGAGCTCCGGCGGATTACGCGCCGCCCTTCGCCTGCGAGCCCGCCGATGCCTACCCTTGGCTGCCGCCGCGTGTGTTCATTCCTGCGCCGGGGGCGGCGGTCACGGCTCATGAGGACTACCGCGCCGGGCTCTATTACGCCCTGGATCTCTCCTCCTGCTGGGAGAGCGCGGCCCTCGACTGCGTGCCGCCGCCGCGCAGCAGTTTGGACCTCTGCGCCGCGCCGGGGGGTAAGACCATGCTGTTGGCGGCCCGCTACCTGCCCGCCGACCACACGGCCAACGAGGTGAATGCGGCACGCCGCGGCATCCTGCGGCAGAATATCGAGCTATGCGGCCTCCCCGGGACGACGATTACGGGCTTGCGTCCGGACCAATGGGGGGCTTCCGGGCGCGTGTTCGACCTCCTGCTGGTGGACGCTCCGTGCAGCGGGCAATCCCTGCTTGCCAAGGGCCTGCGCAACCCCGGCTGCCTGGGTGCCCCCATGGTGAACGGCAACGCCAAGCGGCAGCGCGGCATCATGCTGGCCGCCATCCGCTGTGTGGCCCCGGGCGGGCATCTGCTTTACACCACCTGCACCTACGACCCGGAGGAGAATGAGAAAGTTGTGTCATACATTCTGCGCCGCCACCCGGAGTGGCAGGCTGTGCAGGTCCCGTGTCTGCAAGGTTTCGCGAGTCGGCTCGCGGATTTTCCGGCCTACCGCATGCTGCCGGTGCAGGGCGTGGGCGCGGGCGGTTTTGCTTGCCTTTTGCAGAGAATGGGGTAGAATGAGGGGGCTATGAAGACCTCATTCCTCCTTGCTGCCGTGCTGTCGGTGTCCTCGATGCTGACGGCTGCCCCCCTGCCGGAAAAAGCGGATCTGCTGGCGACCAATACGGTCGTTGCCGTCTACCGCGGCACGGTGAAGCCGCCCTGCCACTTCCGCACCGCTCTCTGCCCGGACCGCTGCGGCCACTCGCGGGAGCAGGCTGTTTTCACCATCAAGACCAGCGAGGATTACTCCCATCCCGGCAAGTACGGCGATGACCGCCTTACCCCCGGCGCGCAGTGGATGGTCGGTACCAAGGATGACGTGCCCGGTCAGGACATCGCGGTGCTCTCGCAGCTCGCAGGTCTGAAGCCCGGCGACACGGTGCGCATGACCATCTCGCACTACTACGTCACCGTCAACCGCGCTTCTTACCCCGTGCGCCCCGTCACCTCCCTCACCGTTCTTCCGGAGAAGGAGCAGGTGGAGCCATTGCAGCCGCAGGACGTCCCCGGCAACTTTGTCATGCCGATCCGCCGCGCCCGCTGACGCTGCCCTTGCCTCTTCCGTCGCCCTGCTCGCTTCCCCCGGGCAGGGCGCTCTGCGTTGTTACCGGGAGACTTCACACCGCTGTGGCAATAGGAGCCGAGAAAGTCTGACCGCGGAATAAAGGGAATTTTCGGAGACTGATTGGCCTTCGGAGCTTCGGCAAGAGTTCAAGGCAAATTCATAGTAGGTGGCTTTAGAATTTTATCAAA
>CAMEZO010000079.1 GCA_945947905.1 uncultured bacterium
GCTCCGGTAAGAAGAGTTACGGGCAAGTTCTTACACCTCTACGGTTAATACTCCCATATTGTCGATGAAGCCATCTATACAACGCACATATTCGAACGGTATAACCTCTTCTAAATCGGGTGAGATACATCCAACCAGAGTCTTTCGGGGGCGGACCCTCTTCGCTAAGCAAATTATTTTTTGACGGAACACATTAAGGACAAACTCATTTCTGTAGTCAAAAGGAGATAACACGTTTCCGTCTGTATCCGCAATTGCTCCGTGTTTTTTTCGGTTCTCGAGATAAATGCGCTTCTCTCCGAGCAAATAACAGCTTCGATATTTATTAGGAGGGATAATGATATTCCCTGAGTAATCCATCACATAGGTGCCTTCATTTTGTGAATCAACAACAATTCTTCCGTCGTAAATGTTTCTTATAGTAGCAAGCTCAGGAGGAAGAATATCATATGGAGTATATGTGGGTTTGTATACTTCGGCCTCGGGTTCCAATCCGGACGGGAAGGTGAGTATTTTCTCCCATTTTTCGTTCACAAAGTATTGCGCACCCGATAAATCATGCATGTAACGTAATCCGTCCATCAGTGAACCGACACACAGAAAAGCCGGGCTGCATTCCTGCCCCGTGTATAAATCTACGCATACGCTGCATTTTACTCCGCCTTCCAACCGGGGTTTTATCAATTTAGACGAGCTCTCCCGCAAATAACCAGAAGAAAGACATCCGCTGAAATCTCCCAAATCCCGTATCAATTCATCTCCGTCACTCCCGATTTGTAATCTGCCTTCCGTTGACCTAACAACGAAATGATCAGAACAATCGGGAACAGAAGAGTATATACGCTTATACCGGGAAGCGAGGACCGGGCGATTTTCCGATAAAGACCAAACACCGTATTGATTCCGATGAATCTCGCTTTCATATATCAAGTAGTTACCGGGTAGGATATCAACGGGATAAAATTCCCTTCCATTCAAATCAAGAACATCATTCGTATCTATCTTGATAAAACGGTAAATATCTCCCAATTCCGCGCGGAGCCACCCGTTGCACGGTAGCCAGCAAACGTTAAAGCGGCCGAAAGGTAATTCTTCACCTTTTGGGTTTATATAAAAGCTTTGTGTCTTCCTCACGGTCTCTTACTATATTCTATATATTCATACGACAATTCGACGCTACGCGCCCCTCACGAGTCTCATTTTACACCTTTTCTCCGGTCTGTCAACGACAAAATGAGAACTCAATCATTTTTGACGGAGTCCGAAAAATTTGCTTTTCTCTGCGGCGGAAAGGTGTATAATAGCCTTAAAACACAAGCACACAGCCGCATGAAGCCCCGTATTCTGCTCTCGTTTGCCCTTCTGCTTGCAGCCCTCCCGACGGCTGCGGGGGAGGAAGAGTCGCCCATCATCACCCTGCCGCAGGCCCTGGAAGCCGCAGAACAGGGCAATCTGCGTCCCCTGAATGAACTACGCAAGACGCAGGACATGATGCACGAGGGGGCCCTGCTGCCGGAGGATGTAGATACCACACTGCATGTTCCCTTCACCGCCGTAGACAGCATGGACCCGACGGGGGATATGCTGATGTACCGCGCTCATCCGTCGGCAGCCCCGGGGGATGTACTGCTCTTTCTGCACGGCGGGAGCTGGGTGTACGGCACCCCCCAGCAATACCACATACTCTGCGGACGCGCTGCGGCGGAGGGCGGGGTGGATGTAGCCAATGCGGCCTTCCGACTGGCGCCTGAATCCCCCTACCCTGCGGCGTATAACGATGTACTCGCCGCCGTCACCACGCTGGAGCAAATGGGCTACAAACGCATCTTTTTGGCCGGAGCCGGCACGGGGGCCAACCTGGCCGCTGCGGCTGCCCTGGTGCTCAAGAAACGCGTGGCCGGCTGCATCCTGTACTACCCCCTGCTCTCCGCTGAGCCGGACGGCAGCATCCCGACCGGGGAAATGCTGACCGATGAAGAATGGCGGCGAGATCAAAAGGCCTGCATGCGGGCCTACGCCGGCGAGCACAACCCGGCCGAGCCCGGGATCTCCCCCCTGGCGGCGGAGAGCGTGGAGGATTTCCCCCCCTGCCTCATTGTCGTGGCCGGCTGCGATCCCCTGCGCCTGCACGGCACCCGCTTCGCCCAAAAATTGCAAACGGCGGGACGAGAAGCCCTGCTGCTCAACATCCCCACGGCGCACCACCACTTCATGAGCCCGCCCCTGGAAACCCCGGAGTTCGAGGCCGGGCTGGATGCCCTGCTGCGCTTCCTGCGCCAACACACCGCCCCGTAACGCCGGGCTACACCAATTGCTTACCGAACACGGCGGAGGAACGGCCGCTCTGCTCGAGGAGGGCGCGGCGGGCGGGCGGTAGCTCATCCCGGGAAAGCTCGGGGTAGCCGAGGCGGTCGCGGAAGTAGGCAACGGCGCTTTGTGAGAGAGCGAAGATGGCCGTAAAGCCCTGTTCGCGGGCCTTGTCCTCCACGAAGCGGCAGAGAGCGCGGCCGTAGCCGTGGCCCTCATAGTTCTTTTTGATGAAAAGACAGCCGAGCTCCGCCTTCTTCACCTCCGGGTAGGGATAGAGAGCCACGCAACCCACGATGGTATCATCCAACGTATAAACATAGTAGCTGCTCAGACGGCTTTGGATACTCTCGTAGGTACGCTGCACGAGCTTGGAGTCCGCCATGCAGCGGGCAATCATCGAGAGCAGCTCCGGGATGTCATCCAGCTGCAGGGGGCGGATCTCGCGGTAGGAGTCCGCGTGGACCATGGTACCCACACCCTCCTCCGAGAACAGCTCATCCAGCAGCACGCCGCGGTGTCGACCCTCCAACAAGTGCACACGCGGAATCCCCCGGCGGCAGACCACAGCCGCCGCCCTCAGTTCCTCCGCATGGGTGCAGTCCGTGCAGGCATCCACCTCCTGCTCCGGGATGGCGAAAATGGGGGAACCGCCCCGCCCCGGCACCCCGCCGTTCTGCAAACAAATATACTTGGAAGCCCCCAAAGCGAGAGCCAACTGCACACTCCCCTCATCGAAACGCCCCTGCGCGCCGGAAGCCACGACGGCGACCTGCCCTCGGCGGACGATTTCCACGGCGCGCTCCACGGCCGCCGCACCGCAGGAAAGCGGCTGCTCCGCCACCGCGTAACGCAGCTCACACTCCCCCGCACGGCGAGCCAACCGGCCCGTGTCCTCCCCCTCGGCCACCAAGGCCAGGTGCACGCCGATCTCGCTCAGCGCATCGGCATCCAGCAGAGCATCCACCAGCTCCTCCGCCTGCAGCAGAGCCGCATCCACATGCACCAGCATGGTGCGCCCGCGGAAATACGGAACATACTCCAAGGCCGAGCGCACATTCATGAGCGGTGAGGTGGGCTGGGATTACTCAGGCTTGCCGTTCAGCGCATCCGTCATGCTGCCGGAATCCACGGAACCGAGCGTCTCGCCCTCCACGGCCTCCGACGCAACGGGGGCAGACATGGTGAGGTCCCCGCCCTCGGCGCGCTTGATATTCACGAAACGACGCTTGCGCTTCGGCAGCTCCAGCTTCTTCTCCGGCTTGGAGAGCGGCGCCGCCAAGCTACCGCTGGCCGACTGTTCGAACGGCAGCTCCTGCGGCTCCTCGGCCTCCGGCTCGGGGATGTCAGGCAGCTCCTCCGCTTCGGCAGCATGTTGCCGCTGAATGCGCTCCATCTGCTCACGAAGCACGGAGAGCAAATCCCCGTTACCGAGAATATCCGTCACATCGCTGTCCTCCTCCTCGGCATTGCTGGCAGGCAGACCCGCCAGGAAGTCCTCGAAGGCAGAAAGGCTCGTGGTGCTGCGGAAGAGACCGTTGAGCACCTCGAAGTCAATGTTACGCATGAGCTGCTCGAAGATCTCATAGGCCTCGCGCTTGTACTCCACCAGCGGATCACGCTGTCCCTGGGCACGCAGGCGCACGCCCTCGCGCAGGGCATCCATGTCCGTGATGTGACGCTGCCAGAGCTTATCAATGGCCTGCAGAATGATGGAACGCTCCATCTGGTCCACGCGGTCGGCACGCTCACCCTCCACCTTCTTGGTGTACATCTCACGGATCTTGGCAACAATGAACTCCGCCGCCTCCGCCGGGGTCTTGGAGGCAAAGTTCGCGTCCTCCTCACTCCAACCGGTCGGGAACGTATTGTTCACCCACTGCAGCAGGTCGAGGGCACGCACATTGCCGAACTCATCCTCATTCAGGCAGGTCTCCGCCTTGAACTGCGCAGCATTTTCCAAGGACTCCAAAATCATGCGGCGGGGATCCTCACAGAGCAGAGCCTCGTTACGCATAGCATACACGATCAAGCGCTGCTGGTTCATCACGTCATCGTAATCCAACACATGCTTGCGCCAGATGTAGTTGCGCTGCTCCACCTTCTTCTGCGCGCCCTCGATGATGCGGTTCATCAGGCTGTTCTCCACGGCCTCGCCGTCCTGCATGCCGAAGCGATCCATCATCTTCGTCATGCGCTCGGCACCGCCGAAGTTGCGCATCAGGTCATCCTCAAAGGACAGGAAGAACTGCGAGGCACCGGGGTCACCCTGGCGCGAACAACGGCCGCGCAGCTGGCGGTCAATGCGGCGGGACTCATAGCGCTCCGTGCCCAGCACAAAGAGGCCGCCCAGCTCCGGTACGCCCTCGCCCAGCTTAATATCCGTGCCGCGGCCCGCCATGTTGGTGGACACCGTCACCGCGCCCTTCTGACCGGCCAGGGCGATAATCTCGGCCTCCCGCTGGTGGTTCTTGGCATTGAGCACCTGGTGCGGCACGCGGCGCATCTTGAGCATGCGGGAGAGCGTCTCCGAGGCGTCCACACTGGCCGTACCGATGAGCACGGGCTGGCCGGCCGCATGCAGCTCCGCAATCTTCGCCACCACCGCGTTGTACTTCTCACGGCGGCTGCGGAAAATGAGGTCATTGAAGTCCTTGCGGATGCAGGGACGGTTGGTCGGAATGGGCAGCACATCCAGCTTGTAAATATCGTGGAACTCCGCCGCCTCCGTCTCCGCCGTACCGGTCATACCGGCCAGGTGGGTGTACAGGCGGAAGTAATTCTGGATGGTGATGGTGGCGTAGGTCATGTTCTCCGCCTCTACCTCCACACCCTCCTTCGCCTCGATGGCCTGGTGCAAACCCTCGCTCCAGCGGCGGCCCGGCATTTCGCGGCCCGTGTTCTGGTCGATGATCACAATCTTGTCATCCTTCACCACATACTCCACATCCTTCTCGTAAATGGTGTAAGCCTTGAGAAGCTGGCTGGTGGTGTGCAGACGGGTACCGACCTCATCCCGGCGGCGCAGGAGAGCCTGCTTGGCGGCCTCGCGCTCGCGGGCGGAGAGGGCGGGGTTCTCGTCAATGTTGACAAACTCGGTACCCACGTCCGGCAGCACGAAAGCCTCCGGCTCCCCGGGGCTGATGATCTCGCGACCCTTCTCCATCAGCTCGGCATCGTGGGTCTTCTCATCCACGCAGAAGAAAAGCTCCTCCTTGAGCTTGTAGAGCTCCAGCTTGCGCGGGTCCTGGTAAAGCGTCAGCTCATACTTCTCCACAATGCGGCGCATGGTGGTATCCTGCATGGCGCGCATGTAGGCGCGGTTGCGGGGTTGACCGAGCTTGACCTTGAAGAGACAGCGACCCGCCACGTCCGTATCGCCGGCTGCGGCGGCCTCGTTGGCGCGCGTCATGAGCGTGTTGCAGAGGTCGACCTGGGCATGCACCACCTTCTCGATGAGGGGCTTGAGGGTATCGTACTGCTGCTCCTGCGTGATGACAGCGGGACCGGAAATGATGAGCGGCGTGCGGGCCTCGTCAATCAGGATGGAGTCGACCTCATCGATGATGGCGAAATAGTGACCGCGCTGCACCTGGGCCTCGCGGGAGGTAGCCATGCCGTTGTCGCGCAGGTAATCGAAGCCAAACTCGGAGTTGGTGCCGTAAGTAATATCGCAGGCGTACATGCGGCGGCGCTGCTCGCTGGGCATCATGCTCTGGATGCAGCCCACCGTCAGGCCGAGGAACTTGAAGAGAGCGCCCATCCACATCGAGTCACGGCGGGCCAGGTAATCGTTCACCGTTACCACGTGCACACCCATGCCCGTGAGGGCGTTGAGGTACACCGGCAGGGTCGCCACCAGGGTCTTACCCTCACCCGTGGCCATTTCTGCAATAAAACCGCGGTGCAAGGCCGTGCCGCCGATAAGCTGTACATCGAAGTGCACCATATTCCAGCGGATCGGCGTGCCGCACACATCCACATCCTGCCCGCAGAGCAGGCGCGCGCCGCGCTTCACCACGGCGAAGGCCTCCGGCAGGATGGACTCCAGATACGCCGCACGCAGCTTCTCGAAGCGCGGCTCCACCTCTGTCCAAGCCTGCTTGGCGGCCTCGATGGACTCCACCGTGGGCTCCACGGCGGGCAGCTTGGGGAAATCCGGCTTGAGGGCCTCGAAACGCTCGCCCAGCATCCCGGCTACGCGCTGCAGCTCCTCGGCATCCGCCTCTACTATGTACCCCCGGGTGGGGATATCCATCGGCGTAAAGCGGTGCAGATACTTCTGCCACTCTCGGGTTTTGGCCACCAAGAACTCTTGGTCTACATCCCCCCAAGAGGACTCGATCTCGTTAATTTTCTTGACGACAGGACGAATCTTCTTGACCTCGCGCTGGTTCTTGGAACCGACGATTTTATTGAGAATCCACTTAATCATAATAGTAAAATGCGATGAGCCGACACCCCACGCGCACGGCGAGGCGGGGGCTATGGTATCACACAAAGGGGGAGAAAAGCAAGTGCGAGGGCAAAAAAGTACCCGGGAATGACACAACTAGCCCCCTGCGGGCGGGTTTCCTCACTTCTTTTTCTTCTTGTTTTTCTTATTTTTCGCCTCTTTATCCGCCTTGACGGGGGCAGCTCCGGACGCCACGGGGGCCATGGAGTCGCGGAATTCCTTCATCGCAGCCAGGAGCGCCGCATTGCCGTAGCAACCGGACTCCACCAGGGCATCCACCTTCCCCGGGAAGGAATCCAGCACGGGACCGGCCTTCGGGTCCGAAGCGCGCAGGGCATCCAAGGCAGCCTTCTGTTCCGCAGCGGGGACCTTCGAGCAGAGCTGCCGCAGGGTCTTCATGCGCGTGTTATACATACGCATCTGCCCCGCAAGCATCGGGGCCTGCTGCGCTGCATTCGGGCTGCTCAGCAGGGCATCCAGCTCCTTGTAAATGGCCACGCGATGCTGCGCGGCATTTTGGGCAGAGCTCACCATCGGGGCATCCGCTGCGGGCGCCACCATGGCAGGCACCGCAGCCATCATCATCATTATTCCGGTTCGGTTCATCTTCGGTCTCGGCTCAAGTACTCCGCTCATCATACCAAAATCCCCGCCGCCCTGCAAGCTCTTTTTACGGCCCGGGCAGGAGATAAACCGGAAAAAGGGGCCGACATCACCACTTTTTCCTTGCAAAACTCCGGGGTAAGCACTATGCTGATCCGCAACAGAGAAAACCCGGCACCCCCACAGACAGACCATCTCTATATGAACACCGAACGCAATTTCATTTCCGGCCGATACAGCGAGGGTACCGGATTACCCGGAAGGGAGACTGCCGTGACGAATATGCAGGTAACATATGCAAACAGAAGAATACACGGAAACAAGACCGTCTTCATCCTTGTGACACTTTTGACGTGTCTTACCTTTGTGTATCTCCCTGTTTTCTCTTATTGGTTGTTCATCGAGCCATGCGATAAAAGCATATTGTGGATACCGGCTCTTGCTACGCTCGCCGGCCTGATATTGGAATTCGGGCTCCTCTACCATGGGCTGAAAATTATTTTCGGGAAATTACATATCGTTGCAGATGATTCCCGAATAACGCTGGTTGAGAAAATTCCGGGTTTCAGAGCGAGAATAAAAGAAATAAAAATATCAAGTAGCAGCTGCATGCGCATGGATTGCGGAGCCACTCATGCTGCTCCGTCTCTCGATCCCGTTTCCTACCATATTACGGTAAGCGACACCATGCAATCCATGCAGGTGCTTTCATCCGGTAACTACGAGACAGTCGAGGATCTGCATCAAAAACTGCGCGCTGCTTTCCCCGCCTGCAAAGCGATATCGGATCTCAGTACAAGAGATACCTTGCTGCAACAATACAAAGCACGCGTCAATAAGGAAAAGCTCAAGGCAACGCGGGTACTTTCTGTCCTCTGTTTATGGGGAGCACTCCTCACGGCGTTTCCGCTCGCAGCAGAATATCGCAACTATAAGTTATCAAACGATTGGACGAAAACGACCGCCACGGTAACGATTCCTGCACAAGAGACCGAGGAAGCCGGAGATGAGTTCGGTTCGGAAGTTCTCATCACCTACAACCTGCAAGGGAAGATATATTCCGAACGCTGCCCCGAGGACCTGATCGTCCGGAAACAAGGAGACCTCGGTCCGATCAGAGCCGGAAGCACGGTTGATATATACGTCAATCCGAAGAACCCCGAGCAGTACACCTTGGGCGCCGGTAAGTGGTCAGACAAGAGTGAACTGATGGTCGCCTCGGTGCTTTTTCTTTCTCTCTTTATTGTCCTGCTGAGGCTGTCCTTTCAGTATAAAAGAATAGACAAATCTCTCAGTCGAGAGTGAATAGAAAAGACAGTCAGAATGCAGTGCCCCTTTGCTCGCGAACGGCTCTGCCGGCGCGGCGTCGGGTGTAAAGCGAACCCCGCCCGGGCGAGGGAGCGACGGGCGGGGCGAAGGGGCTGTGCGGAGCGTGCTTCAGCTCTCCGAGGTCTCCGGCAGGAAACCGCGGAGCTCGTTGTAGCGGGAGGGGTGGCGCAGGTTGCGCAGGGCCTTGGCCTCGATCTGGCGGATACGCTCCCTCGTGACGTTGAAGCGGCGACCCACCTCCTCCAGCGTGCGGGGGTTGCCGTCCCGCAGGCCGAAGCGCATATCGAGCACGGCACGCTCGCGCTCCTTGAGAGTGTTGAGCACACCGGTGAGCTTCTCGCGCAGGGAGTTGTAGGAAGCGCTGTCCATGGGGTTCTCCGCCCCCTTATCCTCCAGGAAATCACCGAAAGACGTGTCATCGGAATCGCCCACCGGCTGCTGCATGGAAATGGGCTGCTGGGCCATCTTGAGGATGCCGCGCACCCGGTCCACGGGCATGTTACACTCCGCGGAAATCTCGTCCGGCGTTGGCTCGCGACCCAGCTCCTGCACGAGTTTCTTCTGCACGCGCATCAGCTTGTTAATTGTCTCGATCATGTGCACGGGTATGCGGATAGTGCGTGCCTGATCGGCGATGGAACGGGTGATGGCCTGGCGGATCCACCAGGTGGCGTAGGTGGAGAACTTGTAGCCGCGGCGGTACTCGAACTTCTCCACGGCCTTCATCAGGCCCATGTTACCCTCCTGAATGAGATCCAAGAAAGCCAGACCGCGGTTAGTGTACTTCTTGGCGATGGAGATCACCAGGCGCAGATTCGCCTCGATCATCTCCAGCTTAGCGTTTTTAGCCTCCGTCATGCAGGCTTTCACATGCTTGTACTCCTCCAAGAAGTCTGCTATCGGCATGCACAGGCGCATCTCCAGCTCATCCAGGCAATCCCGCGCCTCCTCGTCATCGGGGTTGGCCTCGAGGATGCGCTGTTTCTTGAGGACGGAGCGCCGCAGCTCCATCAACTGCTCCACGAAGTCCTCGAACACCTTGCCCTTGAAGGCAAAACCGGGGTACAGAGCGGTCAGCACCTCCATGGCCTCCTCAAAGTCCTTGTGCAGCAGCTCCACCTGCTTGGCGCCGCGCTTGCGGCGGCGGGCATCGCGCAGGGCCTTGTAGGAAGCGCGCACCTCTCGGTGAGCATCGCGTACCTTATTACACAGCAGGCGGAGACTCTCCAGGTACTTATCCCGCTGCTCATTGCTCTGCTCGGCCACCACATGGTCAAAGCGCAGGGCCTGATCATCCGGATGCGCGGGCGTCCTGCGGGTGAGTTTATCAGCCAAACCCATGTAGAACTCCGCCACCACGCCGAACTTGTGCAAACCGGTGCGCAGCTTGGTCTCCGCGTCATCAATGCGGATGGAGATAGCAACCTCCTCATCGCGCTTCAACAGGTCCTTGCGGCCCATTTGCTTGAGGTAAAGGCGCACGGGGTCATCCAGCAAATCCAGCTTGGCCTCCATCTTCTCCGTCTCGTCCTCCTCACCGGCCTCGGCCATGCGCATGCGTTCATTATAACTATCTATCTGCGACTCATCAATGATGTTGATGTTCATGTCGCGCAGGCGCATCATGATGTTTTCATGCACCTCGGGGTCGATGATACTGCCGGGCAGTGCAGCGTTAATTTCATCGTAAGTAAGGTACTGGCCCTCGCGCTCGGTGGCCATCTGGAAGAGCTGGTTGAGGCGGGTCTTCATCACCGGGCTGTCCAGCACATTCTTACCCGACTGGATACACTTGCGCAGCTCCTCCTCGGAGATAGCCTCCGGGGCCTCGTCATCGGACTTCACCGTAATTCCCAACGAGTTCAGGCTGTTGAAGAGGCGCTCCTGGTCATCCTCGCGGGCACACTCCATGGGCAGCTGCTCGTTGATGTCGGCATCCGTCACATAACCCCGGTTCTTCTTCGCTATACCCACCAGTGCCTTGAAGGCATCGCGCAGCACCTTGTCATCCGGGAACATGTCCTGGATCTCCTGGGCGGTGATATGAATATTGCACTTGCGGCCGTTGTCCTTATTATTCTT
>CAMEZO010000080.1 GCA_945947905.1 uncultured bacterium
TCTTGTGGAAAGCGAGCCTGACCCTTGCTCCCTCCGGGTTCTTCGGTGATTCGAACATTTTGGTCGGCTCACTGTAGAATTTAACATAGCCCCAGCCGCTTGTGTGTTCAATAATATAGCGAAGATTTTCTGCAAATCCCGGCAGAATGTCAGCATCGTCCTCGAAAATAACTGCATATTCGGCCTCTGATGCCAAAAAGGCCTTCATGGCTTTCAGATGACTCAGAATGCAGCCCTGTTCGCCGGCACCGATTTGGGTTGTCATGATGCGCATGCGTCGCTTGGCATCATAGCTTGTCAAATCCTCGCTCTTCAAATCGGATCCCAGAACCCCGGGTATGCGGTGCAGCACAATTCCATGCTCCTTCGCTTGCCGCTCCATGTCCTCCCTCCGCACGATATCACGGTCCAGATTCAGGTAGTAGAGTACGACACCCAAATCGGCTAAGGGATCCTTGACTTTCTCTGTTGCATTCATTGTTGAAAACGCTTGTCAGAACTTAACGGAACTGCAATTTTTTTCGCAGAGTATGTCGGCCTCGAAGCTTGAGGTAGGACATCGTCCATGTATGCCACCTATAATTCAGGTAGCGTACAAAGCTCCTGCAAATGCAATGTTTTTGTTGGTTCCCCGGCTCCGGAGCTCGACGATCCTCCATTTCATTGATGGTGCTCTGCTCGTTGAAGGGATAACGGGTAGAGATGATGTTCTCCATGACGCCGGGGGCAGGAATGTCGTATCGCATCAGGAAATACGCAAGCTGTGCATCAACGGGGAGCCAGTAGCGCTCAGTAAAAAGGTTTAACAGTTTTTTCGCTGCCTCGCGTGTGAGCATGTAGGCAACTGTCTTCCAAGGCAGTTTCTTGTGAAAGGCCAGCTTTACCTCAGTGCCCTCCGGGTTGATGTCTGTTTCGTACATCTTGGTCGGATCGCTGTAG
The DNA here is from genome assembly GCA_945947905.1 of uncultured bacterium. Taxonomy (GTDB): domain Bacteria; phylum Verrucomicrobiota; class Verrucomicrobiia; order Verrucomicrobiales; family Akkermansiaceae; genus Akkermansia. The sequence continues at coordinate 940 of CAMEZO010000080.1, forward strand.
AGTTTAACATAGCCCCAGCCGCTTGTGTGTTCGATGATGTAACGCAGCTTGTCCGCAAATCCCGGGAGGATGACGGCATCATCCTCGAGAATGACCGCATACTTGGCATCAGACTCAAGGAATGTCCTGAAAAACTTCACATGGCTCAGCAGGCAGCCCAGCTCTCCCTTGCCGAGGGATGCGGTAGAGAGTCGCTTCCGGCGTTTGTCATCGTAGCTGCGGAGGTCATCCGGCTTGAGGTCGGCGCCGAAGACGCCGGGGATGCGGTGCAGCACCACGCCCTGCTCGCGGGCCTGCTGCTCCATGTCGTCCCTTCTCGCGGTGTCGCGGTCCAGGTTGATGTAGTAAAGGATGACGCCCAGGTCGGCGAGCGGATCCTTCTGTTCGTTCATGTTATTCATTGTTGTTGAGTGAGAGTGTCAGTAGAGTAGGGGGTCGATGGTTCGGTAGAAGCTCCGCAGGCAGCGCAGCCACCCGGGCGCGTTGTACAGGCGAACACGGTCGGCGATCCGCCCCTCACGGTCAAGCACGGTGACGAGGCATTCCTCCCCCGGTTTCACCTGCAGGGTGTACCACCCATCGACGGATTGCAGCGGGCCGTTCGGCCCCTCCACGCAGTAGTCCGCTTGTCGGCCTATCGGATAGGTATACAGACGGAACTTGACTTCGCCGTCTTTCGGAACGGTGTAGTCGTACATGAAGTCGTCGTTCACATCGACCGCTTTAGCAATGCGGACGGGGGATACGGGGGCGTGCTCGTAGGCTTCCACCTCCGCCAAACCGGCTCGGGGGCCTGCGCTTTGCGTGATCTCGATGCGGAAGCCTGTTTGGGGCTCCGTGCAGTCCGTGCGCAGGACGAGAGGTTCGCCGCCGGCAGGCAGGGGAGGCAGCGGGATTTCCCTGCCGCTGCTCAGGATGACACGACCGGACAGCACTCGGTTAGCGGGATCCGGGTGGTCATAGAGCCATATTTCCTCGATGGGCTTGGGCTCGGCCAGGGTGAACTCGATGCTCCCCACCCTTGTTTTCGGACACCAACCGTTATCAAAGGGCTTGCGCTTCGGGTCCATGATGTCGACACTGTCTACCACCTTGAAGTCGTGGGCCTGTGCCGCATCTCCGCTGTCGGATTCTGCCGCGGCGCGCAGCAGAAGGTTGCCGGTGGGCCTCCACCACATGACCTTGTCTCCGTTAGGCAGAGCGCGGTAGGGGGGATGTTGGAATTTGTAGCTTGTAAAGGCTTCGTACATGCTGTTACCGCTCATATAATGTGTGAGCCCCTTCGGAGATACCGGCCAGCGCAGGCGTTGCTTCCAAGTGAAGTAGCTCACCTCGTCCATCATGCCTTCGCTGTCAGACAGGGAGAGTAGATTGACATCCTGCACCACGCGTGAGCTGCGGAGGTTTTCTCCCTCATAAAAGTCCTTGGGCGCGCGCCAGCAGGGACGGTAGGCAAAGCCTTTCAGTACAAAGGGGGTGTAGTTCGGTTCGGCTCGCAGAATGTCAGCCATGACTTCCTCGAACATGCAGCTCGCAGCACGATGTCCGGGGTGGTTGTCGTAGTCAATACACACGAGCATGTCGGGATGAAGTGTGCGTATGACCTCTGACATATCTTCGCGCCAGTGGCGCTTGGTGTAGCTTCTCCCGGACCGTAGAATTCTGACACCCTCTGGGGCCCAAGTTTCGGTGGCTCCGCTGTAGCCGACCATTGCCTCGTCCTCGGCGGCGTTATACAGGTCGCGGTTGTCCTGTTGCCAAGCATCCGCATAGCCCAGATAATAAATATGATCGTGCGGAATGCCGTAGAAGTCCGCCATTTTCAGCACCTCTCGTACGCGTTTGGCTGCGTTCTTGATTCCGCGTCTGTCGCCGTTGGTGGTAAAAAGGATGTAAACATCGCTTCCTGCTCGAATGAGTTCCTCCGTCAGCCCGGCCATCAGGTTGGTGTCGTCGTCTTGGTGCGGCACGATAACAAGCACCCGCCCGCGCGCGTACAGGGCAGTTCGGTCAATTTCCGGCGTATGATACGCGTTTGTGGCGCAGTATCCCCAAGCACCGACGGCAAGGAGTACGGAGCCGGCAGCCGCGCCGATGACGAGCCGTCTCCGCAGATGTGCGGCTTTTCCGCTGCGGTACCATCGCAACATCCCGAATGCCGTCAGAAGGGGAAGCATGATCCGGACGGCCCACTGCAGCCAATTGTAGCGGATATGAATGAGGCACCACGCGAGGGCCGAGACAAAGAGGACAACGACAAACACCCCGACAACGCTGTATCGGTGTGCGGTCGGCTCATTCCCGGATGTTGTGGTGTTTGCCATGTGGAGCTTGCGGACATCATATCACGCATGCTCCCTGTTTGGCAAGCTTTATCGCGTACGTGGCAAAAAAAACACACACATTTTTTCTCGGGGGGCTGATTTGTGCAACCTATTGTCTTGACATTATGTGCCGGATGCTGTATGCTCCGAGTGACGCATGAAAGGAATCATCTTAGCCGGCGGAGCGGGAGTCCCTGAATGTGGTGAACGACCAGATCGGCACGCCGACCTTTGCCGGCGACCTTGCGGCGGCTATCGCAGCCATTCTGCCGCAGATTCGGCCCGGTTAGAAGGATGTTTACCATTATACAAACGAGGGCGTGGCTTCCTGGTATGATTTTGCGCGGGAAATCATGGAGCTTTCCGGGCTTTCCTGTCGTGTGAATCCCGTGCCTTCCTCGGCCTATCCCACCAAGGCGCAGAGTCCGTTTTACAGTGTTCTCAGCAAGGAGAGCATCAAGCACGATTTTAACCTCACCATTCCTCATTGGAAAGAAAGTCTCATCACATGTCTCAAGCAATTCTAGTCACCGGCGGGGCCGGCTTCATCGGCTCCAATTTCGTTCCCTACTTCTGCGAGAAATATCCGCAGTATCATGTTATTAACTTGGATCTGCTCACCTATGCGGGTAATCCGGACAACCTGCGGGAGTGTGAGTCTATGCCGAATTACACTTTCGTGCAGGGCGATATCTGCGATGCGGAGTTGATCTCCCGCCTCTTCGAGGAGTATGATATTCGCGGTGTTATCCATTTCGCGGCGGAAAGCCATGTGGATAACTCGATCAAGAACCCGCTCGCGTTCATTCGCACGAACATCGAGGGCACGTTCACGCTGATTAACACGGCCTACAGGCACTGGATGTCCGGCCCCAATCAGGTGAAGCCGAGTTACGAGTCCTGCCGTTTCCACCACATTTCCACGGATGAGGTGTATGGCACGTTGGGGGCGGAGGGGTTCTTCCGGGAGACGACGCCCTATGCGCCTAACAGCCCGTATTCCGCCAGCAAGGCAAGTTCGGATTTCATCGTTCGTGCCTTCCACCACACCTACGGGATGAATGTGACGACATCTAACTGCTCCAACAACTACGGGCCAAAGCAGCATCGGGAGAAGCTCATTCCGCTCATGATTGAGCGCGCTCTGGCGGAGCAACCCATGCCGGTTTACGGTGCCGGGGCGAACATTCGCGACTGGCTTTATGTGCTGGATCACTGCAAGGCGATCGACCTCATTTTCCATCGCGGTCGCAGCGGTGAGACCTATAACATCGGCGGCCACAATGAGCGTAACAATATGCAGATTGTGCATCGCATCTGTGATCTTCTCGATGAACGCCGTCCGCGTTCCGGCGGGAGGAAGTATGCCGACCTTATCACCTTTGTGGCGGACCGCCCGGGGCATGACCTGCGCTACGCCATCGATGCGACCAAGCTCACGGAGGAGCTCGGTTGGCATGCCGACGAGAATTTTGCCACGGGCATTGTCAAGACTGTTGATTGGTATCTCAACCATTGATTTTCGCCATGTCTGCTGCCGCACCGCTTATCTCGGTTCTCATTCCGACCTTCAAGCCGAACCCCGCCTTTTTGCGCGAGGCCATCGACAGCGTCTTGGCGCAGACGGAGCCGGATTTCGAGCTGTTGCTTTTCGATGACTCGCCCTCCGACCCGGTGGTGCGGGAGGTCGTGGAGTCGTACACGGACCCTCGTATCCGCTTCATCGATGATGGTGTGAACCGTGGCATATCCGGCGCCCGGAATCGCTTGCTGGAGGAGGCGCGAGGGGAGTTCGTGGCCATCATGGACCACGATGATGTCTCCTTCCCGGAGCGTTTTCGCAAGCAGGTTGACTACCTGCGAACGCATCCTGAGGTGGGAGTCGTTGGGTGCCTGATGGAGCGTTCCAATGACAGCAAATTGTTCCGCTACCCCGAGATGAATGGGGATATACGCCTGGCATTCATGTATGACTGTGCCGTTCCGCATACGGGGACGATGCTGCGCCGCAGTCTGCTGACGAAGTACGGTGTCAAATATGATCCCGCCTATTCTCCGGCGGAGGATTTCGCGCTCTTTTCCTCTCTGCTGCCGCATACATGTTTTTACAATATACCCGAGCCTCTCGTGCGCTATCGTCTCTACTCGGAGAACACGTCCAAGACGCAGCGGCAGCGGATGTGGCGTTCCGCTGCCTTGGCTCGTGCCAAGGCGCAGACGGCTGACCCCCTCGCGCGGCGCCAGTACCGAGCGGTTGCCACGCAGGTTACGCGGGTAAAGCTGTTCGGTTGTCTGACCATTCTCGGCATCGTGACCGACCTGCACATCACCAGGGTTAAGCTCTTTAACCTGATTCCGATTTTGACGATCAAGCGGAAACGCCGCATTCGCGGGATTTACTGATTATCCCGAGTTCAGGACAGCGTGCGCCCCGTTCGGGTCCGGTAGTCCTCCCGCTGGTCATCACCGATGGGGCCTACGGCGAAGTATGCCGCCGTCGCGTGGTTGAAGAGCAGCGCGCACACAGAGGAGGGCGGGGACATCATGAAGGAATCGGTGAGTGTGGCTCCGGTATGCTCCGTGGCTTGTAGCAGATCGAATACAATCGTTTTCTCTGCATGGTCGGGCTGGCTGGGGTAGCCGCAGGCGGGGCGTATGGAGGCACTGCCTTCCGTTGGCCATACGGTGTTGATGATTTGGTTAGATCGCTCGGCGAGGGCCTCCGCCAGCATGTTGGCACAGGCTTCGATGAGGATGGCATTGTAGGAGTCCAGGTCCCGGTCGCGGAGTTCCTTCGCCCACTCGCGGGCCCCGGTGACGGAGAGTTGCAGCGCGCCGACGTAGCCGGGGTAGGGGGCGGGGGCAACGAAATCCGCCAGCGCGCGGCGCGGGGTGTTCGCTTCCTTTTGCTGGCGGAGGGTGTGCAGCACCACGCCGTTTTCCAAGCGTATGTCGTCTCCCGATCTGTTAGCAGGCCAGATGCCGAAACAGGCGGCGGCGTGAAGGCGGTGCTCCGCGAAGGCTCGTTGCAGCAGGGCATCTGCCTCGCTGAGCAGGGTGCGGGCTTGTGCCACCTTGTCCTGCGGGGCTTCGGGGTGGAAATCCTGCCGCGCGGGGTTCCAGACGTCGTGCATGTCAAAGGTTCGCAGAACGATACTGCGGTCCGCGAGGGCGAGGAGTTCGTCCCAAGTGACGGAGAAATCCGGCATGCCGTGGCGGCTGCAGCAGGGGCAGCCCGTGTGTTCCGCCGGGGGAACCGCGATGGTAAAGACGCCGGTGCGCTGCGGCGCGGGGTTCGGCCGGGCCTCCCAATCCGTCTTCGGGGCGCGTGCGCGGGCTTCGTCCAAGGAGAGCAGCGGGACTTTCTTTTGTTGGAAGTCGTTGCGGGCCTTTTCTTGCTGCGTTTTGATATCTGCAATGTAGGCCTCCCGATTTTTCCCGCAGAGGGCCGCGGCACAGGGGACGATGGTTGAGGCGTCCGCCGTGCGCACGACAACGCCGTCCGGGTAGAGTGGGGCGAGTTTCAGCGCGGTGTGCAGCTCGCTCGTGGTGGCCCCTCCTACCAGCAGCGGTGTGTGCAGCCCCGCTTCCTGCATGGCCCGTGCCACACCTGCCATCTCCTCCAGCGAGGGGGTGATGAGCCCGGAGAGCGCTACGATGTCGGCTTGGTGTTCCAGCGCGGCTGCCAGTATCTGTTCACAGGGAACCATGACGCCGAGGTCGATGACGCGGAAGCCGTTGCAGGCCAGCACCACGCCGACGATGTTCTTGCCGATGTCGTGCACGTCGCCTTTGACGGTAGCGAGCACCACGGTTCCGGCACTGCTGCCGCCCTGCTGCTCCGCTTCGATGAGGGGGGTGAGAACCGCCACACTCTGTTTCATGACGCGGGCGCTTTTAACAACCTGCGGCAGGAACATTTTGCCGCTGCCGAAGAGCTCGCCCACCTGCCGCATGCCGTCCATGAGCGGGCCTTCGATGACGGACAGCGGGGAGGGGGCTCCCGTGAGGGCTTCGCGGGTGTCGGCCTCGATGTGGGTGGAGATGCCGTGCACGAGGGCGTAGGCGAGCCGCTCGCCGACCGGGGCTTTCCGCCAGGCGTCCGCCGCCGGGGCGGCTTGGGTCGGGGCCGGGGTACCGGCTCCGGCTGCCTTGAGTTGGGCCTTGTGTTCTGCCAGTTCCTTGGAGTAGGAGATGAGGCATTCCGTTGCGTCCTCGCAGCGGTTCAGCAGCACATCTTCTACCAATTTGCGGCGGTGTTCGGGCAGGGTGGCGTAGTCCGCCATCAGGGCAGCGTTCACAATGCAGAGGTCCAGCCCCGCCGCGGAGGCATGGTGCAGGAAGGCGGAGTGCATGGCCTCTCGCACGGCGTTGATGCCACGGAAGGAGAAGGAGACATTCGAGATGCCGCCCGAGATATGGCAGAATGGGTGCGCCGCGTGGATTTGCTCCGCTGCTTGGAAGAAATGCAGGGCGTGGTTAGCATGCTCGGCGAACCCCGTGCCGACGGTGAGGACGTTCGGGTCGAAAATGATATCCTCCTCCGGGAAGCCGACGACTTCCGTGAGGAGTTTGTGAGCACGGTGAGCAATGGCTATTCTGTCCTCGCGTTCGTGGGCTTGCCCCTGCTCATCGAAGCCCATCACCACGACGGCAGCCCCGAAGCGGCGTATCATACGCGCATGCTCGATGAATTCCTGTTCGCCGTTTTTGAGGGAGATGGAGTTGACGATGGCCTTGCCTTGCAGGCAGCGCAGGCCGGCCAGAATGGTGCTCCACTCGGAGGAGTCTACCATCACAGGCACGCGGGCGATGTCCGGTTCCGCAGCCAGGAGGTTCAGGAAACGGGTCATGGCTGCCGGGCCGTCAATCATGCCGTCATCAAAACAAACATCCAATACCCGTGCGCCTTTCTGCACCTGGGCGCGCGCAATCTCGACAGCTTCTTCGTAGGCGCCTGCGCGGATGAGTTTGGCAAACTTGGGAGAGCCTGCCACGTTGCAGCGTTCGCCGACAAAGAGCAGACCTTCGCTGCGTTCGTGGTTCATCGGTTCCAGCCCGGAGAGGCGCAGCACGCCATCCTGCGGGTGGGGCTGCACGGTGTGCGGCGGCAGGCCTCGGACGGCTTCTGCAATGGCTCGGATATATTCCGGCGTTGTACCGCAGCAGCCGCCGACGAAGTTCAGCAGGCCCTCCTCGGCATAGCGGCGCAGGATGCCCGCCATGTGCTCTGCCGTGTGCTCGTAGCCGGAGGGCGAGAGCGGGGTGGGCAGGCCTGCATTCGGGTACATGCTCAGGGCGCAATCTGCTACTCGTGCCAGATCCTGCGCGAAGGGTAGCATCAGGTCTGCGCCCAGCGCACAGTTCAGACCCACGGCCAGGGGCTCACTGTGGCGCACGGAGTTCCAGAAGGCCTCCACGGTCTGCCCGGAGAGGGTGCGCCCGGCGCGATCCGTGACGGTAAAGCTGATGATGTGCGGGGGCAGGGGGCGCTCCTCGCGCAGTTCTGCCATAGCATACAAACAAGCCTTGGCGTTCAGGGTATCGAAGATGGTCTCCAGCAGCAGCAGGTCTGCTCCTCCGTCTGCCAGCGCGATGATTTGCTCGCGGTAGGCACGGCGCAGTTGCTCGAAGTTGACGGCACGGAATCCGGGGTCGGTCACCTCCGGGGAGAGGGAGGCGGTGACGGCCATGGGGCCGATGGAGCCTGCCACCAAGCGGGGGCGTCCGTCCTGCGCCTCCGCTGCATCCGCCGCGCGGCGGGCGAGGGCGCAGGACTCCAGGTTCATGTGCCGCACGAGAGCTGCCAACTCCTCGTCCGCAAGCACTCCGTCGTAATAGTCCTGGTCGTGCCGCACGTCTGCCGGCGCACGGTGGAAGAATTCGTGTTGGCCGATGCAGGTGGCGGAGAAGGTGCAGGTGCTGATGATATCCGAGCCGGCAGCTAGGTAATCGGCGTGGATTTTGGCGAGAATCTCCGGGTGGGTGAGGACCAGCACATCGTTGTTATTTTTCAGGTCTTGCGGGTAGCGTTCACGGTCGGCGAACAGGGTGCCTCGGTAGTCATCCTCGCCCAAATGGTGCTGCTGCACCACCGTTCCCATGGCACCATCCAACAGGATGATGCGCCGTTTCATTTCTTGCTGCAAGTAAGCCAGCCGCTCTGCGGGGGTGCTCATCGTCGTCAATTGTCAGGGGGAAGAAAAGGACCCTGCCGGGGAAAATCCCGCAGCAGGGTCAGGAAGAGAAAATGTCTTGTCGCGGGGAATGCGCATCAGGCGCGCGGCTTCGGATTGCGGTGCCAGGTGATCACACCCTTGCCGACGGCATACAGGTACGCCACCACCAGCACACCGATGAACGCCGCCATCGCACCGAAGGCTGCGGCGTTGCCCAGCACAAAGTCCTTGAAGCCCAAGGCCCACGGATACAGGAACACCACCTCCAAGTCAAACACCAGGAAGAGGATGGCCACCATGTAGAACTTAATGGAGAAGAACGCCGGAGCACCGTCGCCCTCCGGCACATTACCGCACTCATACGGTACCTCCGTGGGCTTCCGCAGCTTGGCTCGGCGGCCGAAAATGACGCTGAGGACAATGATCATGCCGGCAAAACCGAAGCCTGCAAGCAACTGAATGAGTGCTGAAAAGTATTCCTGAAGCATAGCAACAGCCCCCTTATACGCCTTTCTTCCTCCTATGTCAAGCAAAAACAGCCGAAAATCACTCCCCCTCCGTACAAAAGCACCCCGAATTCCCCCTACCATCCCTTTTTTTCAGAAAAATTCACTTTTTTTGCATTTTAGGCTTGCAATCCCGTTTCTTTTGCGCTATACTGCCCCCGCACCTCCCTCCCGGAGGCCTGCACGACACATGGTGATCGTAGCTCAGTGGTAGAGCCCCGGATTGTGGTTCCGGTTGTCGTGGGTTCGATCCCCACCGGTCACCTCACTGAAAAAGGTCCACTCATTCGAGTGGGCCTTTTCAGTGCTTCCGCCGTGGAATCCACTCATGGCATAAGGATCCCGGGACTTCGGTCCCGGTGTTCCGAGTTGTCGTGGGCATGGAAGCGCAGTGCGCTTCCATGCCCCCTCGCCGCCGAGACACCTCTCGGCGGGTACCCTTGCGACAGCAAGGGCGAGGGGGGTGGCCCGAAGGGGATCCCCACCGGTCACCTCTATGGTGGTGCCAATTTTCAAGACATTCCGAGCAAACAGGCTTGATTGAGTCAGTCTGATGGGCTACAATACACCGAAGTTAC
>CAMEZO010000081.1 GCA_945947905.1 uncultured bacterium
TGAAAAATGCAGCAAAAATGCGGTTTTTCCAACTATTATGCTTGACTCAGCATTCGGAAACCATAAGCCAAGCTTGGGGGAGTGATGGGCAAGCGGGATTCCCCCGTTGGGGCCGCCCCCCTCGCCCTTGCTGGCGCAAGGGTGCCCGCCGAGAGGTGTCTCGGCGGCGAGGGGGCATGGAAGCGCACTGCGCTTCCATGCCCACAACCCCTACGGGGTCGTGGTCTCGAATCCACGCTTGCTCGGAAACAAGAAAAGAAGAGCGACCTTCGGTCGGGTAGGATGAGTCGGGCAAGCGGGATTCCCCCGTTGGGGCCGCCCCCCTCGCCCTTGCTGGCGCAAGGGTGCCCGCCGAGAGGTGTCTCGGCGGCGAGGGGGCATGGAAGCGCACTGCGCTTCCATGCCCACAACCCCTACGGGGTCGTGGTCTCGAATCCACGCTTGCTCGGAAACACAAAAGACCCAGTCTTACGACTGAGTCTTCTGCGTTTCTCGGGCAAGCGGGATTCCCCCGTTGGGGCCACCCCCCTCGCCCTTGCTGGCGCAAGGGTGCCCGCCGAGAGGTGTCTCGGCGGCGAGGGGGCATGGAAGCGCACTGCGCTTCCATGCCCACAACCCCTACGGGGTCGTGGTCTCGAATCCACGCTTGCTCGGAAACACAAAAGACCCAGTCTTACGACTGAGTCTTCTGCGTTTCTCGGGCAAGCGGGATTCGAACCCACGACCCCTTGCACCCCATGCAAGTGCGCTACCAGACTGCGCTACTGCCCGTTTCTGTTCGTCTTCGGCCTTGCGACCGGCGACGGGGAGAGTATACATCCGAATTTTTGCATTGTCAAGCGATTTTTTTCATGATACACTCTTTTTTGCCATGAAAAAGGTAAAAATTGCAGTAGTCGGGGCCAGTGGGTACACCGGGCAGGAGCTGATGCGCATCCTTTTGCGCCATTCCGGGGTGGAATTGGTGTGCGCCACATCGCGGCAGTACGCCGGGCAGAAGATCAGCGACGTGTTCCCCCGGTTCCGGAATGTACCCGGGGCGGAGCTGGTCTTCACGAACTCTGATGTGGCCGAGATTGCCGCGACGGGGGCCGAGGCCGCCTTCCTGGCCCTGCCGCACGGCGTGTCGGTGGAGTACGGGCGCGGCTTGGTGGAGGCCGGGGTGCGCGTGATCGACCTCTCCGCCGACTTCCGTCTGAACGACCCGGTCGTGTACGAAGAGTTCTACGGCAAGCCGCATGCGGACCCGGAGCTGATGCAGGAGGCCCCCTACGGCATGCCGGAGTGGCACCGTGATGAAATCGCGCGCGCGCGCATAGTGGGATCCCCGGGTTGCTACCCCACGAGCATCATCCTGCCGCTGGTTCCGCTGCTGAAGGCGGGGCTGGTGCTGCCGGAGGACATTGTTGTGAACAGCGGCAGCGGCGTGTCCGGCGCCGGTCGCAAGGCCGATGTGAGCCTGCTCTTCTGCGAATGCAACGAGAGCATGCGCGCCTACAGTGTGCCCCGCCACCGCCATTTGTCCGAGATTGAGCAGGAGCTCTCCGCCGCCGCCGGCAGTAAGGTGGTCATCACCTTCACCCCGCACCTGATGCCCGTGAACACCGGAATTCTGACCACGACCGTGGCCAAGCTGAAGCCCGGCATGACCGAGGCGGACATCACGGCCTGCCTCGAGGCTGCTTACGCCTCCGCGCCCTTCGTGCGCCTGATGGGCCCCCGCAAGCCGGCCGACACCAAGAACGTGACGCGCACCAACTTCGTGGACATCGGTTGGGCCGTGGATGCCCGCACGAACCGCGTGGTGCTGATGAGCGCCGAGGACAACGTCATCAAAGGCGCAGGCGGGCAGGGGGTACACGCCTTCAACATCATGTTCGGCTTTGACGAGACCGAGGGCCTTTGGGTGATGTAAGCCCGGAAAACAGCAGCAAACAGAACGATGGTGAGACCCGTACTCCTGATAGTAGACGACGAAAAGCCGGCGCTGAACGCCCTGTGCGCGGCGCTGGAGGACGACTATGAGGTATACCCCGCCGCGAATGCCAAGACGGCGCGCGGGGTCCTGGACAGTCGCGCCGTCGACCTGCTGCTGACGGACCTGCGGCTGGGGGGGGAGAGCGGCATGGACCTGATCGACTATGCCCGCACCCTGCCGCAGGCCCCCACCTGCATCATGATGACGGCCTACGGCAGCCCCGGGACGGCTGCGGAGGCTAAGAAACACGGCGCCTTCTACTTCCTGACCAAGCCGCTGAACCTGGACGAAGTGGAGCTGCTGCTGAAGCAAGCCGCCCATGCCCGGGGGCTGGAGGCCGAGAACCGCGATCTGTCCACCCGCCTGCAACCCACCGGCGGGCTGGACCGTATGCTGGGGGACAGTCCGCAGATGCAGGAGATCTTCAACCGCATCCGCCGCGTGGCGCCCACTACGGCCACGGTGCTGATAGAGGGCGAGACCGGCACGGGCAAGGAGCTGGTGGCGCGTGCGCTGCACAATCTCTCTGACCGCAGCGGCAAATTCGTGGCTGTGAACTGCGCGGCGCTCTCTCCGCAGCTGATGGAGAGTGAGTTGTTCGGGCACGAACGAGGCTCCTTTACCGGGGCCATGCAGCGACGCATCGGGCGTTTTGAGGAGGCGAACGGTGGCACCATCTTCCTGGATGAAATAGGCGAGATCGACATCCCCACCCAGGTGAAACTGCTGCGTGTGCTCGCCGAGCGCAGCATCGAACGCGTGGGCAGCAATACACCCATCGAGGTAAACGTGCGCGTGATTGCCGCGACCAATCGCGACCTGGAATCCATGGTGAGCGAAGGAACTTTCCGCCAAGACCTCTACCAGCGCCTCAATGTCATTTCCATTCACCTGCCCCCCCTGCGCGAGCGCCGCGGCGATGTGGTGCTGATGGCCAACGCCTTCCTGCGGGAGTTTTGCAGAGAGAATCATCGGGAGGACAAAACGCTGGGCCGTCCGGCGCTGGAGCTGTTGCAGAACTTCAGTTGGCCCGGCAACGTGCGCCAACTGCGCACCGCGATCGAGCACGCCGTGGTGATGAGTACCGGCTCCGTTATCACCCCCGAGGATCTGCCGGAATCGATCGCGGCACCTTCGCAATCACCCCCTATTTCGCAAGAAAGCGGCATCAAGTCACAATTAGGGCTTGATTTTTTACCCGAATTCAATTTACAATGTCTCGAGCGCCGGGCCATTCTCGGCGCGTTGCAGCATGCCAAGGGAAACAGGACGCTCGCAGCACAACTGCTGGGCATCAACCGACGCACCCTGCAACGCAAGATGGCGGACGCGCCCGATATATTCCGTCAATATCTCTGATCTCACTTTACCGATAATATGGCACCGGACCCCACGAAGCGAACAAGCAGGCCGTTGAACCTCAATGTTCCGGCTCTTCGCATCATGCTGGCTATTCTCATCAGCGGCATTTGCCTTTTCAACCTCTTTATTACCTATCGGGGCTTGGATCAACCGGAGGCGATGGATCAGGCACAGATCGCCCGCAATGTGGCACAGGGCAGGGGGTTCACCTCCCAGTTTTTGCGCCCCATTGATGTGGTGACGGCAGATAAACGGCATGGACGCAAAGCAGACTTCAATCTGGGGGCCATGACGGATAGTAACAATGCCCCGCTGAATGTCTATGCGCTTGCCGCTGCCCTGAAGATGACGGGCTATGACCGCTTTGAGGAGGTGCGCATGCAGGAGGACGCAAGCCCGATTTACGGTGCGGATCGAGTGGTTTCGGCGGTCAGTACGGTGTTTTTCATCCTGTCGCTCGTGCTGTCTTACATCCTCACCCGACGGTTGTTCGATGACGTGGTGGCCTGTACCACCGTGGTTTTGATGGGATTGAGTGAGCGCTTGCTTGCCTATGCGGTGAGTGGGTTACCGCAGCCGCTGATGATGTGCTGCTTCCTGGGGGCGATGCTTTGCCTGCACAGTGCCATCTCGGCAGAGGTGAACGGGCGCTCGCGTGCTGTTTTGCTGTACCTGGCGGGGGCTTTTGTGTGCACGGCTCTGTTGTGTCTGTCCGGCTGGATGGGGCTTTGGGTTGCCTTCGGCCTGCTGGTGTTCTGCGGCTGCTATTTCCGTCCCTTGGGGCGTATGGCTGTTTTCGGCGCGGTGGTGCTGGTGGCTATCCTCTACTTCCCCCTGAACAGCCTGACGGCGAGTGCCGGCGGCATCACGCAGAAGTTTTTCACCGCGCTGTACGGCTGTTTCGGGCAGCAGGATGCCTCCGATATCATGCGTACGACGGATTTGGGTAACACGCCTTTCAATAACGCTGTGTTCTTCCTGCGCTTGCTCGGTTATTCCTTTGTGGGGCTGGATTCGCTGTACGTTTCCCTGGGCTCCATCTTTGTGACGCCTTTCTTCTTCCTGGCCATGTTTAACCGCTATCGCAACAAGACCACGCAGGGTATTAAGTGGGCGGCGTTCGCGGCGTGGCTTACCTCTTGCGTCGGTATGGCTCTGTTCGGGACGACTTCGGCCATCAGTGGGTCGCAGCTTATGGTGCTGTTTACGCCGCTCTTTACCGCTTTCGGGTTGGCGTTGGTGTTCAATTTCCTGGGGCGCATGGATTTGGGGGAGAGCTACCGCGCTATTCGCGGTCTGGCCATCTTCTTCGTCGTGCTGATTTCCTCCGGCATGTACCTCTTCAAGTTGCCGAATAACCTGCACAAGGCAAACATCAACGGCGCACCCATGTACCCGCCGTATTACCCGCCGGCGCTCAATCTCGGGTTGGAGAAAATAACATATGCCGATCGTGCCGTTCTGACCGATCAGCCCTGGGCTGTTGCGTGGTATGCCGATCGCCCCGCCGTGTGGATGCCTAAGCTGCTGCGTGAGTGGCGGGACGATCTGGAGCCTGCGCTGAAGCGCGGCGGCTTGGAGACCCAGGGGATTCTCATCACGCCCACATCGCACAGCATGCTGCCCGGCGGTTTGCGCGGTATCAGCAGCCAGTACGGCGATTTCATGCCTCTGGTTTCGGAGGGTAAGTTGCTGCAATATGCACCCAATCATAATCTGCTTTTTGCGGATCTGTTCAATAAGTCGCTCATGGATGGGGCAGGGGATGATAACATCGCGTCCCTGGCTTCCTCCACGGGTCGCTTCGACGGGCGTAATTATCTGATGGGGGCGGATATCATGTACTACACCTCCTGCACCTCTTTGATTGATTTGGCGGGGCGCACGATTAAACTGAAGGTCCCGGACAAGAGCGGGGCCTATCCGGAGTGTATCGTGGCGGTGGCGGAAAATCCGGAGCGCAGCCCGGAGAATGACCATGTGCTGATGGTTAAGATGGCGCGCACTCTGAATGGTTATTCGAACCTCCCGGAGGATGTTGCGGAGCGCGGTGGAATGCCCTGTGCCGTGAGCTATGAGAAGACGGGCAAGGCCACTGCGGAGCTGATCCTGAGCCGCTGTGCCGAGGATGGTAGCCGCGAGGTGCTCGGTGAGTTCCATTTGGTTTATACCTCGCCCTTCGGCGGGCGCTACGTTGGCATCACGAAGGATACCAAGGATATGAGTGCTGCCCCGGTGCGCTTCGAGGGCTCTTTCGAGCTGACGCGTCGGCCCGCGGAGTGCGTGCACATCGGTGGCAAATAATACAGACGAACGTTTTACTGATATGAAATCAAAGGCAAAAGCGGATGACGGTCTCAGTTTTGAGCAGTCAACTCACCGTTTGGAGGAGATTGTACAGGCCATCAATAATCCGGAGACGGGTCTGGAGGAGATGATTGCGCTGGTGGAGGAGGGACTGGGCCTCATCCGTCGCAGTCGCCAGTTGCTGGCCCGTGCAGAGCTGAAAATCAAGACCCTGGAGGTTCCTCAAGAGGAGCCGGAAGCACCGGGGGCTGTGTCTGCACCTGCCCGATCCGCTAAGAAACAATCCGGTTACGATGAATTCTCCCTCCTCTGAACAAACATCGCTGCTTGCCGGCATTCATGGGTCGGAGGACGTGCAGCGGCTGGCGCCGGAGCAGTTGCCCCTGCTTGCGGCGGAGATCCGGCGTGTGCTGGTGGAGACTTTGGCGCGCACCGGTGGGCATCTTGCTCCCAATTTGGGGGTGGTTGAGCTCACGATTGCCTTGCACCGGGTATTTTCGACGCCTCGGGACAAGATCCTCTTCGATGTATCTCACCAGTGCTATGTGCACAAGCTGTTGACGGGGCGTGCTCCGCGTTTCGGAACGATTCGTCAGTTCGGGGGTATCAGCGGGTTTGCCAAGCGTTCGGAGTCGCAGCATGATGTGTACGGTGCCGGGCACGCCGGTACGGCTTTGCCTGCCGGCTTGGGGATTGCCGCTGCCCGCGATCTGAACGGGGAGGATTATAACATTGTTTCCGTGGTGGGGGACGGTGCCTTTACCTGCGGTACGACTCTGGAGGGGTTGAATAACATTGCAACGACGACAAAGAAGTTCATCCTCATCCTCAATGATAATGAATGGAGTATCGACCGCAATGTGGGGGCCTTGCCGCGCTATTTTGCGCATTTGCAGCAGACGGAGGCTTTCGAGTGGTTGCGGGCCAGTGCTAAGAAAATTATGGAGGTGTTGGCCGGTAAACGTGCTCAGGAGCAGGTGGCTCGCTTGGCGCATGCTGCCTCTGCCTGCATCACGCCGCTCAGTTTCTTCCAGGAGCTGGGGCTTACCTATTACGGGCCGGTGGACGGGCATGATATGGTGCGCCTGGAGAAGCTCTTCCGCATCGTCTCGCGTCGTCAGGGGCCTTGTATCATTCATGTGATTACCGAGAAGGGTAGGGGGTACGAGCCGGCTTCTTCCAATCCTCCCAAGTTCCACGGTGTAGGTGCGTATAACATCGCGGACGGCGCGACGGGGCCTTCGGCGGGTATCACCTATTCGGAGGCGTTCGGGCGTATGCTGACGACCATGGCGGCCGAGGATCCGCGGATCACGGCGATTACGGCGGCCATGCCGGGCGGTACGAAGCTGGACCTCTTCCGAGAGCATTTCCCCAAGCGTTTTTACGATGTGGGTATTGCAGAGGAGTTCGCTGCTGTCTTTGCCTGCGGTCAGGCTACTCAGGGGTTGAAACCCTACTTGGCTGTATATTCTACTTTCATGCAGCGTTGCGTGGATATGATTCAGCATGATGCCGCGCTTCAGAATTTGCCGGTGCGTTTCTGCATGGATCGTGCGGGGCTCTCTCCGGATGACGGGCCGACGCATCACGGGCTGTTTGATATCGCGATGCTGCGCTGTATTCCGAATTTGGTGATGATGCAGCCGAAGGATGAGGCCGAGCTCTGCCGCATGCTGGTGACGATGAACTCCATTGATGATCGTCCCAGTGCGATCCGTTATCCCCGAGGTTGCGGGGAGGGAACCCCTCTGCCGAATCCGGCGGAGCCCTTGCCTGTCGGTAAGGCGGAGCTGCTGCATCCCGGCAGCGATGTGGCTCTGGTAGCTCTCGGTAATATGAATTCCGTGGCGGCGAAGGTGCGCACGGTGTTGGAGGATGAGGGTATCAGTTGTGCTCACATCAATGCTCGCTTTATCAAGCCCTTGGATGTTGATATGCTGATGCAGCAGGCCGTGGGCTGCCGTCTCATCGTTACCCTGGAGGATCATGTGGTGTCGGCCGGGTTCGGTTCGGCCGTGTTGGAGGCCCTGACGGCGAGGGGTGTGTCTACCCCCGTGCTGATCCTCGGCTGGCCGGATGAGTTTATCGAGCACGGTTCGCTGGATAAATTGCGCGAGAAGCACCGGCTGACTCCTCCCGCGGTTTGTGCGGCTGTTCGTCAGGCTCTTTCCCCGAAAAAGTTATGAAATCAGTCCCGTTTTCGGTATTGTTCTCGGCTCTGCTGATGATAGGTGTGGCGTCTGCTGCACCTTCGGCGGGGCCGGGGAAGCAGCAGGAAGAAGAGGCGCCTGCCTGGTTGGTGGATTTGTCTAACCTTCCCAAGGCGGAACGTGCTCGTTATCTGGCTGAGTTCGCTTCTGCCAAGGAGGCTTTTCGCGCCGGTCGCTGGGTGATTTGTTTCACCACGCTTCAGGGGTGTGAGATGATTTTTAACAAGAATCCCAACGTCTGGGCGCTCATGGCCGGCTGTTTGATTGAACAGCAGCAGTTCGACGAGGCAGAGGAGTATGTGGAGAAGGTGGAGAAGGCGTCGCCCGGTGATCCGGTGAATGCTGTGAACCGGGCGCGCGTGTACATGGGGCGCGGGGAGTATGCCCGTTGTATTTCGGCTATAGATAAGTTAATCAGTACTCTCCCCGGTAAATACGATGGGGAGGTTATCAATGTGTTGACTTACCGTCAGGTGCTTTGCCATCTCCTGCTGGGTCAGCGTAAAGAGGCGATTGCTCGCGTGGCTCATTTGTCTGCTATGGATGATACGCCGCTCTTCTACTACAGCCGCGTGGCGATTGCCTTGTTCGACGGAGACCTGCGCAGTGCACGCCGTGATCTGTCAGTGGTTCGGCAGGTGTTCAGTAACAATAACGCGTATATTTCTTACGAGCGCGCTCTGTCCCAGCCGGGATTGGTCGATGCTCTTCCCGAGGCTAACCCGGGGCTCAAGCATTAGGCGGTTGTATGGAGAAGGACGTGGGCACGGTGCTGAAGCACTATCCTTTGGGGGAGCACGGACTCATCGTTGTTTGGTGCACGCAGCAACATGGCCTGCTGCATACCGCCGCCCGCGGTGCCCGTAAGCCCGGCAGCCGCTGGGGTGGGCGTGTGGACTTGTTCCATGAGTGTGAGCTTGTGTTCAAACCCGCCCCCTCCGAGGAGGGTCTGAGTACCCTCGACAGCGTCTCCCTGATCAGTCCCCGACTCCCCCTGCGCCGCGACCTGCAACGTCTCCGCTTGGCCGGGTATATGGCGCGCCTCCTCCTCTGCACGGTCGAACCAGGAGCCCCCGACCCGGCCTGGCACACCCTCCTCACCGCCGCCCTCGACTACGTCGCCACCGCCCCCACCCCCTGCGCCGCCATCCTCCTCCGCTTCGAAAAGCGCATGGCCCAGCTCCACGGCCTCTACGCCCCCGGCACCTCCCCGTACTCCTCTCTCCTCCGCCACTTCCGCCACCTCCCCCCCGACCGCAACGACCTCCTCAGCGACCTACAGGGATAGAAGCTCGGCTTCCCCCTCCTTCGTTTCTCCCCGGAGTTTGTGTTGCATATTGAGGGCTTCTCCTAACCTGAATAGGTATGGTGTAGAAGTTCTTGAAGGGTTATTTCTTTGCAGATTTTACTGAGTTTTTTGAGGATGCTATGTCAGAAACCGCGGCTTCTAACGTCTTCTGTAATTCTTGCTCGGCAAGGTGTTCAGCAGCTTCGCGTCGACGTTCACAGAAAAGGCGATACTGTTCCTGCGCATGTCCTCGAGCATCGGCCATGGAACGCGCTCCCTTTCCGTGCAGAATCTTGCGCCCGGTGAGTTGCATAAGATTGTCTATGGCCTTTACCCAGTCTCTCATAAACACCTGCTTGCGCTGTTTGGCTTGATCTTCCACAAAATCCAGACACATCGAGGTAAGACGGTTAAAGGATTCTATTTCCCCTTCGCTTAGATAATTTTTAGCTGTGCTGACATCAGTTGATAATACACGCTCTCTTTGCCATGATGTCAGTCCCATATTAGGCTGTGTTGCATCTGCCCTTAACATGATAAGCTCAGCGGCAGTATGCCCGTGGATTGCATAGTGCAATTTGTTCTGTATGGTGCTGAAGAACGCGTTTGTCTCTTTATCATTAGGGGAGTAATCGGCGGAAAGCGCAAATATATCACGAATCCGGAGGTACATGCGTCGCTCGCTGGCGCGTATATCACGTATCTGATCCAGCAGCTCATCGAAATAGTCCGGCAAAACGGTCGTGCCCTTAATCTGTGGATTCTTCAGCCGCTCTCTATCCAATACAAAGCCCTTACGCATGAGTTCGCTGAGTTGTTGTGTAGCCCAGATGCGGAATTGTGTACCGCGTATGCTGTTGACGCGATAGCCCACGGAAATAATCCAATCCAGATTGTAGAATACGACTTTTCTTTGGACTTGTCTGTTTCCTTCTGTTCGAACTGTCAAGTTTTCCTTGACAGTTCCTTCTTCCAGGAGTTCTCCGCATTGGGCAATATTAGCTATATGTAGGCTAATGTTTTGCCTCGTGGTCTGAAACAGTTCCGCCATCATCTGCTGCGACATCCATATGGTTTCATCCTCCACTCGGATTTCCATTTTGACCTTGCCGTCCTTGGACGTGTAAAAAAGAAGTTCTCCTTGAGGAAAAGGCATAGATTTTGATTCAGTAGGCATATATGAGAATGTTAATTATTTATTGAAGCAGATTTTTGAAAAGGAATAACTTTTTTTGCATGTTAGGTTCAATATTCAATTTCTAATATAAGGGGGCGATGGTCTGACAGGGCAAGCCAATCCATAGACGTCTCGATGTAGCAATCTCGTA
>CAMEZO010000082.1 GCA_945947905.1 uncultured bacterium
AGCTCACAAGCAACACAGCTGTCAGTGTTGTGAGAATCAATCCACTGCATTTTCCTCGTATAAGGAAGAAGGGCACACCTATCATCAACAGATAAAGCCCTATATGAAGAAATGTCTTCACAAAGATATAGAGGACAGGCTTGCCGAACGTGACAAAAAACGAGAATGTTACGGCGATTGTACTCTCGCTGCTCATGTAGTAGAGAGCACACACAAAAGTCAAGAGTAGGGCCAAATAGGTTTCATGAATTCCTGCAAGATTCCTCAACAGCAATAGAGAGCGCCTCCGGAAGGAGCCTGATTGTCCGGAACGAAGTATACGATACAAAGAAAACGGAAGCATACCCATAGCTCCGAAAATGGAAATGGGGAGTAAAAGGACGTTCAACAGGGGAGCCGTTCTCAAATCAGAACACTTACTCAACATCATTACAGCAGCCAAGAACACCGGCGGAGTATGGTTAATAGTCGTTGTCACCTGTGAGAAGAGAGAAAAATAGCTGGAATTCATATGCAACGGTACACCGATCAGAGTTCCCATCAACTCTGACAGCGGTTTCAGAAAAGCGACAGGATCACCCACGAACAGCACAATAAGCAGAGCGACAACATATGAACTCACCCTCTTGCAGAGATACCACAAAAGAGAAAATCCCAAGAAAAGCCCCCCCGCAGTCCATAGCATTAAAAAAGTCGGAGCATAATCCAGACCAAACACCTTGCTTAAAAAAGCAGGGGGCAAGAACTGCGCCATATAATAACTGACAAACCGACCATCGGGAAGAATCAAGGGCCAGTCTTTGCTGCACAAATTGCCGTACACAGCATTTCTCTGCTGGAAATCCAAGATATGCTGATCAAACAAAGCTGTTATTCCGCTCCACTCAGCCAGGCCAAAAGAAAGGAGAAGAATCATTCCGAATCCACACACTCTCTTCACGTTAAAGCTAACGTTGAAAGGGCGTAGACGTCGAAACAAGGACCATGCAGAATAAGCAAGCCAAGCAGCAAGAAAGTATGCCAAATATGGCTCAACCCACCCAAAAAGAAAAAGCACGAAATCACACAGCAAATACACCCATCCCAAGAAGTAAAACAGTGACTCACCGCCTCTCTCCGCCGATAACTTTACAAGACCGGAACCATCGACACAAATTTCCTTGGAAACACACTCGTATTTATTCATCTGCCCTCAGTCTACAGCATTCAGAATGCTGTAGTCAAGCTTAAATCCGTTTCCCTTTGATTTTTCAAGGGAAAATACAACTCCGTGTCCTTCGGAGGACACAGCAATCTCTAGGTCTATTTTGCCTAACTCGTTGATTTTCAATGATGAACGATGGGGTGTGCATTCTGAACGCAGACTATACATCTCAGTCGAGCGCCTTCAGCCGTGTGGAACACAGAAGTGCGGACTCGTTTTCTGCACGTCGGATGACCTCGCGGAGGATGAGGCTCCGTTGGATCATCCCGAAGAACATGTCACAAGCATCGTCATTACCCACCTCCAGAGCCGGACGAAACGATGAATTGAGGCTTCCTCAGTCCTTGGCGGATTTGGGGTCGATGGCGTCGCGGAGGCCGTCGCCGAGGAAGTTAAGGGCGAGGAGGGTGAGGCAGAAGAAGAGAGAGGGGAAGATGAGGAGCTGGGGGGTGAGTTCCATGCGGTCGGCGCCTTCCTTGATGAGGGTTCCCCAAGAGGAGTTGGGGGAGCGGACGCCGAGGCCGATGAAGGAGAGGGTCGATTCCGTGAGCATGATGCCGGGGACGGCCAGGGTCGTGTAGACAACAACAGTGCCGAGGAGATTGGGGGCGATGTGGCGGAAGAGGATGGAGCAGTGGCTGAGGCCGAGGGAGCGGGCGGCGAGGACAAACTCGCGGGATTTCAGCTCCATAGTCTGGGTGCGGACCATGCGAGCGAGCGTCAGCCAACCGAGGGCGCCGATGGCGAAGAAGAGCGGGACGAGGCTGAGGAAGGGCGCAACGGATTCACGCGCCAAGCCGGTCGTTTCCACCACCGTGGCGGTCAATTCCTTGCAAGGCTCCTCAATGCTGAGGGAGAACACGATCACCAGCACGATGAAAGGCAGCGCAAAAAGGACATCGACCGCGCGCATCATCAGGGCATCTACCCGCCCCCCTGCATAGCCGGAGATCAGCCCGTACACCAGCCCGAGCACCAGCGATACCGCCGTGGCAACCAAGCCCACCAGCAGCGAGATGCGCCCCCCGCAGAGCACCCGCGCCAGCAGGTCGCGCCCCAGTTGGTCCGTGCCGCAGGGATGCTCCAACGAGCATCCCGCCGCAATGTGTTGCAGATCCGTCGCATTCGGGTCGGCGATGAAGGGGCAAAGGGGCAGCAGGAAGCAGGCAATGGTCATGAGCAGCAGGAAAATCAGAGAACCGACAGCCGCCTTGTTGCGCAGGAGCCGCTGCCGTGCGTCCTGCCACAGAGAAGTGCCTTGTGCGTAAGTGGTCATGAAGCAATCGTAGGGTTAGGCCGCATCGGAGGAACGCAGCCGGGGGTTAAGCACAACGAGGGCCATATCCACCGCCAGATTGGCCAGTACAATGAGGATGCCGTAGAAGAGGACCAGCCCTTGGATGAGGAAATAATCGCGGTCCGTGGTAGCATTCACGAAATGCAGTCCCATGCCTGGCACCTGAAAGCAGGTCTCTACCACAAAGGAACCGGTGATCAGGGCCGCAAAGGCCGGGCCCAGGTAGGTGACAGCCGGAAGCAGGCCACTGCGCAGCGCATGCACAAACAGCAGGCGCAGGGGCCGCACGCCTTTCGCCCTCGCCGTGCGGATGAAATCCTGCCCGAGAACCTCCACCATGCCCCCGCGCGTGAGCCGCGCCAAGTAGGCTGCATTGATGAGGCCCAGAGTGAGGGCCGGCAGCACCGCGCAGAGCGGGGAATCCCATCCCGCCACGGAAAGCCCCGGCACGTGCATCCCTAGGGTCAGCCCCAGCACGGGGGCCACCACGAAGGCGGGGATGCAGATGCCCGCCATGGCAGGCAGCATCACGAGCGCATCCGGCCGGCGGTTGCGGTAATACGCCGCCAGCATGCCGGCGGGAATCCCCAGCAGAATCGCCAACAGCATGGCCAGCACACCGATTCCCAGAGAGACGGGAAAGGCTTGGCCGATAATGCTGCTGACCTGCACGCCCTCGTGCACCAGAGAAGGCCCGAAGTCGCCGTGCAGCAGAATGTTCTGCCAATAGTGCCAGTATTGCACCCAAGCCCCTTGGTCCAATCCATAGAGGCTGTTGAGCTGCTCCATGATGTGATCCGGCAGCTTGCGATCCCCCATGAAAGGGTTGCCCGGCAGCACGCGGATGAGGAAGAAGGTGATCGTCTCCAGCACCACGAGAACGATGGCCCCTTGGAACAGTCGCTTGAGGAAGGTTTTAATCATGGTGCGGCGAACGGATGCCGATGGCATCGAAGGGGTGATTATCGAGCATAAGGGGGAACCAGCCGGAAACATCGCGGTGTTTCAGGTAGGTGCGGCGGCTGTGGTACAGGGGAATGACCGGCTGCGCCTCAGTCATCACAGCCTCGGCACGGCGGAGGTGCTGCAGGCGCTCGTCCGGGTCGGCACAGGCTGCTGCGGCAGAGAGGGCGGCATCGCAGTCTGCATCTCCCCACGCAGTGCAGTTGTTGCCGCCCCCCGTGCGCCACAGCTCTACAAAGGTGGCGGGATCCGGGTAATCTCCGCTCCAGTTGGAGGCCGAGATGTCATATTGCCCGCTGCGTTGCGCCGCCTTGTAAGCGGTCCATTCGTTCGCGCGGATATCAACGTTGATGCCGAGGTTCTGCTTCCACATGGCCTGCACGCACTCGGCCAGAATGCGCTGCACATCGCGGGAGGTCGTCATCAGCTCCAGCACCGGGAATCCGCGTCCGTCGGGGAAACCGGCCTCCGCCAGCAGGCGGCGCGCCTCGGCCAGGTGCTGCTCCTGCGTGCCGTGCGACCACCCCGGCACCACGGGTGCATACCCGGACACCGGCGGCGTGAAAGCGAAGGACGGCGACCCCACACCGCGCACCACATCCCGCACCAAGGCCTCGCGGTCCAGTGCCAAGGAAAGAGCGCGCCGCACACGCGGGTCGTTCAGGGGCGGACGGGCGGTGTTCAGGCGGTAGAACACGGTGCTGTAGTACGCATCGTTGCAGAACTCGGTCGGAGCCTTCTGCGCGGCCCAAGCGGCCATCTCCGGCGGCACGTTGTTGGTGATATGCAGCTTACCGTCGAAGAACATCCGTGTCTCCGTGTACCCATTCACGGTGGGCAGGAAGCGCACGCCCTTGTTGCGCACTTGAGCAGCACGGTGGTAGAGGGGATTCGCCCGCACCTCCAAAAAGTTATTATATTCATGCTGCGCGAGCACATAGGCGCCGTTGCCCACCCAGTTTTCCGGTTTCATCCACAGGCTGCGGCGGTCGAGCATCCCGCCCATGGCCTCGACATGATGCGCCGGCAGGGGACACCAGGTGAAGTGCAGAAGCAGAGGGAGGAGGTGCGGCATGGGGCCGCCCATCGTGAGCACCAGGGTGTGCGCATCCGGGGTCTGCACGCCCACTTCCTCCCAGGGGCATTCGCCTTTGTTAAAACGCTCCGCATTCTTCAGCGGGTAAAGCATCTCTGCGTACTTGCCGCCGAAGCTCGGGTGCAGCATGCGGCGGAAGGCATAGGTGAAATCCTGCGCCGTCACGGGACGACCATCGCTCCAGCGGGCCTCGCACAGGCGGAAAGTCCAGACGGTGGCGTCTTCGTTCCGCTCCCAGCTCTCGGCCATGCCGGGGAGCACGCCGGTGTCGTCCTTGGGGTCGGGGCGCACCAGACCTTCCAACAGGGCGGTGATGATTTTTCCATCCGCCACAGCCGTCGCTTTGTGGGGGTCCAAGCTGACGGGTTCCTGTCCGTTGCCGACAATGAGGATGCCCTGCTCTGTGGCACGCTCCACGCTGCTGCGACTGTCCCCGCACCCCCCGACGACCAAGCCGAGGGCAAGGGAGACGCACCACGCTGCCAACCTGCTCAACATGCGCGGCATTGTAGCACAAAAGAGCCGCCGGCTCAAGTCTCGATTCTGTCTCACCGCCTCATCAATGCCGCAACGAACATGTGGAGCACGATAGCTATAGCCAGGAAAAACGATATAACGTCATTCGGTTCCTGTGAAGATCTGCCGAAAAGGCATACCGGAATGAATACCGCTGCAAACACCATCGTGATGGCAAACACCGGCAGCCGCTTGCCGGACGAAGAGGAGCAGCTCAGGGTGGTCACGGCATCGGCAACGTAGTACATGGTTCCGAAGAACAACAGAAGGCTCACCATCGATTCTGCCCCGAACTCGGGCATCATTAACTTGATACCGGCTGCGCCCAAACCGATATACAAGAGCATCCACACCCCGCGCGCCATGGCCCCCGGCCGTTGCAGGAAGGCGGGGAAGCCGGGCAGAGGGACACGCACGGCACAGGGCCGCGCCACCGGCAGTACGGCTTCCATCATAAGAGGCCCCACCGCCGATGTGAAATAAAGACCTACAAATAAAATATTGTCTATCCCACTTGCAAATAAGCCCCGGGATTCAGGCATCAAAAACAAACTCAGGAGACTCACTAATCCGCCCAGACGAGTCCATAGCACCAGGTTTTCCGTCGGGCCTGCATACGCATTGCGGGCTTGGGTCATCACGGACAGGAAGAGTACGGTCGGTGGCACAAGAAACAGCAGAAAATAAATAGGGAATTCCGCAGGCATCCTAAACTCATGCAGCAGTGATTCTGCACCGAAGTAGTCATCAAACAGCACCCCCCCGGGTGCCAGTGCGCCAAAACATTGGAAGGCGGTCATCGATAACCCGGCTACCCCCGCTGACGTCATCAGGAAGGCTAAGCCGCTGAAACTCATCGCCAGCATCCACAGCGCAATCAACCCGCAGGAGAACGCAAGCAGCAGAATCGAAAAGTACATGATGTAGCCTATCGGAAAACCCATGAAATACATGGACACGGCATACACTCCCGCCAAGATAAACGCCTGCACCGCGAAGCTCAGCCAAATGCCCCACACCATGCGTACGGAGCTGACGGGTGCCAACCGCATGAAGTTGTTTTTACCTACATCCCCGCGCACCACCAAGCCTGCCGTTAACGGCACCAGCCCGCACACGAGCATCAGCATGGTGCCGATGGGAATACCGCGCAGTTTATCGGCAGCCAAGGCAGTATCGGCCTCGGGGAACTCCCAGTTAAGAAAGCTGAGTGCCAACAGGGCGGCTACCGCCAGCAAATAGAGCGGCGAGCGGCGGCACTGCATCCAGCTGCGCACCATCGCTACCGGGAGGAGATCGCTGAAATAGGGTTGGGTATTCATCTTATTTCTTGTTGCGGAAGGTTACAATGAAGTAGAGTACGAAGGAGACAGAAAACAGGATCACATAACTTGAGCCCCCATCGACGGAATCGCCTCGAATCAAGGACAGAAGATCGATCAGACGGTCCTTCAGCACAAACAGCACGATCATAATGAAGACGAAGATGCTCGCGCGTTTGGTGCCGGAACGGGCACAGAAGAGATCCATGAAGGCAACCGCAAGCAATACCACAACGACCGGCTCTGCCACGAGTTTAACGCTATCGAAAAGCCGTCCGTCCCGGATCATCCCCGGGTGTGTATATGCAACCCATAATCCGGGAAGGGTACACAGCAATAAAGTCCACCCGGCAGGCCACATGCCGGGCACAGTGAGCAGTCGCGGTAAAACCGGGCAGGCAGAGCGTACCTTCCATGCTTCCGGCATGGGTAACGCCGTCTCCAAAATGAACACCACCTCCGGCAGTAACATGGCCATCTGCCATATGCTCTCATTAGGAGCCGCATACACCCCCAAGCCAATCAAGCCGGCTACCCCGAGGATGGCAATCACGCGGGGTAGAGCAACCAAGTTCTCCGAGACGGAGGCGTACACTCGCCGCACATGCGTCATGCAAATGAAGAAAAGGGCTGTCCCCGTGAGCAGTTGGGCGGATAACACCACCGGCGGCTCGACTTCCCACACGAATAAGGATAAGGGGGGGACGGATTGGAGGTGAAAACATACCGCGTCGCCCATCCCCAAGGCACAGATACCGACAGCCACCGCCGCAGCCTTGCCGACAATGCCGCGCAGGGAGAACGCCATCATCCACAGGGAGGTGAAGAAGCCTCCGAGCAGTACCGCAACGCCCGCCAGTTTCCAAGCGTTCCCGGTGTCTAAGCCCCACAACAGGATGGGCACAAATATCAGAACAAAGAACACACACTGTACAAGGCCGGAAAGCCAGATACCCCAAACCAGCCGACGGGAGCCGATGGGAACCAGGCGCATGAAGTTGTTCTCGTTATTATCACCCGCTATCTGCATACCGATCATGGCAGGCACAATTCCGCAGACGCCCACCATCAGCCACGAGGTAATGGTGCCCGGCTTCGGGAGCTCACCCTCACTCGGGCTGATAACAACCCAGGCCAGCAGGATGTAGCACAGAACAGCCAAGGGATACAGCGGTGCGCGTCTGCATTGGCGCAGGCTGCGCACCATCGCCACGGGCAGGCGATCGGAAAAGTCGGTGCTCATGATGCGCTCGGGGCTGTGCGGTCGTTCGCCGCATGATTCAGGATGTCGATGAAGGTGTCTTCCAGCGCGCGGGTGCAGTGGGCAAACTCGCAGATGGGGAAGGCGGCGCACAGCTCGCGCAGTTCATCGGCCAGTTTCTGCGGGTCATCGGACAGGAAGAGGGCCGTGACGGATTGGGGGGTAACCTGCTGTACCTTCCAGCGATCGCTTTCCTGCAGGTGCAGGGTCAGCCCCGCATTGTCTCCCGCCACCGCCAGACGGATGCAGGTGCCTTCCTGCTCGCCGCGGGCCAGCTCTTCGCGGTTGCCCTGGCGAATAATCTTGCCGTCGTTCATGAAGATCATGGTGTCACACATTTCTGACAACTCGGACAGAATGTGGGAGCTGATGAGCAGGGTTTTGCCCTCCTTCAACAGCGTTTGCACCAGTTGTTTGAACTCCACGCGAGCCTTGGGATCCAGGCCGGCGGCGGGTTCGTCCAGGATCAGCAGGCGGGGGTTGCCGATGAGGGTGCGGGCCAGGCTCAGGCGTTGCTCCTGCCCCTTGGAGAGCTTGGTCACCTTGCGATTCTGCAGGTCGGAGATATGGCAAAACTCCAGCACACGGGATACCTCGCTCACGCGGTGATCGCCCACCAGCCCGTAGGCGCGGGCAAAGAAGTCGATGTAGTCGCGGACCGTGGTCATGGGCGGCAGGCTGATGGCATCCGGCATCCACCCGATCAGGGTGCGTACTTTCTCGGGGGATTTCAGGGCATCGATGCCGTCGATGATAATCTCTCCGCTGTCGGGTACGTCCAGGGTGGTGAGCATGCGCATGGCGGTGGTCTTGCCGGCGCCGTTGGCACCGATGAGACCGACGGATTGGCCGGGGAAGAGTTCGAAGGAAATATCATCCACCGCGCGAACGGGGCCGAAGTGGCGCACCAGTTGACGGACTTGCAGTATGGGCGAGTTCATGGTTAAAAGTGCTTTAGGGCTAGGATAGAGGGTTGCGGCCTCCGGTTCAAGGCAAAAATGTGTCAGCTATTCCAAATCCAGATCGATGCCGAAGGTAGCGGACAGCTTGCCTGCATCGAAGTCCTCGGCAGCGGTGGAGGGCTCGGCAATGAGGGTCTCCGGCTGCACCTGTCGCAGGGTGAACAGCAGGGAGGGGTCGGCGTCGATGAGGCAGCCGACTGCATACACGGCAGCGGCGGCGTGGGGGCAGGGTTCCGCCCAGTCCGGGCAGGTGCAGCTCATGTGCCAGTCGGCGGGCTCCGGCAGCAGCCCGGTGTCGGGGTCGCAGAGTTGCTCCAGCAGGGCGGCGTCCGTGGTGCCGTCTAACAGAGACAGCAGAGAGGCGATGCGTCCGCTGCACATCGTGCGCAGGGTTTCCTGCCGTTCCTCATCGAGGGGGGCGATGCCGATCTCAACCTCGTACAGGCACTCGGCAGAGACCAAGGCACGGATGC
Source organism: uncultured bacterium (assembly GCA_945947905.1). Lineage (GTDB taxonomy): Bacteria > Verrucomicrobiota > Verrucomicrobiia > Verrucomicrobiales > Akkermansiaceae > Akkermansia. Next base: position 9,095 of record CAMEZO010000082.1, read on the forward strand.
TCCCCGGGGTCACGCGCACATCCAGCACGCAGCCGCGACGCAACAGGCTGCGGCCCGGGGATAGGCACAGCCCGCCGGACTCGCAGCGGGCCAAGTGCTTCATCCACGCACTGCCCCAGAAATGCGCGGCCAACTTGCGGCTGCGATTCACCACGGGGTGCAGCGTCTCGCCCCGGGCTTGCAACTCCTTCAGGCGCTCGGCGGCCAGGAGTTCCAAATCAGCAGCCCGCAGGCGGGGCTCTTCATCACACATGCAGCGGGTCTCCCTTCATCGGGAGTGAGTATAGCACATTTTGCTTACTCGGGAAAGGAAAAAGACACTCCGTCAGCTCCGGAGCCCTCAATCGCGAATCCCCCTCCTCGATCCGGTGTACTTCAGACCGACTGACTGATTCAAGGGGATGCTCAGATTTCACCCCCGAATAAGACTCATTGAGGGGGACCATATATATCATAAGATGATTTGAATCTGGATATTACTTCTATTATTACGGGATCAACTTGCTTCATGGGCGTAGGGGAAGTAAAGACGAGCTTTTGAGAAAAGACGGCGCCACCGGCACTTTCACGATTCGGAATAAAGTATGCTATATAGTGTAATCCGTCCCGAGTGATACCATGAACAACGGTGCAAGATTTTCTGTGTTCCACTGTAGGAAAATTCAACGTGGATTTTTGAAAAGCTATAGTTTCATCCACATCCATAGGAGATCCATCACTATTGCCGAGATCAGAAACAAAGTTGAACACAATGATGCTAAACTTCCTTTGTCGACTTTCCAGCATAAGAAAATCTCCTCCTATATCAATTTTCGCTTTTCTTCTTTCGCCCTTGTATCCAACGGGAAAAATACGACTTTCAGGAGAGAATGTAAAATCGGGAGGATACTCAATTAGAAAATGATTTCCGAGATACTTACGTTCTTCTCCTAATCCAAAGCTCTTCCAGTCTGCGGAATTTGCCTGAATTGCACCTAAAAGAAAGAATATCGAAATCAGTATTTTTTTCATCAGTCTATGGAATCGGGGGTGTCTTGTATGTTGGTATGCTTTTCATTGCTTCTTATTTTGT
>CAMEZO010000083.1 GCA_945947905.1 uncultured bacterium
AACTTAGCCACATTCACATCTCCCGAAGCTCTGTAGACTATCTCGGCAGCATCCTTCACACTAATTTGTCCTGCAAGCGTCCCGACTGCGGAAATCTCGTACACACCCTTATCCTTAAAAGTAGCGGAAGCGCCATCGGCCACAGAAAGACCGGCAAGTTTCACAGCCTCCTTCGCAGCGTAAGTAAAGGAACCACTTCCCTCCACGGAGACAGCCCTCTCCCCCAGGTTGAGACAAGCCTCCAAGGAAGCACCATCACTGATGGTCACATTCCCCGTTCCGTCAATAGATGAATCAGCGTTGGCAGCTAGGAATTTCGTCGCACCCGATGCTATCTTGATAGCCCCCGCACGAATTTTACCTTCGACAGTCACATCACCGGCATTCTTAAAGCTAATATTGCGATTTTCATCGAAGTAGCTGTCATAATATGTTCCATCCACCAAAACGCGCCATCCGGTCTTTCCATCAGGAAGGGCTTCCGCATTACTCCCCATACCGGCACCTTGCTTCCAAGTGCTGCCGTTCTCGCCCGTGCCGCTCCACTCTAAATCGCCGTTCCAGTATTGACGGCCTTTTTCCTTGAAAGCATCCGGTGTTCTTATGAAAGTCAGTGTTTTGAAATAAGTATAACTCGACTCCTGTTCAAGAGAATCATACAAGAATAGATGCTCATCCCCGCCATTGTAGCTACTAAGCTTGATATAATATGTCTTCAACTGAAAACTCTGGTCATCAGAATCACAATAATAAAGCTTATCAATTACTCCATCATTATTCAATCCGAACCCATACAGAGTGAGAGAATGCGAAGCATTGGGGTTAGGTCGCGCATCGTGAATAGCAAACTCCGCAATATTGCCATACGATTTCTGAACGACCTGTCCCTCTTGAATCTCACAATCAAAGACCTTGCAGGCCAAACTCGTTAGTCTCTCAGAAAAAGTCGTTCCCGTCAAGGTAAAAACATCGAAGATACTTTCTTTTTCAAAACCCTGTGACTTTACGCTACCATTCTGTAGAGTAATACTACTAGAATATATATTCTCAAATGCACCAAGAGCCTGGCCATGATATAATGCGCCACTCGTATCCGCGATATAGGAGAGCATGGCTTTCGCTACGTCTCCTCCATTATTCGACCCCGACAGATAAAACCATCTACTTAACTTCAAAGACTGGGTCCCGCCCAACGCAATTGCTGTTTTCCTATCCTCCACAGCATATCCAAGCTGCAACTTTTCAGCATGTGCGCTAAACACTCCATAATAACTCTGCCAATATTGCAGGACATTAGAAGCAGCGTGAGCCCAACACTCATTACCATCCGCAGTCAGCTGACCTTTTCCGGCCCCGGAGGTACTACCGACCAACAACTGCACCGCCGTGGCGGAAATCCCGTTCGTCCTTGCCTCATCAATTCCGGCTTGGCTCACGGTTCCCTTGGTGGTACCCACCGTTCCCCATTCCCCCAAAAAGGACATATCCGCCACATCACCGCCATGTTCAGTGGCATTCTTTTTCCACACCTCAATGAAAGCATCAACGGCGGCACTTGACCCCATCGTGCCCCCCGCACCGGGTTGCCAGAACAAGCCCTTTCCACTGTCAAAGAAAAACTCGGAAGCGGCGGCGTCCTCTTTATTCACGCGGTCGACAATAAAGTCAGTGGCAAAGATGGGACATGCGAGGGCAGCGAGGAGGGAGAGTACAGCGAGGGAAGTGAGTTTCATGAATGAAAAGTGAGTGGTGGCGGGGTTAAAAAGGGGCGGAAGAAGCCACCGGAGAGAGGACGGGGGAAAGAACTACCGCGCGCATGGTGAAGAAACGTGTTGAATGTACAGAGAACGTATCGATGCTGATATTTTAGCTTACGCGGGGGGTAAGGGCAAGAAAAAAATGCGGTAGGGGCAAAAAAATCCTGCTGCGGGGGGAGGAAAAGGCCCGCAGCAGGGAAAAGAGGGGGCAGCGAGGGATCAAGCGAGGCTGCGAATGGCGGCGGACATGAGCTCCGCAACCTTCTTACCGCTCATGAGCATACCGCCGAAGATGGGTCCCATACGGAAGCTGCCGGAGACGCCGTTGGCGGCCATACCGGAGACGAAGAGCCCGGGGTAAATCTCCTTGGTATTGTCGATGGTGGTGCGCTCGCCCTCGGCGGCGTCCATGCTCATCTCCCCGACGACACCGCCGGTGGGGGTAGCGAGAGAGACACCATTCTTGCGCGCGACGGTGCGGGCAATCTCGCAATCATGCCCGGTGGCATCGAGAACGACCTTGGAAGCGAGCGTGAGGGGGTCGACGTGCAGCCCCTCGCGCAGAACGGGGGTCCAGTTGACGACAACGCCGCCGACGCGGCCCTGCTTGTAGACGACATCCTCCACGGAATAGCAGTTGAACACGATGGCACCGGCCTGAGTCGCGCGGTAGAGGAGGCCCGCGGTGGCGTGCACGGAATCCACGATGTGGGTGCCGCTCTTGTAAGGCTTGTGGGAAAGGCCCAGCTCATCGATGATGGGCAGAGCCTCATCCTGCACCACGATGTCATTGAACATCATAGCGCCGCCCCACATACCGCCGCCCGGGGAGAGCTTGCGATCGAACAGGGCGACCTTGTGCCCCATTTTGGCGAGATAGTAAGCGCAGACGATGCCGCTGGGCCCACCGCCGACGATGGCTGCATCCAACTGCAGGCAAGAGGAGAGCTTGCCGAAGTAGGACTCGATAATGCCTTGAGAAATAATGGTTTCCACGGGGAACAATGATAGCGCAGGGAGCGGGGAAGTCAATGCGCAAGTTTGTCATTGACCGAGCGGGCAGCCGCTGCGATGTCCTTTTGCTGCAAGAGCCAGGAGACAATGACCACGCGCCGCGCCCCCGCCGCCAGCACGTCGGGAAGCGTGGCCGCATTGATACCGCCGATGCAGAACATGGGCAGATCCCCCAGCTGAGCCTGCACCTGCGCGATATGCTGCAAGCCGATGGCAGGGCGGCCCGGCTTGGTACCCGTGGGGAAAAGCGGCCCGAAACCGATGTAGTCCGCCCCCTCCGCGAGGGCATCCAGAGCCTGCTGCGGACTGTGGGTGGAACGCCCGACGAGCATCTGCGGCCCCACGACGGCACGCACCTGCGCCAGCGGCCCCGCGTCCTGCCCCACATGGACGGCATCCGCCCCCAACTCCGCCGCCAGCTCCGGGTAATCATTCAGCACGAAAACGGCACCGGCGGCCCGGCAGAGAGGCTGCATGATGCGCGCCAGCTCCGCCACCTGCGGCAGCGGGAGCCCCTTGGCACGCAGTTGCAGGATGCGCACCCCGCCCGCGAGCAACGCCGACGTCTTCTCCGCTACCTGCCCGGGGGCGGTGTAGCCCATATCCACGATGCCGTACAAGCGGCAGGATTGCAACACATGCTTCATGCCGCCCACTGTAGCACAAGCGGGTGCGCTTGGCAAGGCAAAAGCAAGCCCCCTGCCCCCGCACGGCGGCGGAAACAGGGGACGAAAACGCAAGGGGGCGGCGATCAGTGCGCCAGCAGCTCGGTGATGCGGCGGCAGACCTCCTCCACATTCGCGCGGCTGTTGAAAGCCGAGATGCGGAAGAAACCCTCGCCGTGGGCACCGAAACCGGCACCGGGCGTGATGACCACCAGAGCCTCCGAGAGCATCTTGTCGAAGAACTCCCAGCTGCCCATGCCGTCCGGCGTCTGCACCCAGACATAGGGCGCATTGGCCCCGCCCCACACCCGCAGACCGGCGGCACGGCAGGCGGCGGAAAGCAGCTCCGCATTGCCGAGGTAGTGGCGGATAAGCTCGGCGGTCTGCTGCTGACCCTCCGGGGTGAAGAGAGCGGCCGCCCCGCGCTGCACGATGTAGCTGGCGCCGTTGAACTTGGTGCTGTGGCGGCGGCTCCAGAGCTGCGCCACGGGAACGGGATTGCCCTGCGCGTCCTTACCCATCAGCTCACGCGGAATGACGATATAACCGCAGCGCACGCCCGTGAAACCGCCCTGCTTGGAGAAGGAGCGGAACTCGATGGCGCAGCGGCGCGCCCCCGGGATGGCGAAGATGGACGTGGGGACGGAGGGATCCGTCACGAAAGCCTCGTAGGCACCGTCGTAGAGGAGGATCGTGTCGTTGGCCAGCGCGTAGTCAACCCAAGCCTTCAGTTGGTCATAGGTAGCCACGGCACCCGTGGGATTGTTCGGGAAGCAGAGGTAAGCCAGATCCACGCGCTGCTGCGGCACCTCCGGCACAAAGCCGTTCTCCGGCGTGCAGGGCAGGTAAACGAGCCCCTCGTAGGAGCCATCCGGGCGGGCGGAGCCGGTGTTGCCGTTCATCACGTTGGTGTCCACATACACGGGATACACGGGATCCGGCACGGCGATGATGTTGTCATGCCCGAAGATGTCGAGGATGTTGCCCGTATCACACTTAGCGCCGTCGGAGACGTAGATTTCATCGGCCTCCACCTGCACGCCGCGAGCCTTGTAAGAGACCTCCGCAATAGCCTCGCGGAGCCAAGCATAGCCCTGCTCCGGGCCGTAACCGTGGAAAGTCTCGCGCTTGGCCTGGTCGTCCACGGCCTTGTGCATAGCCTCGATGGCGACCTGCGGGAGCGGCTCGGTGACATCGCCGATACCGCAGCGAATGATGGAAGGAGCTTTATCCGGGTTAGCGGCAGCGAAAGCCGCGACACGGCGGCCGATTTCCGGGAAGAGGTACCCGGCCTGGAGTTTGAGGAAATGATCGTTGATGCGAGCCATAGTAGTGCGGCATATGTTGCCACAAGAGGCGGCGACGGGCAAGCCCAAAATACGGCAGCAGCGGGAGAAAGGGCGGAATATGCCGCATTTCGCCCTTGCATCCTGCGCGCAAAGGCACTAGAATGGGGCCCTATGCCAGATGTATCACTCAACCTCGGCGAACGCTCCTACGTCGTACACGTTGCAAACGCCTCCCTGAGCAACCTGGGCTTCCGGGTATCGCGCCGGCGCCTGACCGGCAAAGCCGCCCTGATAACGGACAGCAATGTGTACCCCCTGTACGGCGAGCAGGTGAAGATGAGCCTGGAGGACTCCGGCTACAGCGTGAGCACGCACATCATGGAAGCAGGCGAAGCGAACAAGACCCTGCGCACCGTCGAGATGCTGGCAGAGGAAATGGTACGCGCCGGGCACGACCGCAGCAGCTTCGTGGTAGCCCTGGGCGGCGGCGTGGTGGGCGATGTGGCCGGCTTTACGGCCGCCACCTATTACCGCGGCATCCCCTTTGTGCAGGTACCCACCACCGTGATGGCCCAGGTGGACAGCTCCGTGGGCGGCAAGACAGGCGTGAACCTGCCCTGCGGCAAGAACCTGGTGGGGAGTTTTCACCAGCCGCAACTGGTACTGGCAGACCCCACCACCCTCACGAGCCTGCCGCCGCGCGTGATGCGTGAGGGTATGGCCGAAATGGTGAAGCATGCCGCCCTGAACCGCCCCGCCATGCTCCGCGCCCTGCAAAATGCCGCGGACGAGATTGACCTGGGCTTTACCCTGCGCACCGTGGAGAAACTGCCCGAGCTCATCGCGGACAACGTGACCATCAAAGCCGGGATCGTGGAAGCCGACGAACGCGAGACCTCCGGCGTGCGCGCCTTCCTGAATCTGGGGCACACCCTGGGGCACGGCATCGAAGCCGCGGTGCCCTACGGCAGCCTGCTGCACGGCGAGGCGGTGAGCCTGGGCCTGCGCGGGGCACTCTACCTCTCCCGCAAGCTGGGCGGACTGAGCCGCGAGGACGAACGCGAAGTACTGGACACCCTGCGCGCGCTGGAGCTACCCCTGGTGCTGCCGCAGGAAGTCGACATAGACCGCGCCCTGGCCCTGACCACCGCCGACAAGAAATTTGCGGGCGGGCGCATACGCTTTGTGCTGCTGCACCGCTGCGGCGTGCCCTACCTGGCCGACAACGTGACGCAGCAAGACCTGCAGGACGCCATGAAGGAACTGACCAAGCCCTGCTGATACCTTTACAAACACAACACCGATCATGACAGACCCGAGAACGACACAACTGGCGCAGAACCTGGTGAAGCACTCCTGCAAGGTGCAGCCCGGCGAGCGAGTGCTGCTGGATATGTTTGACACCCCGGACGAGGTAGCCATTCAACTGATACGCGCGGTGCGCGCGGCGGGCGGCATTCCCCACCTGCACCTGCACCACGGCCGCGTGACCCGCGAGATGCTCTCCGGCGCCACCGAGCCGCAGTACGAGGCCATCGGCAAATTCGCGCTGGAGGAGATGCAGGCCATGGACTGCTACATCGCCGTGCGCGGCGGCCACAACAGCTTCGAGAACAGCGGCGTGCCCGCCGAAAACATGAGCCTGGCCCAGCGCCTGATGCGCCCCTCCATTGACGAGCGCGTGAACCACACCCGCTGGTGCGTGCTCCGCTGGCCCACCCCCGCCATGGCCCAAGGCGCCGGGATGAGCACCGAGGCCTTCGAGGACTTCTACTTCCGCTGCTGCCTGGCCGACTACAGCAGCCTGCGCGTGGCGATGGACAAGCTGGCCGCCCGCATGATGCGCACGGACCGCGTGCACATCGTGGGCCCGGGCACGGACCTCACCTTCTCCATCAAGGGCATGCCCGCCATCCCCTGCTCCGGCGAGCTGAATATACCGGACGGCGAGGTATTCTCCGCCCCCGTGCGCGACAGCGTGAACGGCGTGGTGAGCTACACCGCCCCCTCCCTCTACCGCGGCATCCCCTTTGAGGGCGTGAAGCTGCGCTTCGAGAACGGCAAGATTGTCGAGGCCCACTGCGACGGCAAGGATGCGGAGCTGAACGCCATTCTGGACAGCGATGAAGGCGCACGCTACGTGGGCGAGTTTGCCCTGGGCGTGAACCCGGAAGTGCTGAAGCCCATGCGCGACATCCTCTTCGACGAGAAGATCGCAGGCTCCTTCCACTTTACCCCCGGCCAAGCCTACGAAGAGTGCGACAACGGCAACCGCTCCCAGGTGCACTGGGACTTGGTGTGCATTCAGCGCGCGGACTACGGCGGCGGCGAGATTTACTTCGACGGCGAGCTGATCCGCAAGGACGGCATCTTCACCGACCCCGAACTGAGCATCCTGAACCCCGCAACCCACTGATAAGGCCATGACCGACCCGAGATTGGAGCAACTGGCCCGCCAGGTGGTGAACTACTCCGTACGCGTGCAGCCCGGGGAGCATGTGAACCTGCGCATGCAGAACATACCGGACGAGATGGTGGTGCAACTCATCCGTGCGGTACGGGCGGCAGGCGGCATTCCCCATGTTGAGCTGGGACACTGCCGCATCAGCCGCGAGCTGAACCGCGAGGCGACCGAGGAGCAGTACGCCCTGGAAGGCCGCTACCGCCTGCAACGCGCCCAGGATATGGATGTGCACATCTGCTTCTATGCGGATGACAACACCTTCGAGACCGCCGACGTGCCCGCCGATCGCATGAAGCTGGTGAGCAAGCACCTGCGCGAAGCGAGCAACTTCACCGTCAACCAACGCAAGTGGACCGTGCTGGCCTGGCCCACGCCCTCCATGGCGCAGGCTGCGGGCATGAGCACCGAGGACTTCGAGGACTTTTACTTCCGCTGCTGCCTGGCCGACTACGCCAAGCTGAAGAAGGGGATGGAGAAGATCAAGGCCATGATGGAGGCCACGGACCGCGTGCGCATCGTGGGCCCGGGCACGGATCTGGAGTTCTCTATCAAGGGGATTCCCGCCATCGTCTGCGCGGGGGATTGCAATGTGCCGGACGGCGAGGTGTACACCGCCCCCGTGCGGGACAGCATCAACGGCACCCTCTGCTACAACGCCCCGAGCATCTACCATGGCATTCCCTTTGACGGCGTGCGCTTCCGCTTCGAGAACGGCAAGATCGTCGAGGCCCACTGCAACGGCAAGGACGCCGAGCTGAACGCCATTCTGGACACCGACCCCGGCGCGCGCTACATCGGCGAGTTTGCCCTGGGCCTGAACCCGCATGTACTCAAGCCCATGCGCGACATCCTCTTCGATGAGAAGATTGCCGGCTCCTTCCACCTGACCCCCGGGCAGTGCTACGACGAAGCCCCGAACGGCAATGAGTCCGCCATTCACTGGGACTTAGTGTGCATTCAGCGCGAGGAATGCGGCGGCGGTGATATCTACTTCGACGGCAAGCTCATCCGCAAGGACGGCATCTTCACCGACCCCGAGCTGAGCATCTTCAACGCCATCCGCGACTGATGAAAGCGTTTCTCCGCCGGCATTGGAAGCTGTGCATCCTCCTGCTGTTGCTGATTGTCGCGTACCACGGCATGAAGTGGTACGGCCGCTACAGCGCGCGGCAGTTGGAAGTGAACTACCTGACGATGCCGGCGGAGACCCTGCCGGGCGCGGGGCCCCTGCGCGTTGCCTTTTTGGCGGATGTACACGACAGCCGGGAGCTGCTGGATGAGGCCCTGGATGCCATCGAGCAGGCCAAGCCGGACCTCATTATCTTCGGCGGCGACCTCATCATGGTCAACTCGCGCTTCATGCGCACGCGTCGCATGGTGGAGGCCCTGCGGCGCATGAAGAGCATTGCCCCCACCTTCGCCATTTTGGGTAATCAGGATTACGAGAAACAGGAACAGGTGGAGCGCGTGTACCGCACGGCAGGCATCCCCCTGCTCCGCAACCAATCCGTGGAGTGGCAGAGCCCCGCCGGGCATCGTCTGCGCATCGTAGGGCTGGGGGACTACAACGAAGGGGACGAGGCCCCGGAGCAGTGCCTGGCAACAGAAGCAGCGGACGATGTGCCCGTGCTGCTGCTCTCCCACGACCCGGAGAGCCGGGAACTGCTGAAGGACTACCACTGGCACCTGATGCTGAGCGGCCACACGCACGGTGGGCAGCTGGGGGTGCCCTTCACCGAGCCGCGCCGCTTCATCAGCCTGCGCTCGGACATGCCCGCCGGGCTCTACAACTACGAAGGTGCGCGCCGTATTTTCGTAACGCGCGGCGTGGGGGCCACCATGGGCATGCGCTTCTTCTGCCCGCCGGAGGTGAATATCATCGATATCGGCCGCTGAGACGGGGACCTTCAGCGCTGGAAGGTGCCCACGTGCAGCAGCTCGCGCCGCGGGCAGTAGAAGAGCCAGGTGCCCCGCCAATCACCTTTCGGCTCGCGGATGCCGTACAGCCCCTTCTCCGAGCGGAAGGACTTGAGGTCCATCGTGAAAAATTCCTCGATGACATCGTCTGAGAATTTCCAGTCACCCTCCCGGTCCATGTTTTTCTTCAGCGCTGCGAACTGCTCCGCCGTCACATTGAAGCAATAGCTTTCCTCGTAACAAAGGATATTGACCAGACGATGCAGTCCGAAGTGCTGTGTAGCCCCGTAGGCCGGCATATCTAACCCGGTCTTCCTGCGGCAATCCGGAACAGTTGTAAAATAGCTGTAGATGATCACGACGATCATGCTCAGGATTACCCCTAACATAAAGAAATTGCTTTTCATAAGCGGGGACGGCACATACTACACGCTGCGGCCCGACTTGGCAACTCTCAACTTCGGCAGCAGGGCCCTTATGACGCAAAGAGTAGCGAAGAACGGGCTTTTTTCTTGGCATGGCGGGGATTTCGTGGTAAATTCGGAGCCATGAACAAGAGAAGTTACAGGCATTTGCTCGGCGCGGCGGCGGCATCGGTGGCAGCTCTCTGCCTTGTCTCCTGCGAGACGGTGACCCCGGCCATGCGCATTCAGGAGAACCCGGCGATGTTCAGCCAACTGCCGGCCAAGCAACAGCAGTTGGTTCGTGAAGGGCACATTACCTACGGCATGTCGACCTCGGCCGTTTACCTGGCTTGGGGAGCTCCTCAGCGCAAACTGACACTGGGACTGCGCAACGGCAAAACAGCGGAGAAATGGGTGTATACCGCGCCGAGGCCGGTGACCGTGGCAAATGATTTTTACCCCTACGGGCCTTATTACGGCCCCTATTGGGATGACTATTACCACGCGCGCCACGGCATGTCCACCGCTTGGCTGCAGGAGGAGTCTGCCAACGTACAGTTCGAGGACGGCAAGGTCGTCTCCTGG
>CAMEZO010000084.1 GCA_945947905.1 uncultured bacterium
GACTGCAAACAAAACAATGTACAGGATGGCCCCTTTGCGTTTTCCCCATAAGAGTATTGGGAAAAATACCGTCGTTGACAACAGATAAACACCTATATACCAATAGTCGCATATTCCATGTCTGAACCCAATTGTATTTAATAGATAGTCAGGAATTCTGTCGCTGCATATTTCCCTCTCGTAGGGAGATAATAACGAAAATAATACAAATAGGAAACAAAAAAATAAGAAGAACGGGTAGAATCGCTTTAGTCGCATAGCGACGGCAGCTAATAGAGACTTATTTTCATTTTGAGAGAGGATGCAATAGCCATATCCCGTGGCAAAAGCAAAAAGAGCAACACATACATTGCCATCTCCTGCGTATTTAGCATATTTAGAAAATGCTGAAATATGTAGGGCCTGAACTGCAACAGAAGGATTGACAGCATATAGACCGAATAAATGGTGGTATAGCATGCACAGAATGGCCAGTCCCTTGATGATAGCTGTCCCCCGGCGGCTGTAGATATCACTACGAAGTATCACGCAGCAATACTACAGCATTGCAAATGCACACCTCAACCTTCACCGTTGAGTGTCAACGAGTTAGGTGAGAATAGGTGCCGAATTGAGGGACTCGCCGAAGAAAGTGAATCCACATCCTTCCTTGAAAAATCAGGGAAAACCGGATTTAGGCTTGACTACGGCATTGGAAAGGCGGGGGGCAGGCGTCGGAGCCACCCAAGGGCGGCGAGGAGGTCGGCGGGGAGGGGTGGGGCGGAGGAGGCGGAGGCGCAGTCGATGAGCTGGGCGGGGGTGCGGGCGCCGATGAGGACGGAGGTGATGCCGGGGCGGGAGAGGAGCCAGCGGAGGGAGAGTTGGGTGAGGGGGATGCCGGCTTGGGTAGCGAGACGTTGGAGGGCGGCGACGCAGGTGTGGTCGGCGGCGACTTTTTCCGGGGTAAGGAAGGGGCCGGGGGTGGCGGCGCGGGAGTCGGCGGGGATGCCGCTGAGGTATTTACCGGTGAGCATGCCTTGGGCCAAGGGGGAGAAGACGATGGCGCCCGTGTGCTCCTGCGCGGTAGCCGGCAGCACCTCCGGCTCGCAGGAGCGGTCCAGTAGGTTATAACGGAACTGATGGAGCAGGCAGGGAACTTTCTCCTCGCGCAGGTAGGCGCATGCACGGCGGAAGAGCGGGGCCGGATATTTCGACAGGCCGACGTAGAGAGCCTTGCCGCTGCGCACGGCTTGCACCAAGGCCCCCAGCGTTTCCTCCAGGGGTGTCTCGGGGTCGGGGCGGTGGCTGTAGAAAATATCCACATAATCCAGCTTCAGGCGTTTCAGGCTTTGATCCAACCCGGCGAGCAGGTGCTTGCGAGAGCCCCAATCCCCGTAAGGCCCGGGCCACATGGCATGCCCCGCCTTGGTGGAAATGAATAGCTCATCCCGCTGCCGTGAGAAATCGCTGCGGAGCAGGGCCCCGAAGTTCTCCTCCGCGCTGCCGGGAGGCGGGCCGTAGTTATCCGCCAGGTCAATGTGGCAGATACCCAAATCCAGCGCCGTGCCCAGCAGACGCCGCCGATCCGACGGCGAGGCTGCGTGGCCGAAGTTGTGCCAAAGTCCCAGCGAAATCTCCGGTAACAGAATACCGCTGTGTCCGCAACGTCTGTATTTCATGACCGTGTTATTCTATGAAAAAGTCCTCGTCTGGCACCGTCCTGCGCTCATCGCCGCATTGCAACAGAGCCTTACCCGGGGCAGAGGGCCCCTGGACAATCACCATCGTGAACTCATGCAGACCGGCCTTGAGCGGGATGCCCGGTGTACCCGACGCCGGCACGGCCTCCTCGGCGTTGGATGACGAGCTTTCCGTTGCGACCGTTCCCGGGGTATAGTTAGAATCTGCATCAACGAGGCAGAAATTGTGCAGTTTGATATAAGCCTTGGAACCCGGAACCTTGTCCAGCGTCAGGTAGAAACGCGCTGCGGCTGTATCCTGCGGCACTCGGATGAACCCTCGCAGCTCCGTGATGCTGCCCGCCGGCAGCTCAAGCCCCTGCAGCCCCGCAACCGTCGTCCGCTCCGCGCGGTCGGCCCCCGGGAGGGTATCGAAATCCGGCACCCAAGGCGCAGACGCCTGCAAGCGACGCATCACGAGCCCGTGGGCGGTACCCTGCGCTTTATCCGCCGGAACGGCCTGCGCATCGTAGGAGCGGCGACCGTTGCACGGATTGCGCCGCGCACCTGCCTTCGGGTCACGCGTGTAGGAGTAGGCCCGTCGCTGGTAGCAGGCGGCAGCCTTCAGTTGTCCCTGCTTGTCCCGATAACGATCGGCCAGATTCTGCGCCTCGTGCGAATCAGCATCCACATCATAGATCTCGAAATCCTCCTCACCCGTCCGAATGCCGGTGCGGATCGCCTTGAGCCAGCGGTCTCCATCGCGGAAAATCAGCATCTGTTGCTCTCCGCGGGGACGCCCCTTTTTGTTGGACGCGTAGTCAGCGTACTGCACCATTCTTCCGGAGAAGGCGTACTCCGAGTAGACCACCCCGCCCCGGTCGGCGGAGGGGCGCCCCTGAAGCTCCGGAAGCAGGCTCACGCCGTCACAGCGCATCGGCTTCGGCACCCCTGCCAAATCCGCAAAAGTCGCCATCCAGTCTTGGAATTGGCTCGGCTGCATGCTCACCGTGCCCGGTTTCACCAGCCCCGGGGCATACACGAGGCAGGGAACCCGCATGCCGCCCTCCCAAACATCGCGCTTGATGCCGTCGAAGGTGCCGTAGCTGCGGAAGAAGGCCGGATTCTGGGCGGGAGCGGGGTGTCCGGCGATGGGGTTCACCGCGCCCGGTTCATTGTGGGGACCGTTGTCACTGGTGAACACGATGAAGGTGTTCTCCGCGATGCCCAGCTTCTCGCAATGCGTGATGAGGTCGCCCAACGCTTGATCGATGCGCGTTATCATCGTGGCGTGCCGCCGTGCACTGTTCAGTGCCGCCGGGGCGCCCTTGCCGAATCGCTTGTTCGCATACGCCTCCCACGCCTTGTTATCCCGATATTCCGGTTCGATAAAGGAATCCCACTCCCCCTGCGCCGTGTTAATCATGTGCCCCGGTGTGCCCAGCCAGCGCAGACCCTCTGCGGGGAAGGGGCAGGACGGAACGGCCAGGCGAGCATGCGGAGCGATGAGCGTCAGCGCCAGGAAGAAAGGCCGCCCCGCGTCCTGTTTTTGCTGCTCACTGATCCACTCCTTGGCCCGCGCCGTGAAGAGATCCGTGCTGTAGCAGGTATCCAGGTCATCGGTAATCATCTTGTCCCCGTCCCAAATCGCATTGCGATGCGTCTCGGGATCTGCGTTGCTTTCCTCCTTGGGATAGTGACGGTGACCTGCCAGGTGATTGTTATATCCGAAGAAGAAATCAAAGCCGCGTCGCGTCGGCCAAGCCGGGCAGGTGCTCGGTGTGCCGCCGCTTTCCTTACCGCCGCCGATGCCCCACTTGCCGATGAGCGCGGTCTTGTATCCCGCAGCGCGCAGGACACTCGCGAGGGTGTGGCTATTCTCCAGGGCCGCATCAAAACTGTTATTCCGTATCACCTCCGCATGCCCCTGATGCACCCCGCTGAAGAGCGAGGCCCGCGCCGGAGCACACACGGGCGCCGCCGTGTAATGCCGCCGCAGTTGGCTGCCCTGCCGGGCGATGCGCTCCAGGGTCGGTGTATGAATCACCGGGGTGTCAGCCTCCTCCGCCCGTGCTGCGGATGCGTTGATACTCGTGTCACCCCAGCCCATATCATCCACCAACACGAGGATGATGTTCGGCCGCGGTGCCTCCGCCCGTGCGCAGAAGCTGCAGCAGGCTAACAGAGAAGCGATGAGGAGGGAAATCTTCATATCTCCCCCAGTCTACACCATCTTCCGCCGTTTTTCAAGCAAGAAATGAGCCTCGCCTCATTTATCCTCCTTCTCCTTGTTATCCCGGAAGAAGGGCCAATCGGAGATGCCGGGGATGGAGGGAAGGCTGGGCATCTCCACATTGCTGAAGCGGGCGCGAAGCAGGAACCACACCTTGCGGAAGTTGCCGACGCTGTAGCGGCGCTCGAAGACGCGGTATTCGTCATCCTGCATCTTCTCCAGAATATTGTGGTAGATGAGACTCATGGCCTGCGCGGGAATGAGGGCGTTGCGGTCATCGACGGGCAGTTTTTGGTAGAGTTCTTCGGCCTCGGCAAAGAACTTCTCCGCCAGGGCGGCCTCGTAGGCGAAAAGCTGCCGCGTGCGGTAGTCCGTCCGCTGCTGCTGAATGTCCTCCGCCGTCACACCGAAAAGTTCCATGTCATCCGCAGGCAGATAAATGCGGCCGTGCTTGCGGTTGTCCTCCGCCACATCGCGCAGAATGTTGACAATTTGCAGAGCGTAGCCGAGCGCGATGGCGTAGTCGTGCGCTGCTTCGGAGGCCCCCATGACGGGTGCGCTGAGCAGACCCGTGCAGCAGGCCACCTTGTAACAATAATCCAGCATCTCCCGGCGCGTTGCGGGTTGGTGGTGGGTAATGTCCCCCCGGCAGCCTTCGATCAGGCCGTAAATCGGCTCCCTGTCCAGCTTCAGCTCGGTGATGAGTCGGTGCACCTCCTGCTCGATGCCCGCCTGGGGGGCGATGTTACCGTCAACGATGCCCAGCCAGCGGTCCAGGGCGCGGTGCCGCTCGTCCGGGGTGAGTCCGGGCTCGTCCACAATATCATCCACAATCCGGCAGAAGGCATACAAGCAGGCCATGCGGTTGCGCTTCTCCTCCGGTAGGTCCATGAGGGTGAACGCGAGGTTCGATTTGGCGTTGCGGGTGATGGTGGCGGAATCGGACATGGCGGGTATAAGTTATTCGATGAGGCCCCAGTGGGAGCTGAACGGCCACAGCGTGAACGCTGCCGGGCCTACGACGTTGAATTGGCGGACGGGTCCCCAGTAGCGGGAATCCAGCGAGTTGGTCGTGTTATCTCCCAGGGCGGCATACTCGCGCAGGTTCGGCTTGTTGATCGGCTTTTTGAGCACGAGCGGCTGCTCATCCGTCAGGTGAGCCAAGGGGTTGAGTCGGGCTGACAGCTTTTGATAACCCACCGCATTGAACGGCGGTTTGCCCTCGGCTACGCGACGGATAGTGGGCTCCTGCGCGGGCTTGCCGTTGATAAGCAGATACGGCGGCTGCACGTACAGGGTATCCCCCGGCAGGCCGCACAGTCGCTTGATGTAGTGCGTGCCGCCCCGCTGATCCGACATACGGAGAGCGGCGGGAGATTTCATCTCTGTGTTCAGGTTGCGGGTATCAAACACAAAGGTCTCCCCGCGGCGCGGCAGGCGGAAGTTGTAGGCTACGCGGTTCACAATAATCATATCCCCCGCATCTACGCGGGCGCGAATGATGGTCTCTCCGCGTTCGAAGGGGATGCCGAGCGCGGTGCCGTCCGCTTCCACCCCGGCTATCTTGCCCCGGTCGGCAAAGTAGGCCGTCACGGCACCCTTGGCCGAGGGTATCTCCAGCGTGCTCCCGTCGCTGAAGGTTACGTCGGTGACGGAGAAGAGCAGCCACTTCTGCCGACCTTCGATGCGTATGATACTCTTCGGCACCTCCGCCACCGCCTCCACATACGAGCTGCCCAGGGTGAGGGTGTGCCACGCGCGGGTGGGCAGGGAGGGCACTTCATCCACGGGGTGAATGATAATGCCGTTGAGAGAAGGCTGCATGGAGCCTGTCGGAATGCGGAAAGGCTGGGCGTAGTAGGTGCGTATGCCCAGGAAGACCACCATGATTACGAAGATGGATTCCACCATCTCCGCAAGGGGATTGCGCTCCGCTCCCGGCAGGGACAGGGCCCGGAGCTTTTTCTCCAGCCCTTCCGCTGCCTCTCGGTCGCAGGCAAGCAGGGCCAGCCGCAGCCCGCGCTGCAGCTCCCGCAGGTCCTCGAAGGTCAGCGGCTGCGCTTTCGGCTCACCGTCGGCACCTGTTCCGGGAACAGTCACCCGCAAGGTCTCGTGACGATGATAATTGATATAGCGGGTGAGGGATGAGAGCTCTGCATGGGCCTCCCGCCGCCAGCGGGGGGTGAACCAGGCAAAGACGGAATCCCAGATGCCGAGGATGAGCTTGCGGAAGAACATGGGGGATCAGCCGGCTACGATATTCACCAGACGCCCGGGCACCACCACCACCTTGCGGATGGTCTTGCCGGCGATGAAGTCCTGCACCTTGGGCGCGGCCAAGGCAGCGGCCTCGGCGGTCTCGCGGTCGGCATCCACGGGCAGCTGCACCTTGTCACGCAGCTTGCCGTTCACCTGCACCACGATCTCGCGCATATTTTCCACCAGATACTCCGGGTTGAAGGCCGGCCAGGTCTGCGTGCAGAGTCCGCCGGCGGGCAGGGCCGGGTACTGCGCCTGCAGCAGGCTGTACAGCTCTTCCGTGATGTGCGGGGCAAAGGGGTTGAGCAGGTGCAGCAGGGTCACATAGTCCGTCAGGCAGACCTTTGTCGCGGCGGTCATCGCGTTGGTGCATTCCATCATCTTGGAGATGGCGGTGTTGAAGCTCATGGACTCGATGTCCTCGGTCACCTTCTTGATGGTCTTGTGAAGCTCCTTGCGCACGGGTGTCACCTCGCCGTTATCCTCGTCCGTCACTTTGCCGGAGAGTGCCCAGGTTCCTTCCTGTGTCTCCGTCATGGCAACGCGCCACACGCGGGCCAGGAAGCGGCTGATGCCCTCCACGCCCTTGGTGGCCCAGGGCTTCACTTCCTTGAGCGGGCCCATGAACATCTCGTACAGGCGGATGGAGTCCGCACCGTACTCGCGCACAATGTCATCCGGATTCACCACGTTGCCGCGGCTCTTGGACATCTTCTGCCCGTCCTCGCCCAGAATCAGGCCTTGGTTGACGAGCTTGTTGAACGGTTCCGGGGTGGAGACCAGCCCGTAGTCATACAGCACTTTGTGCCAGAAGCGGGCGTAGAGCAGGTGCAGCACCGCGTGCTCCGTGCCGCCCACATACAGGTCCACGCCGCCGGGCTTGCCGTTGCCGCCCATCCAGTAGGCCTCGGCTTCCTTGCCCACAAAGGCGTTGTCATTCGTGGGGTCCAGGTAGCGCAGGTAGTACCAGCAGGAGCCCGCCCACTGGGGCATGGTGTTTGTCTCCCGTGTGTAGCGGTCGCTGTAGTGAATCCAGCCGGTAGCCTTCACGAGCGGACCGCGCGGGTCGCCGCTGGGCTTGAAGTCTTCCATCTCCGGCTGCAGCAGGGGCAGCTCGGTCTCCGGCAGGGCGCAGTGGTGGCCGGTTTCGTTATCCCACAGCACGGGGAAGGGCTCGCCCCAGTAGCGCTGGCGGCTGAAGAGCCAGTCGCGCAGCTTGTAGTTCACCTTGCCGGCGCCGTAGTGCTTCTCTTCCAGCCAAGCGATCATCTTCGCCTTGGCCTCGGTCACGGAGAGTCCGTTGAGGTGCTCGGAGTTGACCATCGTGCCGTTGTAGCCCACGAAGTCGCGCCAGGGGGTGCCGGGGTCATCCGGCTGCACCACCTGAATGATGGGCAGGCCGAATTTCTCCGCAAATTCGTAGTCGCGGCTGTCATGCGCGGGCACAGCCATGATGGCTCCCGTGCCGTAGCCGGTCAGCACATAGTCCGCAATCCACACGGGTATCTGCTTGCCGTTCACGGGGTTGGTGGCATAGGCACCGGTAAAGCAGCCGGTCTTCTCCTTGGCCAGGTCCGTGCGCTCCAGGTCGCTCTTGGCGGCGCAGGCCTTCCGGTAGGCGTCCACGGCCTCTTTCTGCTCCGGGGTGGTGATGGCGGGCACCAGCTCGTGCTCCGGGGAGAGCACCATGTAGGTGGCCCCGTAGAGGGTGTCGGGGCGGGTGGTGTATACGGTGATGGTGTGCTCGCCGCAGGTGAAGTTCACCTCGGCACCCCGGCTCTTGCCGATCCAGTTGCGCTGCAGCATCTTGATGCTCTCCGGCCAGTCCAGGGGCTCCAGATCATCGATGAGCCGCTCGGCATAGGCGGTGATGCGCAGCATCCACTGGCGCAGCTTGCGTCGCTCCACGGTAAAGCCCTTGCTCTTCCATTCCTCGGCCTCCTCGTTGGCCAACACCGTGCCCATGTCCGGGCTCCAGTTCACCATGCCGTCCGCCACATAGGCCAAGCGCACGGCGTCGATCTGCTCTCGGCTCCACCCGCGGGCTTCCAGCTCGCTCACGGGGCGGGCTTTCTGCTGCTCGGTGTCGTAGTAGGAGTTGTACAGGCGCAGGAAGATCCACTGCGTCCATTTCACATAGCGCGGGTCCGTGGTGGCTATCTCGCGGTCCCAGTCGTAGGAGAAGCCCAGCATCTTGAGCTGGCGGCGGAAGTTGTCGATGTTCGCCTGCGTGGTGATGGCGGGGTGCTGCCCGGTCTTGATGGCGTACTGCTCCGCCGGCAGGCCGAAGGAGTCCCACCCCATCGGGTGCAGCACGTTGTAGCCGTTCATCCGGCGGTAGCGGCTCACGATGTCCGTCGCCGTGTAGCCCTCCGGGTGCCCCACGTGCAGCCCCGCCCCGCTCGGGTAGGGGAACATGTCCAGAATGTAGCACTTCTTCTTGCTCGCATCAAAACCCGGCTCGCCCGGGTTGCTCACCTTGAAGGTCTTTTCTTTGTCCCAAATGGCCTGCCACTTGGGTTCGAATTGCTCAAACGGATACGGATTCTTGCGGTCTGACATGTCGCGCGCGACTATAGTACAGAAACGCCGAGAATGCAAGCCTTTTTCCATCCGGATGACGTTCTTCTTCCTCATTCCGCCCCCTGACTCCCCGCCGCCGAGGCAGCAGGAAGCGCAAATTCTGTGTTATGCAGCCCAGCGGGAGACTGCCCACCACCGATATAACAGAGACCGAGAGGAGTCTGACCGCGGAATAAAGGGAATTTTGGGAGAGTCAGTGGTCTGCTTGGCTTGGTTCAGACTTCACACCTCCGGGGTAGGAGGCCCCTTGAGGTGTTTTGATAAAATTCCAAAGCTACCTACTGTCAACATGCTCCGACGTCTTGCCTAAGAGCAGCATGGCTTTCAGTTTCCGAAAATTCCCTTCATTCCGCGGTCATCCTCTACTCGCTTGCGATTGCCACAGAGCTGTGAAGTCTCTCATAAGCTTTCGCGTTCGGACTAACGTGTATTGAATAGGCTGCGCGGGAGGGGCGTCTTACCCTGTGTTATGAACTGCATTTGTTTACAAGGATACGCGGACGGGCGCTATGTGCTGCCCCCTTTGCCCTACGCACCCGAGGCCCTGGAGCCCATGCTGGATGCGGAGACGGTGCTGCTGCACCATGACAAACACCACGCGGCATACGTGGCGGGTGCCAACGCGGCGGCGGATACCCTGCGCCGCATGGCTACGGGAGAAATCTCTGCGGAGTCTGCCCCCACGGCGGCGCAGAACCTCGCCTTCAACCTCGGCGGGCACATTCTGCACTGCCTCTACTGGGCGCAGCTTTCTCCGGAGCCGACATCGGCGCCGCAGGGGCCGCTCGCGGTGGCCATCAATCAGGCCTTCGGGTCGCTGGCCGGGTTTCACCGTGTCTTTTTCAGTGTTACCCAAGCCATACAGGGCAGCGGTTGGGGGGTGCTGGGGCTGGACACTCTGAGCCGGCGTTTGCTGGTTACGGGTATTTCCCGCCACCAGGATGCGCTTTCGCCCTATCTGGTGCCGCTGATGGTCTGCGATGTGTGGGAGCACGCGTACTACCTGCGCTACCGCAACAACCGCCGCGCCTACATCGAGGCCTTCGCGCGCCTGGTCGATTGGTCGGTGCCGGAGATTCTGTACACTCGCACTCTACGGCATCTGACCCCTTCTGCGTCATAAGAACTTGACATCTGCGCCGCCTGCGTTTAGACTGGGGTAAAGTTAT
>CAMEZO010000085.1 GCA_945947905.1 uncultured bacterium
AGACGTTGCGGTTGGCGCGCTGGAGGATGAAGCTCACGCGCATACCCGCCTGGTCCATGATCAGGCGGAAGGTGTCGTTGATGTGGCCGGAGCCGTAGGGCGTGCCGAACACATAGTCGGCACGCAGGTCGAAGAGCCCGGCAATGGCTTGCAGATCAAACATGGC
Source organism: uncultured bacterium (assembly GCA_945947905.1). Lineage (GTDB taxonomy): Bacteria > Verrucomicrobiota > Verrucomicrobiia > Verrucomicrobiales > Akkermansiaceae > Akkermansia. The sequence goes on from CAMEZO010000085.1 coordinate 167, forward strand.
TCAGCTCAATTTCTCCGGGTAAACACCATCCTTGACCAGCTGCTTGATGCTCTCCACCACGGCGGGCTTGTCGCTGGGGTAGGTGACACCGAGCCACTGGGCTGTCGTCTCGATCACGCGGCAATCCGCCACGCCGTTGTGGATCAGCTCGTCCACCACCGTGGGGATGTAGCACTCACTCTTGAGCTCCGTGCCGCGGGCGGCGATGAACTTGGTGAAGTGGTCCTCGATGCGGGCGATGAAGGAGGCGGGGAAGACCCAGAAGTTCATGGAAACGAGCTCCGCGGGGTCCACGGGCTTGCGCTCACCGCTCAGGCTGTCGCCGCGGCAGACGCCGTCCTGCTCCACCATAATCTTGGTGTACTCCTCCACGCTGTCCAGGTAACCGTTCTTGATACCGCAGATGCCGCGGTTCACGTCGCCGTGGTCGCTGAGCGTGTTCTTGAGGGGGTAGCCGATCATGCCGTAGTGCTCCTTGCAGGCGCAGCCGGCGGGGGAGGTAAGGAACTCGGCAGCCTTCTTGAAGGCGTCCGCACCGTAGCAGTGATCGGCATTCCCCACGCCGAAAGGCCCGTCTACCACATTGCGGGCGGCGCGCAGAGCGTGGGCCGTACCCCAGGGCTTCACGCGGCCCTCCGGTACGGAGTAGCCCTCGGGCAGGTCATCCAGACACTGGAAGGCGTAATCCACCTCGATCTTGCCGGCAAAGCGGGCACCGACTTGGGTTTTGAAGGCCTCCTCGAAGTCACGGCGGATGATGAATACGACCTTGCCGAAGCCGGCACGGATGGCATCATACACGGAGTAATCGAGAATCACCTCCCCATTGGGGCCCATGGGGTCCAGCTGCTTGAGACCGCCGTAGCGGCTGCCCATACCTGCTGCAAGAACAAGAAGTGTAGGTTTCATATGCAAAAATCGGTTGTCAGTACGTTGTGTACGCTGGCATTATACCCCCCCTCTGACGGGATTGCAAGGCAAAAACGGCAGCGAGGGTGCAAAAAAGCATCCGGAATGGCGGAATTTTCAGCTTCCTGCCGCAGGTAGCCGGAAGAAACGCCGCGCGTTCTCGGTGGTTCGGGCGGCGATGGCCTCCGGCGACACGCCCCGGAGCTCGGCGAGCTTCTGTGCTACGAATGCGGTGCGGCCGGGGATGTTAAGTTTGCCGCGGTGCGGGGCAGGGGAGAGGAAAGGGGAATCCGTCTCTACCATCAGACGGTTCTCCGGGCACCATGCCGCGACGGCCTGCACGGCCTCCGTTTTCTTGAAGGTGATGAGCCCCGTGAAAGAAATCATGCCGTCCAGCTCCGCGAAAATGCGCTCTGCCTGTTGCTGCGTGCCGATGAAACAGTGGAACACGGGACGCACACCGGGGAACTGCCGCGCGATGGCGAAGGCGTCCTCGAAGCAGGGATAGGCGGTATCCCCCACCTTGTCGCGCGTGTGCAGGGAGATGTTGAGGCCCAGCTCCTGCGCCAGGGCGAAGTGGCGCTCCAGAAACTGCCGCTGGCGCGCGTGGTAATCCGCCGTGTCATGCCCCTCCGGCGCGTCCCAATAATAATCCAACCCGGCCTCACCGATGGCCGCGACGGGGTGCGTGCGACACAGCTCTGCCAAGCGATGCAGGTCGTCCTCGCTTGCTTCATAACAATCCAAGGGGTGGACGGCCAGGCAAACGGAAACGAAATCCGGCATCTGCCGTGCCAGCTCCAAGCTGCCCTCCCAGTCCCCGGGATTCGTCCCCTGCGTGATACAATGGGAGACGCCCAGGGCCCGGGACTCTGCCCGCACCGCCTCCAAGTCCCCGTAATCCCGCCCCACCAGGTGACAATGTGTGTCAATAAGCATGCCTCCTTTTACTCCCTACCCCGCTTTTAGTCAAGCCTAAAACGCCCCTTACCCTTGACAAGCAGGGCTCACTGTGCTATACAAGAGGCACGATGAATGACCTTTTTGAGCACGCCGCGCAGGAGGCTGCCCGCGAGCATTATCGGGAGCTGTGCGAGACCATACGCCGCAACGATGAGCTGTACTACGCCAAGGCCACGCCGGAGCTGAGCGATGCGGAGTATGATGCTCTTTACCGCGAGCTGGAGCAAATCGAGCGGGAGCACCCTGATTGGGTGACGCCGGATTCCCCCACGCGGCGGGTGGGTAACGATTTATCCGAGGGTTTTCGGAAGGTGACGCATCCCGTGCCCATGCAGAGCATCGATGATATTTTTGAGCACAAACCGGAGCAGGGGGAGACGGATGTCGAGTTGGTTGACTTCTACAACCGCTTGGCGACGGCCCTGCGCCGCCCCTCGCCCAAGGTGGTGGTGGAACCGAAGATTGATGGCTGCGCCGTGACGCTTTACTACCGCAACGGACGCCTGCAATACGCCGCCACCCGAGGCGACGGACGCACGGGTGACGATATAACGGCGAATGTCCGCACCATCCGCACCGTGCCGCAGGTGCTGCCGGAGGGAGCCCCTACCGTGCTGGAGCTGCGCGGGGAAATCTTCATGCCCTCAGCCGAGTTCGATGCCCTGAATGCCGCCCGAGATGCCGAGGGGTTACCCGCCTTTGCCAACCCGCGCAATGCCACCGCCGGCACCATCAAATTGCTGGACCCCGAGGAGGTAGCGCGGCGTCCCCTGCGCTTCCTGGCCCACGGCATCGGTGCCTACGAGGGCGAGGAGCTTGCGGACATGGATGCCTACGAGGCTCTGCTGCGGCGCATGCAGATTCCCTATAACAAGCCCATCCTGCGCGCGGGAAACTTGGCAGAGCTTCGCGAGGCCGTGGCACAGATTGACCGCGAGCGGCGAGAGCTGGGCTTCGGCACGGATGGTGCGGTTATCAAGCTGGATGACTTTGCGGGGCGGGAGGCTCTGGGCAGCACGGCGCGAGCCCCGCGCTGGGCGGCGGCGTTCAAGTTCCTGCCGGAGCAGAAGGAGACCGTCCTGCGAGCCATTTCCGTGCAGGTGGGCCGCACAGGGGTGCTTACTCCCGTGGCGGAGCTGGAGCCCGTGCGCCTCTCCGGTACCATGGTGTCGCGTGCTACGCTGCATAACCAAGACGAAATCGAGCGGCTGGACATCCGCATCGGTGACACCGTGCTCATGGAGAAATCCGGCGAAATCATCCCGAATGTGGTGCACGTGGTGCTCGGGAAACGTCCGGTGGAGTCGCATCCCTACAATCTCTTTGATGCCGTGGGTGGCAAGTGCCCCTGCTGCGGAGCCCCCATCGGACGACAAGAGGGGCAGGTGGCGTGGCGTTGCACGAACCTTACCTGCCCCGCGCAGGCAGCTATGCGAACCACCTACTTCTGCAAACGCGAGGCACTGGACATCGAGAACTTGGGCGACACCGTGGCAGAGGCACTGGTAGCAAGGGGGCTCATCGCCTCGCCGCTGGATTTATTCACCCTGACACAGGAGAAACTCGCCGGGCTGAACCTGGGCACGGAGGAGGAGCCGCGCCGCTTCGGTGAGAAGAACGCGGGAAAGGCCCTGGCCGCTTTGGAGCGTGCGAAACAAGCCCCGCTGGAGAAGTGGCTCACGGCTTTGGGAATCCCGACAATCGGTGCCGTCACGGCGCGCACGGTTGCCCAATATCATGCCGATATGGCGGCGTTGGGCCATTCCCCCTTCCTGGCCGCACTGGAGGAGCTTGAGGACGGCGTGGATACCTACAACCGGCTGAACCCCAAATCTCGGTTGAACAAGGGCGCGGACAGAGAGGCACTGACTGCCCGCCGCGCCGAGTTGCGTCCGCGACTGGAGGCTCTGCTGGCCCCCTATGCGGAGCGCGGTTATGCGACACTCTCCGCTACGGGTGGGAACCTGAAGCTCAACAACCCCATCGGCAGCGTCTCCACGCGCAAGCTGCGGGAGTACTTCGCCTCCGCCGCAGGACAGCAGGTGCTCTCCACCCTGTCGGAACTGGGTATAAGCGCGGCGTCCTCAATCTATCGGGAGCGCCTGACCGCGGGCGGCGAGGGGCCGCTGGCGGGGCTCACGTTTGTCCTGACGGGTGCGCTCTCCCGGCCGCGTCCGGAGTTCGAGCAACTCATCGCCGAGGCGGGGGGGAAGGCTACGGGTTCCGTCACCAAGAAGACAAACTATTTGGTAGCCGGTGAGGGCGGCGGCAGCAAGCGCGAGAAAGCGACGGCGCTGGGCATCCGCATTATCGGAGAAGCGGAACTGATGCGTCTTCTGGAAGGAGAAAGTATATGACACCCCGCGCGCTCATCTACGGAACCATCGCCCTGGACACCCTCTACACCCCGCACGGCACGGCCACCCGCACCATCGGCGGCTCCGCGCCCTATGCAGCCTTGGCCGCACGCCTTGTTTCGCCGGATTTTGATATGTTGGGTGTAGTGGGGGATGACTACCCCGCCGATTTTACGGCTGCCTTGGAGGGAGCGGGTGTCTCCCTGCGCCGTGTGGAACGCCGCGCGGGCCGCACCTTTGCCTGGACCGGCCGCTATGAGCAGGACATGAACCTGCGGGAAACCCTGGAGACCATCGAGGGTGTGCAGGAGGACTGGCACCCGCAACTGCCCGAGGATCTGCGGCATCACGCTCTGGCCTGCATGTGCAACGTCACGCCTCCGCACCAATACCACATTCTCAGCCAATGCACATCCGTGTTCTCGATGGCGGACTACATGGAGCGATGGATACGCCGCGAGCCGGAATATACCCTGCGTCTCATCCGCACGGCGGACATGAGCCTGATGAATGACAGCGAGGCCTGTGCTTGGGCAGGGACCGATGAGCCGTTGCGCGCCGGGCAAGCCCTCCTCGATGCGGGGGCACGCTACGCCGTTATCAAACACGGGAGTGCCGGTTGCACCCTGTTTCACCGCACGCCCGACGGCTTGAGCCGCCTCTTCCGTTGTCCCGCTTGGCCCTTGCCCCACGCTGTGGATCCCACGGGTGCGGGGGATTCCTTCATGGGTGCCCTTTCGGCGGCCCTTCTGCCGCAACTCGGGAACGACACCCCACCCTGGGAGGCCCTGACCCACGCCATTGCCGTGGCCACGGTTATCGCGGGCATTACCTGCGAGCAGTTCGGTCCGGCGGCGCTCTTGGCCGCTACCCCGAGCTTAGTGGCCCGACGCTTGGCGGACTTCCGCCGCATGACGGCGTGGGCTTGATAGCTGCATGATCAACAAAACCGCCCGCAACCCCGATGAGAGGCTGCGGGCGGCGTGTTTTCACATGTTACGATCAATTCAGGTTCACCTCCACCTGGAAGGTAAACGTGCCGTCATTGGTCTCGGCATTCATCTCCACAGAGCGGAGCACGGAAGCATCCTGCTGCATCTCGGTGGCGAATTCCTGAATCTGCTCAGCGAACGGAGCCTCGGCCTTGTTGTAGTAATCCGCCGCCGCCGCAGCTGCGCGGGCCAAGGGAGCCAACTGAACGGTGCAGGTCCAGCCGGCGGAGGGATTGCCCGCCGTGCCGCTGTAGCACTGCTCAAGCTCGGCATTCAGGGCCGTGGACGTGCCGGCCACGAAGACGGCGTTGCTCACCGTAACATTGGGAGACAGCGCAGCATTGGCACCGGGGATGCTGATAACGTGCGTGCCTACACCGTTCTGCTCGGAGGAGGCGATGGGCAGGAGGTTCAGCATGGCGGGGTCCATACCCAGTTTGGTGAGGGTCTCACCGGCGCTCTCCCAAATAGCCTGCCAGCCGGTGGCCAGCTTGGCACGGTCGCTCACACCTGTCACAAAGGCCAGACGCGGCATCGGAACGGCGTTCCCGGGCTCGGCCTGAGCCAGCGCGGGCAGCTCGCCGCCCACATCCAGCAGCACGCCGCAGGAGCTGTTAGCCGAGAGGCCCTCCGTGATGGAGATGCCACCCTTCATAGCCTTCTCAATCATCGGGGCGTACTCAGGGAGCTTGGCGCAGCAGGCATCCATCCCGGCAGCACAGGTATCGTCCATGAACAGACGAACGACATCGGTGATCTGCTTCGCAGCACCCTCCAGCGCATCGTCAAAGAACGGCGTGCCCGCACCGGTATTCCAAGTGATGGGGGAGCACTCCATGGCAAACACGGTATTCTCTGCGTGTGCCTTGCTCTGCAGCTTGAACGGCACGGGCTCGAAGGTCAGTCCCATCGAATCGCAGGAGAGCATGGTGTGGTAGCTCTTGTCACCGCCCCAGAACTGCACGATAGCAGGCTTGGTAACAGGGCGGTTGTAAAGGGAAGTGAGCTTGCTGACCAGCACATCAACAGCAGCTTGGCCACCCTTGAGCACCTCGTTTGTCTCGGCAGGCTGATCGGGGCAACCCATGCAGCAGCTCAGGAAGGCCTTGACGCCGTCACCGAGGGCGAGGAAGCACTGCCGATCCAGCTCGTAGGCCTTGTTCATCAAGGTGGGAGAGAAGAACATCTGCGCAAATACAGGGGAAGCAGCTTCCTCTGCGGCGTTCTTCATGGCGGGCGCAGCAGCCAGCGAGGTGGCGGGGGACTCCGCAAAGGTGATGGCTTCCGGATTTTCGCAAACAACGGTCGTCAGCGTCGTGCCCTCAACCTTGGAAAGCAGGCAGATGCTGCGGCCTGCGAATCCCTTTGCATTCAAAATCATTTCGACGATCTCGGGCTTCACGGTAATACGCACACCCTTCATCCCTTTGGCCTCCACGGCCTCGACGGAGACACCATCCTCCTCCGTCGTCTCGGCGATCATCTTCGCGAAAAATTCGCTGACCTTTGCGCCGGAAGTCGCGGCAGACTCGGGGTTCGTGAAAGTTACCACGCCGTACAGGGGGGCAATCGAGAGGTTCTTAGCCAAGGCGGGCAGCACCTCCGCGGTCAGGGAATTCATCAGCTTCATCGCTTCCGCACGCACCTTATCTCCGGCGCCCACCCAACGGGCCGGGGCTTTCTCTTCGGCGGCCGGCTCTTCGGCAGTCTCGGTTTGAGGCTCGGCACCCGGCTCCCCCTCAGCGTCATCTTCCTCGTCGTCCAAGGGCTCATCATCCCAGTCGTCCTCGCCCTGTACTAAATCACGCAGACCACCGAGCACACCCAACTTGTAGAAGGTGGTGTAGACGGGGATGAGGGCATCACAGATTTGAGCGGTACCCTGAGCGCCGACCAGCGCGACGCTGTCCACGGCAGCGAGTTGAGCAGCGAGTTCTCGGTCGATGAGAGCTGCCGTCTTGTTGACGCGGGCCACGGCAATGTAAAAGTCTGCGTTGGCGGGCATGGCAGCCAGCGCGGGAACAGCAACAGCCTGTTGGGCCGGCTGGATGAGGGCCGCCGGCTGCACGTCCTGTGCAAACGCGGGCAGCGGGGCCACCGAGGCGGCCATCAGCATGAGCGTAGTGCGGATATTCATACGAGGGCATTGTAACAAACGGCAACCCCTGCTGTAAAGCAAAAAGGCGGCGGTTAGGTCGTCTTTTATGTCATAATTCGGGGTATGCTCACTCCGCCGCGGCTATGGTGGCTTGCAGGCGCACCACCTCTTCGTCGAATCCCGGCACGGCGAGCGGACCTCCGTCTGCCGCACACTGCATGCGCAGGAGAAGCTCCGCCAGGCGGTCGGCGCCGGGTGCGGTAGGGTCCAGCAGGGGGCGTATGCTCCGGGCCGCACTGCGCAGGAAACGGCGGGATTCACCCCTCTGCCGGGGGCCTGCAATGGCCGGATTATCAAAGCGGAAGTCCGTCTCTGTTAAATAAACACGCGAGGGAGAAAAGGGGCGGGCGGCGATTCCCTCGGCGTCCATCAACAAACAACCGCGACACAGGTAAAGCAGGAGGAGGCAAAACATGCTGCCGGACAGGACACGGCCGTTGGCGAGCATCATGTCCAGGGGTTCGCCCTTGATGCGCTCCTCCGCCAGGTGCCAGGTTTCGTCCGCATACAGCAATTCCAGGGTAGCAGCTACATGGGGCACGGCCAGGCGTACGCGGGCGCGTGCTCCGTCCAAGAAGGTGCGGCAGCGCTGCTCGTCCGCCGCAGCATCGGGGCGCAGGCTTTCCACCCGCACCTCGCGCTGCATGTCTTTCTGCGTGGCGGCATAGACCACGGAGTCCTCCCGTTCCTCTAACACGGAGGTAAGGATGTACTGCTCCCCGATAACATGCGGGAGATTATAGCGGGATTTCAGTGACACGGCGTTATTTTTAACACGGGCAGGCCCTCCGGGGCGGCGGCACGGACAGAGGCAGGCACATGGATTCCCTTGTCATCCGCAGTAACGGTCGCATCCGGCTGACCGAGCACGGAGATCGTTGCGTTCTTTGCCAATTCGGCCGGTAACAGCAGCTCCCCGGGGTCCTTCTGTTGCGGCAGAAAGATATAGAGAGCACCGCCGGCTCGGGAGGCCAAGCAGCCTTCCGGCAGGCTGATGTCATAGGCGGGTCGGGAGCCATAGATCGCCTCACCGTTCACACGCATCCATGCCCCTACACTGCGGAAAATTTCTGCAACGCGGGGCGGGACGCTCCCGTCGGCCTTCGGGCCGATATTAAGCAAGAGGTTTCCGCCCTTGGCGGCGCATTCCTGAAGCTGGCGAATGATAACGGCGGGTGTTTTGAGTTTCCAATCCACCTTGCAATAGCCCCACTTGTCGCCCACTGTCATGCAGGACTCCCAGTCGATGCCGGGGTAGCCCTTTTCCGGAATGCGCTTCTCGGGTGTCGTATAATCGCCGCAGCGCAGGTCGAGCTGCACGCCGTCGCGGCTCGTGTCGAAGCCGGAGAAGGAGTAGAGGCGGTTATTCATGATAACGCCCGGCTGCAGCTCGCGGCACATGGTCATGAGGGACGGTGCCTTCCACCCGCGCTCACCGGCGGCGGCTCCCTGCGAGTAGTCCCACCACAGGATGTCAATTTTGCCGTATTTCGTCAACAGGGTGCGTACTTGTTCGTGCAAATACTGCTGGTAGGCCGCCTGGTTGCGGGGAATGCCGCGGTCCTTGAGCATCTTCGCCTGGTCCTCCGGGTAGCAGAGGTCCGGGCAGATGGTGTTGTCGTAATCTTTCTGGTGCCAATCGATCACGCTGTGGTAGAGGCCCACGCGCATCCCGTGCCGCCGGGCGGACTCCGCGAACTCGCGCACCAAGTCGCGCCCGACCAGCTTCATCGAGCTGTAATCGCTGTTCGGTGCATCAAATAACGCGAAGCCCTCGTGATGCTTGCTCGTCAGCACCATGTAGCGGCATCCAGCTTCCTCGGCCAGCTTGGCCCACTCTTCTGTGCACCCCTCCGCCGGGCGGAAAAGCGGCTCTGCCTCCGCCGCGTAGGTCTCCGTGTCCAAACGCAGATTGCGCTGAATCCACTCCCCGCCGCCGAATTTCCCTTTGAAGAAGCCTCCCAGACCGGAGTAAAGTCCGTAGTGAATGAACATCCCGAACTTAGCCTCCCGCCACCAAGCCATGCGCGCATCGCGCTCCGCCGCCGTCTCCGTCACCGCCGCATGGTCCGCATCCCCCGCCGCAGGCAAGCTCTGCTGACCCATCACCGGCAACACCGTTGTCGCCGCCAATGCCAAGTAGTGCATCATCTTCATGCCTCCATCCTACCACATCCCCTCCCCCATGGCAAGCAGATTTTTGACTCCCCCGTTCTGATTTATCTAACGGTTAGCTATGCCGCCACACGCAACGAAAGTTGCTTATACTTCTGGCACTCCGTCAAATCAGGCGCGCAAAAATCGGGGCTCGTCCACTGCCGAAGAAT
>CAMEZO010000086.1 GCA_945947905.1 uncultured bacterium
CCCTGAGCCCGCACAACATGCAGGAGGACACCATCTTCCCCGAGTTCGGGATCGACGCCGAGCGCTTTTGGCAGAAATGCAACGAACGCTGCATGACGGAGGGCTGGGACGGCGAGCTGAGCTACCTCAAAGAGCTGCTGGATGAACTGCGCATCGACGGCGTGACCAACCGACGCCTGGAGGAGCTGGGCCGCAAGATCGTCTTCTACCGCGGGCTGCCGGAGTTCTTCGAGACCTTCCCCGCCCGCGTGCTCACGGATGCCCATCGCTACGCCGGCATCCGCATCGAGTACTACATCATCTCCGGCGGCATCAAGAGCATCATCGACGGCTCTGCCGTGCGGCCCTACATGCACGCTGTCTTCGCCTGCGAGTTCAGCGAGCGCAACGGCGTCATCGACTTCCCCAAGCGCGTCATCTCGCACACCATGAAGACGCAGTTCCTCTTCCGCATCAACAAGGGCATGCTCGATTATACGGAGGACGTCAACGAACACGTTGACCCCGATCTGCGGCCCGTGCCCTTCCGCAACATGATCTACGTGGGCGACGGCCCCACGGACGTCCCCTGCTTCACCGTCATGCGCCAGCAGGGCGGGCACAGCGTAGCCGTGTATAACCCCGATGACCCCTCCCTGGCCGCCTTCCGAAAGTGCTACGCCCTCAAGTCCGACCAGCGGCGTGTAGACTTCTTTGCCCCCGCGGACTACCGCGCCGGAAGTCACCTCTGCAACATCCTGGAGGAGACCGTGCGCCTCATCGCCGACGGCATTCTGCACAGCGCCGCCCAACGCCACCAATAAGCGACGGCCCGCGCCGGAAATCATCGAGCCGCAGGAGGGGTGCTCCTGCGGCTCGTGTCACATGTATTCGGGGGCGGATCAGGCCTTCTCCTGCGGAGCCGCGGCCTCCGGGGCAGCCTTGCCGAGGTAATTCGGCAGCTCCACGCCCACGCCCGCGGCCAGCTCATGCAGGGGCAGCGTGCCCGTCACGAGGTTCTGCACAAAGCCACCGACGGAACCGGACTTGGAATCCCCGCCGCCCATGACCACCACCTTGTCGAAGCGCAGGTTGCGGATAGCGCCCGCCTGGGTCTCGACGATCTGCGGGAGCTGCTCCGTGACGAGCAGGCCGGAAGCCGCACGGGCATCCCCCGCAGCAGCCACAATCTGGCGGAAACCGCTCGCCTTAGCCTCCAGCTCGGCCTGAATGGCGGCGGCGTGACCGCGACCCACCATCTCCAAGCCATCACCCTCTGCCTTCTTCTTGAGGAGCAGAGCGTTGGCCTCACCCTCCGCCAAGCGGACGGCGGCCTCACCTTCTGCCTTCTTGGCAATCACGAGGGCATCGGACTTACCCTGCTGCTCCTTCACCAGCACGGCAGCGGCGGCCTCTGCGGCGATCTCCTGCTTGCGCTTCGAGATTTCCGCCGCCACGATTTCGTTGGCGGTCTGCTTGGCACGCTCCAGCTCGGCGCGCTTCAACTCGGCCTCCTGGTTAGCCACATAGCCGGCCGCCTCGGCGCGGGCAGCCTGCTCACGCTCGGCCACCACGGCGATGCGCTGCGCCTCTGCTTGGCGCACCTTGAGTTTGGCGTTTGAGTCTGCCACCTTCATCTGGGCCTCGTTGTTACCCTCCACCGCGGCGGCGTTGGCCATGGCCACCTGCACGGTCTGCTCCCGCAGGGCCTCCGCCTTACCGATCTCGCCGCGGCGAGTCTCCTCGGCCACCTTGATCATGGCATCGTTGATGGCGCGCGCAGCGGCCTCCTGGCCCAGAGCGGCGATGTAGCCGGAAGCATCACGGATATCCGTAATGTTGGCATTGATGAGGTAGAGACCCACCTTGTGCAGCTCCACATCCACGCCGCCGGTGATGCCCTTGATGAGCTTCTCGCGGTCGGCGTTGATTTCCTCAATCGTCAGGGAGGCGATCACCACACGCATCTGGCCCATGATGATTTCCGAGGCCAGGTCCCGGATATCCTGGCGCGTGCGACCCAGCAGGCGGCTGGCGGCGTTCTGCATGATCTCCGGCTGCGTGCTGATGCCCACGATGAACGAGGACGGAACATCCACGCGGATATTCTGGCTGGAGAGAGCCCCCTTCAACGGCACATCGATGTTGATGGGGTTCAGATCCATGAACGCGTAGCTCTGGATGATGGGCATGATGAAGGTGGCACCGCCGTGAATACACTTGGCGGAACGACCTGCGCCCACATTACCGTAGACAATCAGGATCTTGTCCGACGGGCACATCTTGTAGCGCGTGAAGAGCCACGCCATGACGCTGACCAGGAAGACAACGAGAACGACGATGGCGACGATGGCCGAGGTATCCGAGGACTCGGATTTCTGCGCCGCTGCCAACAGGGGGGTGTAGTATGGTATCATTGTTTTGTTGTGTTATGGTTGTGAAGATCTTCAGCGGTGAAAGGCCGCACCGTCAGGAGCTGCGAGGTGGCCTCCACCACGACCACACGCGTCTGCGCCGACAGCGGTTTATCCCCGTACTGTACGGCCTGCATGGTCAGCAGCTGCCCGGGGTGGTTCACCTGCACCTGGCCACCGGGCTCACCATTGGGCGGCAGGGTTACGTATACCGTGCCCGTCATGCCCACCAGAGTGGTGTATTGCAACGTGCCATCGCATTTCAGGCCGTTGATAAAGCGCATCAGAATAGCCACCAGCAGGAACATGATGAGACCGATCGCTAAGCCGATGGCAATGGCGGACAGAACACCGCAACCGTGATTGCTGGCCACGAACCCGGCCCAGCCGAAGCCCAACAGAAAGCCGTTTACCGCACGCACGGAGAACCAGCCGGCATCGCCGTCCCCGCTCCCCGCGTCCGCATCCCCATCCCCCAGGTCGGCGATGAAGGAGATGCCGAAAAGCAGCAGCGCTATCAGGGTGGCAATCCACGCCATCGCGCAGAAGATGCCCGTCTGCGTGTTGAAGTCGGGCAGCAGGTCCAGGGCTTTCAGGAAGGTGGATACGTAGTCGATGAATTTGCTCATGTGTCGAATTTGATTGCCTTTAGGTTAGCATACCCGGCCGGGGTGTCAAGCTATTTCCCGTCCGGTGACTCACTTTTTTATCTTTTTGCAGAGAAACGTGAAATTCGGCTTGCATCTCCCGCTGATTGTGGTATACTCTCCCCCGCTTCGCGCGACGCGCCGGCCTTTGCAGGTGCTGCCGGGCGGGGCAAAACCAAGTAGTAATATGAGCGAAATCAACGTCGACGACTTCAAAATTAACGAGAAGGATACCGGCTCCACCGGTTTCCAGGTAGCTGTGCTGACCAAGCGCATTGCTCACCTCACTCAGCACCTTGCTGAGCATAAGCATGACCACGCTTCTCGCCGTGGCTTGCTGATGATGGTGTCCAAGCGCCGCAGTCTGCTCAATTACGCCAAGCGCACGGACAACGAGCTCTACCTGAGCCTGCTCAAGCGCCTCTCGCTCCGCCACTGATCCCCCGGAGGGCGGAAGGACACCATCCTGTCCCTTTTTTTCGGCGGAAGTTGCCCCTATTCGGCAGCTTCCGCCTTTGCTTTCTCATCCGCGTCCTCGGTTTTGCCTTCCTCCCGCCTCCGGGGGCATGAAGATAGCCCCCGCATAGCAAAGCAGAAGCGGCGCGGCGGCGCACAGGGGGAGTGCGTAGCGGTACTCATAAGTGGTGGCTACGCAGGTAACGATGACAATGTTGGCAAGGAGGGGGAGAAAAGGAAGGAAGGCCCGCAGGGGAAGGCGGCGAAGCAGGAGCAGGCCGGCGAGGAACAGGAGGACAACGAGAGCAAGGGCCGGGGTGTAGGAGGGGTCCCGCAGCAGACGGGTGTGGGCGATGAGAGGGCGCAGCGCGGTGCCGGCATGAGCGGGGAGCAGCTCGGCACACAGAGCGAGCACCTCCCGGTCCCGCCCGGCCAAATGAAACACGAAGGAATGCTGCCGGAGGTCTGCCTCGGAGTCGAAGCCGCGCCACAGGTAACGCTCGCCGATCCACTCCGGGGCGGAGTCGTGGTGACGGCGCAGCACCGGCTCCGGCATGATGAGACGGCAGATGCGCTCGCGGTCCTGCGGGGGCAGGTCGGCATCGTGCACCACCACCTCGCAAAGCATCTCGGCGGGCATGGCCAGTCGGGTGCCGCAGGCATCATCCCGTGCTCCGAGAGCAAGCGGTAGCAGCACATGGGCAGCCACCCCGAGGAACAGGACCCCCGAGATGCCGAGCGCGGCCGCCGGCACCCCGCTCCGCCGACGCCGGGCCACCGTGAGCACGCCGAGCCCCGTCACGACCGCAATGAGCAGGGCATCGGGACGCAGAAGAACCAGCCCCGCCATGCCGCCGTACAGGGTGGTGCGAGAGAACGCGTCGTCCCGGCGGTACAGGGAACACAGGCCCACCGTCATGATCACGAAACAGCAGGTGTAGAGGGCATCCTTCACCAATACCGCGATAGCCCATTGGCAGAGCGGCAACAGCAGCGCCACCACCCCCGCGCCGCAGAGCAGCGGCAGGCCCTCCCGGCGGCACCAGCGTCCCGTGACACCGGCAGCGGTAACAAACAAGCCCGCCTGCGCTGCCATGTTGGCGGCGGAGTTCGGCCCCAGTTTGTCCAGCGCGCCGATGAAGAGGGTATACGAGAGAGGCTGAATGGTATTATACGCACCGCTGCGGGACTGCTCCAGGCTACCGAGGAAGTCTGCGCTGCATCGGGTGCCCTTCACCCACCACAGAAGCAGGAAAAGCCCGAAGGCCTCCGCACACAGCAGGAGTTCGCCGCCCCGCGGCCACGGTGAGCGAGGGTGGGACGCCCGATGCAGGGCCTCGACCGCTGCCGCCATGGCGGCCCACAGCAGCCAAAACAGCACGACGCCCCCGGACACGCCGCAGACCTCTGCCGCCGACCGCAGGGGCCCGGACTCCGCCGGTATGCAGCACAGCGTCCACACCGCCGCCCACAGCACGGCAGCAAGGTGCATGCCCCACCGGCTGCGGAGTCGGTCAGCGAACAGCGGCATCGATGGCGGAAATAATTTGCGGGACGGGAAGGAGCCGCCCCTTGCCGGAGTCCCCGCAGGCCAGTATACCGGAGTCATCCGGCCCGAAGATGCGGAGCCCGCGCTGATCCAGGATGCGGGCGTTCGCCTGCGTGGCGGGGTGGTCCCACATGGCGCCGTTCATGGCCGGGAAGAGCAGGACGGGCGCGCGGCAGGCGAGGTAGAGGGAGGTGAGGGCATTGGGCGCCAGCCCCGCCGCCAGGCAGGCCATGGTGTGCGCGCTGGCCGGGGCAATGGCGAGCACATCCGCCTTTTTGGCTAGGGCAATGTGCACGGGTACCCAGTCCCCGGTCTCGTCCTCGAAGGAGGAGATCACGGGGTTGCGGGAGAGGGTCATGAGCGTGAGCGGTGTCACGAAGCGCAGGGCCGTCGGGGTGCAGACGCAGTGCACCGTATGCCCCAGCTTGACAAGCCCGGAGGCCACATCCGCCGCCTTGTAGGCCGCGATGGAGCCGCAGATTCCTAACACAACCGTCGCCATGGCCCTACTCCCGAGTGATGCGATACGCCGCAGGCTCAGGCCTCCGGCTCAATCTCGACGATGAGGTTAATCTCCACCGCGACGCCGAGCGGCAGGCTGGCCACGCCGACGGCAGAGCGCGAGTGCGCCGCCTCCGGCCCGAAAAGCTCCACCAGCAGGTCGGACGCGCCGTTGATGACCTTCGCCTGGTCCGTGAAGTCCGGGGTGCAGTTCACAAAGCCGTTGAGAGCCACGATGCGCTTGAGGCGGTCGAAGCTGCCGAGCTCGCCGAGGATGACATCCAGGCGGTTCATGATGGCCGTCGCAGCGGCCTGCTGCCCGGTCGGGATGTCCACATCCTTGCCGAGTTTGCCGTAGAACGACGCCTCCCCGCGCACGGAGATACCGCCGGAAAGGTGGAGGTAATTGCCGGTGCGGATGCACTGGACGTAGGAACCGACGGGTTGGGGAGCGGGCAGGAAAGCCAGCCCCTTGGCAGCCAAGACTTCTTGATTCAGTTTCATAATGTGACAGAAGGTAACGGCAGACATCATAGCGCACCTGCGCGCGGCTTGCAAGCCGGAAATGCGGCAGCCCCCCACCCGATGCACGGATGAGGGGCCGCGATGATGCTTTCGGGAGCTATCAGGCGCCGAGCTGGTAGCGGAGGAAGGCCTCCACCTTCAGCGTGTCGCCCAGCTTCTTGCCCGTGTCGGCCACCAACTTCTCCACGGAGACGGAGGGGTCTTTCACAAACTCCTGGCTGAGCAGGCAGCTCTGCTTGTAGAGGGCCTTGAGCTTGCCGGGGAGGATCTTCTCCAGCAGCTTCTCCGGCTTGCCCTCAGCGATGAGCTGAGCCTTGGCGATCTCCTGCTCCTCCGCGATGAAGGCGGGGTCCAGGGAGGAGGCGTCAACGCTCTTGGGTGCGCAGGCAGCAATGTGAAGGGTGATGTCCTTGCACATGGTCGCGAAGTCCTCCGCAGCAGCCGTCTCCGGCTTCGTGCAGCTGACCTGCAGCAGCACGCCCACCTTGCCGCCCATGTGGATGTAGGAGACAATGGAGCCCTCGCCGGCCAGCGTGTAGCGGCCGAACTTGCGGAACTTCATGTTCTCACCGATGGCAGCGCACTGCTCGGCGATGTACTTCTCCACCGTCGTGCCGGCCATGGGCACGTTCAGCGCCTCGTCCAACGTAGTGGCAGCAGAGGCCTTGAGGGCAGCGCCCACCTCGCCTACCAGCGCGCGGAACTTGTCGCCCTTGGAGCAGAAGTCCGTCTCGCAGTTAATCTCGAAGATGATGCCGTCCTTGCCCTCCACCACGGTGGCAACCACGCCCTCCTTGGCCTCGCGGTCAGCCTTCTTGGCGGCCTTGGCGATGCCCTTCTCGCGGAGGTACTTGACGGCTTCGTCCATGTTGCCGTCGCACTCCACCAGGGCCTTCTTGCAGTCCATCATGCCGGCGTCGGTCTTGACGCGCAGCTCCTTGACCATTTGCGGTGTAATCGTAGCCATAATCAGGGGATGGGGAAAATCAGGCCTGAGCCGGGGCAGCCTTGGTGATGGCCTCCACCAGCACGGAGAGGATGAGGCGGATGGAACGCACGGCGTCGTCGTTGCCCGGGATCGGGAACTCCACGCTCTCCGGGTCCGTGTTCGTATCCGTCAGGGCGATGACGGGGATGCCCAGGATGTGAGCCTCGCGCACGGCGATGTCCTCGTGGTCGGCACCGATGACGACCATCACATCGGGGGCGCCGCCCATGCCGCGGATACCCTGCAGGTTCTTGAGGAGCTTCTCGCGCTCGCGGGAGAGGGCAGCGATCTCCTTCTTGGACATCTGCTTGTACTCCGGCTGCTTGTCGAGGTTCTCGAGGTAGTCCAGACGGGCCACGCTCTTCTTGACGGTGGCCATGTTGGTGAGCATGCCGCCCAGCCAGCGGAAGTTCACGAAGAACTGGCCGCAGGCCTCCGCAGCCTCGCGCACGGCGTCCTGCGCCTGGCGCTTGCAGCCCACAAAGAGGATCTTCTTGTTCTTGGCAGCCATGTCGCTCAGGAAGGCGCAGGCCTTGTCGAGGCACTTCTCAGTCTCCTCCACATTCACGATGTGAATGCCGTTCTTCTGGGTGAGAATGTACTTCTTCATGTTGGGATGCCACTTGCGGCTCTGGTGACCCAGATGCACACCGGCTTCCACCATCTTGGTAACGAGTTCGTCGATCATTGTTTTATTGATGCGTGCAACCTTGAGGCAGGATGCACAGGTCGGTGAAGGGTGCTGCGCGTTCGCCCCCTGCCCTTCGTTGTTGATAATGCAGCATATGCGGGGGCGCAGATGATACGCCGAAAAGGTCGCTTTGTCAAGGGGAAATTTGCATTCCGCACACTTTTTCCGCCCGCCGGGCCCGGGGCGGCGCGAGAATTTGCCCCGGGGCTCACTTTGTGCTTGAACAAGGCGGGGGTAAAGGGGTACAATAGGCCCATGGCAGACATACATCCTACAGCGGTGATCGACCCGACGGCAGAATTGGCGGACGATGTGAAAATCGGTCCTTTCTGCGTTGTCGGAAAGCAGGTGAAACTGGGCCCGGGCTGCGTGCTTCACAGCCACGTGGTGGTTGACGGGCCTTCCACTTTCGGGCGGGATAATGTCTTTTACCCTTTCTCGGTGGTCGGTACCCGCTCGCAGGATCTCAAGTACAAGGGCGAGCCTACGTTCCTGGAGGTGGGGGACTGCAATATCTTCCGTGAGAATTGCAACATCAACCGCTCCACCACGCCGGAGACCAAGACGATCATCGGTTCCCATAACGCTTTCCTCATTCACAGCCACTGCGGGCATGAGTGCATCGTGGGCGACCACTGCATCCTCTCCGGGTTCGCGGGGGTGGCCGGTCACTGCCGCATCGATGACTGGGCCATCATCTCCGGTTTCGCGGCCCTGCATCAGTTCGTGCATGTGGGCGAACATGCCATGGTGGGCGGTTGCGCGCGCGTGCCCAAGGATGTGCCGCCCTACATGATCGCGGAGGGCTTCCCTGCCGCGGTTCGTGCGGTCAACCAAATCGGGCTCATGCGCCGCGGCTTTACGGAGGCGGATGTGCGCGCCCTGCGCTTTGCCTATCGCAAGCTGTTCCTGGACAAGACCGTTCATGTGGCGGATGCCGTGGCTGCCATTCTGGCGGATGAGAAGGCCGCGGGGAACGCGCTCGTGCAGCGTCTCCTGCAGTTCGTGCGGGAGAGTGAGGAGAACCGCGGGCTGACCCGCTGACCTATCGCCCCCATGCGCCGGCACATCGTCTTTGACTTGGACGGCACCTTGGTGGACTCCCTCCCGGGTATCGCGGAGGGGGTGAATCGTGCGCTCGTCTCGCTGGGCCGATCTCCGCATACCCCGCAGGCCGTGCGCGGGATGATCGGGCGCGGGGCTGCTAACCTCTGCGCCGCCGCGCTGGGCTATGCGGATGTGTCGCTGGCTCCGCAGGAGGAGCTGCAGGCCGTGCACGGCGCGTTCATGCGGGAGTACCCGCACTGCTGGCAGGGGGAGGGTACACGCCCCTACCCCGGCATCCTGTCCATGGTGCGCAGCTTGGCCGCCGCCGGGGCCAAGATGGCCGTGCTGTCCAACAAGCCGCACGAGGTCACCCTGCCCATGGTGCGCACGCTCTTCCCGGATGTCCCCTTCTCTCCCCTCTGGGGCTTCTCAGGCAGGTTCCCGCGCAAGCCCGCACCGGATGCCCTCCTGGCCATCGCAACCGAGTGGGGCGTGCGCCCGCAGGACCTCACCCTGGTCGGCGACTCGCTCTTCGATGCCCGCACGGCCTCCAACGCCGCCTGCCCCTGCCTCCTCGTCGCTTGGGGCTACGCCTCCACCGCCGACCTCGAGGACTGGCCCGCCCCCCTCTGCCGCACCGTCCCGGACCTGCAAACCAAACTCCTCGGCTCCCCCTTCTGAGCCACAGGATAGCGGAGCCATGCTGCTCTCAGTCAAGACTTCGCACCGCCGTGACAATAGGGAGCCGAGAAAGTCTGACCGCGGAATGAAGGGAATTTTTGGAGAGGTAGTGGCCTGCCTGGCTCGGTTCAGGCTGCATGCCGGCGGGATAGTAGCTTCCTTGGTTATTTTGATAAAATTCTAAATCCACCTACTGTGAATTTGCCCTGAAGTCTCACCTGAGAGTTGCATGGCTTTCAGTCTCCGAAAATTCCTTTCATTCCGCGGTCCCCCTACCTCTCGCTCTCTATTGCCACAGCGGTATGCAGTCTGTTCAGAGCTAAGCATGCCGATCCGTTTCCGAAACCTTCCTTAAATTCTGCGTTCTGAAA
>CAMEZO010000087.1 GCA_945947905.1 uncultured bacterium
AAGGGTATGACTATCCCCCATTATCATGGGGTCACGCTTCTAAGCTCATGAAGTTTTTTATGAAATGTCGGAAATCTTTCAGGGTGAATCAGTTTATAAAAAATACCCTTTTCAAGGCTTGGTGACAAAAATACATCTCTAACACTATCCGTGACGTAAATTCTAGCTTCACAACCATGTGCATCTTCAATACTTATAGAGCTTCCATAAGTTTTTAAATACAAGATATCATCCGGCCAATCTGCATATACAACATAACATTTATTTTCCGCAATATACTTCAGCTCTAATACTAAGAGCTTTTTTTCATTTTCTGTGAAAGATTCAGACGTCCACACGATTTTGGTTATATTTTCAACATCGATAGACTTAACTAAACCCTCTATCCTTTCTTCGGATTTAGCATCATCTCCATCTTTTGCAAAACAAGTAAAAGAAACACCCCAAACAAAAAACAAAATCACATTGATCAATACGAAGGACATCCTTTTCATAGAAAACTCTTTGTAATAATTAAAAATATGCAAGTAAGCCATATAGAAAGATTATCATAGCAAAAATTAGATGTCAAGTTTTTTTCAATATGCACGTCTTGGGGGTGGTGCACTTAATGATGCAATGCATAAAATCCGGCGGGGTGCTGAAAATAGAATTGACAAGCCCGGCCGCATATGCGATAATCTTCCCCCCACCCCGTCCGGAATTGCCCCGGGCGAGTGTGTCAGAGAAAGGTACACACCTCATTCCTGTCGGAGTATCAATGACCTTTTATGCCATATCGACTCACATGGAGCTGCCTCGAGCGTTCGGCACTCCTCTTGTTGCATTTTCAGGCAGCGAACGAGCCCGATTCGGCGCGTCTGATTTGACGGAGGGGCGTTTTTTCTGACATATCTTCAACTTTTTTTCGTTACAGGGCCCAGCAGAATCGTTTATTTATAATGAAGATGGACAACCATGCACATGCAGAACCCCGCTCGGGTGCGCCGGAAACGCCCCTGGAGAGCTGTGTTGCATGGTTTAGGGAGCAACAGCGCGTCCTGGCAGCCTTTGCGGAATTGCAAGCCGCGGGCATGTTGGAGGCGGAGGAGTTGCTATCCGAATCCCTCAAGCGGGTAGCCGCTGCCGTGGTGCACGGAGCGGTGCCCCCGCACCCGGAGAAGCTGACTCCCTACTGTCTTCGCGTCATCCGCAACGCCGCCATCGATGCCAAGAAAAGGCACGAGATACGCCGCCGCACGGAGCTCGCCTACGCCAAGGAAGATGAGACTGCGGCGCGCGGGGTTCGCCCGGGGGATCCCCTCGCGACGGCGGAGTTGCGGGATGACTGTCAACGGGCCATGCAGATGCTGCGACAGCTACCGCCTGTGCTTGCCGAGGTGGTACTGCTGCGCATCTGGCAGGATATGAACTATCGGGACATCGGCGAGGTGCTGGGCATACCGGTCACCACCGCGCAGAGTCGTTACAGCGCCGCCATCACGCGGCTCCAAACCCTATTCCACCATCATCATGAATCATAAGCAAGAGGAGATCGAAAACCTGTTGAGGGGCATGCCCCTCCCCGAGCTGCCGAGTGAGCAGGCCCGGCGGCTGGAGGACGATTTCATCCGCCAATTCCAAGCCGAGCTTGCGCCGCCGACGCGCTCCTACGCGGCCCCGTTCTTGGCTGCGGCAGCCGTTCTGCTGTTTGCCCTGGTCATCGGCCTGTGGTACGAGATGACACGCCCCCCGATCGGTGTGGCCCCCGTAGCCTCCGTGAAGCCTGCGGCCTCCCCTGTCATTCCCGCGGTCAGCAAGCGCTTCTGCTCCGCCGAGCTGAAGGGGCGCACCGCCGGGGGACGCTGCTACACCGTGCACAGCGAGCGCCGCGTGTGCCTGCCACCCTCCGGCGGCTGCTCCGTCTGCGTGACCATCCCCGAAAGCACCGAAATCATCATCCCGGACGAACCGATCTGATGTCCCACCGTATCACCATTCTCTTCAGCACGCTGCTCCTGCTTCTGCTCTCCGTTGTATGGGGGTCGGCCCCCGCTGCCCTGCGCGTCACCTTCGGGGTGGTGGGGGTGGAGGACCCGGAGGGGCGCGGGCTTATCGTCACCCGACTGGTGCGGCTCAGCCCGGCGGAGAAAGCGGGGGTTCGGCCCACCGATATGCTGCTGAACGTAGCGGGCAAGCCCGTGCCCACCCGCCCCGCCTTGGTCGATGCCTTGGCGGATAAGAACCCGGGCGATGAAGTGCCTGTCATTCTGCTGCGCGACGGGCGCGAGAAGCGGCTGACCGTGACGCTGGGTGAGCGTGCCCCCGGGGACCCGGCCGCCTCCCGCGCCGCAGCTCCCATCAGTGCCGAGAAGATGGCCTTCATCATCGAGTGCCAGAAGCGCCTCGCCCGCACGCTGTCCGAGGAGAAGCCGGACACGAGGCTGCTGCTGGAGCTGGGGGCCCAAATCCGCACCGCGACCGGCGGCCTGGCGGGGGCAGGCTCCACCACGCTCCGTTATACCGATGCACAGGGGATGATTACCCTCACCGTTACCCCCGCCGCTGTGGATGTGGAAGCCGGGGGCATCCACTACTCCGTCACCGACGGGCAAGAGGAATCGGCGCTCCCTGCCGAGCTGCGCGCTCGTCTCTACCGACTCAGCCAACCATGAAGACACCCCTCATCTTTCTGCTGGCCGCCCTCAGCGTGAGCGCCCGAAACGAGACGCCCGGCGGGGAGGCCCCCCGAGCCTGCGACAAGCTGTTCATCGATGCCAAGCTCGCCGAGCTGGCCCTCCCCGACCTGAGCGAGGAGCAGCTGCAGCGCGCCGCCGAGCTGGCCGGGGTGAAGGACCGCGCCGGGCTCATTGACCTGCTGCACCGCCGCCTGGCCGACCCGGAGCTTTCGCCGGACGATGCGGTACTGTACATCTGCGCCCTGGACCGCTGGTGCGGGCACGCCTGCGAGCAGGAATCCGCCCGCTTGCTCGGTGCCCTGGCTCGGGCAGCGGAGCGCGGTGCCACGCCGGAGGAGCTGCTGCCGCGCCTGCGCCGCCTGCACGGGCTGCACCCCGCTGCGCTGCGTGCGTTGCTGAACAACCGTGCCCCCGTGCCCCCTGCCGTCGCCCCTCGCCGGGTGGAGGCCCCGGCACTGCGGGCGCTCGATGACCCCGAGGCTTCGCTCCGCGAGATGCCGGATGCCTCGGCGGTTTCTCTGCCCGCCTGGCGGGATGCCCTCCTGGGCGCCCCCGGTACCGCAGCGCAGGATTTGCAGCACCTGCAGGAGCAGCTGGAGCAACCGAAACTCGGCACCCTGCTGGCCTTTGCCCTCAAGGAGGCCGAGCTCGCCCTGCCGGAGGACTTCTTCCGCGCCCGCATGGGGGTGGAGGGGTATGATGAGTTCACCACCGCCGTGTCCGTTACCCTGCTGCGGGACGGTATCGACATCGTCCTCACCCCGCAGGGGCCCCGCTTCTCGATGCATGATGCGGACCTGCGCGCGCGCTCCCGCGCCCTGCAACTCGCGCTGCACCGCTGCGTGCTGCGCCTGGCCGTGGCAGAGCGCGACGGCAAGCGGGAGGAGCTGCTGCGCGATGCGAAGAGCCTGGCGGGGCTGCTGAACCGCTGCAACGCCTGGCCCCTGCTGCTCAACCAGTACGAGCTGCGCGGGGTGAGTCCCGCCGCCCTGCATGCGCTGGTGCGGGACTTCCGAGGGCCCGCCACGCTGCGCCGCGCCATGGTGCTCACCCTGCTGCGGGAGGACCCGGCGGGGCGCCTCGCGTCGCTCGCTGGGGAAGGGGAGCTTGCGGGTGAGACCTTCCTTGCGCTGCTGGACCCGCAGAGAAGCCCGGAGGAGAAGGCGGAGCTGCGCCGCGAGGCCTCCCGGGCGGTGGGGCTCGACCTGCCGCCGCTGTGCTTGGGGGAGGGGCTGCCGGCGCGCACGCGTCTGTGGTACACCGCCGTGGCCGCGCAGCTTTACCCGGAGGCCTGGGAGACCCTGGTCGCCCTGGGGCCTGCCGCTCAGGTGTCGGAGTTCAACCGCCGCTGCGGGGACTGCATGCCGCGCGCGGCCAGGCTTGCGCTCATCGAAAAGTTAGCAGAGGAGGAGCAGCTTCCGGAGGCGACGCGTCTGGCTGCTGAATGGCTGGCGCGCCTGAACTCCGGCCTGGAGCTCGGTTCGCAGGCACTGGCGGAGAAGTTGCGCTCGTACATTGCCCCTGCGCCGCTTCCTGCGGAGCGGCCTGCTTTGGCAGTGGGGGAGTACGAGTGGCACCCCATCGGGCGCCGTCCCTTCCGCGGTGGCATTGTCGCACTCGGAACGCAGTCCCTCACCCTCGATCCGCTCGGCGCTCCCATCGTCCTGCGGACGGAGCAGGGGGCCGAGAAGACGCTGCCGCTCTCGCAGCTCAGCGAGGAGGACGCGGAGCATGTGCAGGATTGGCTCTCGCGCAATCGCTTGGTGCCCTGGCATTTGACGAACCGCCGCGGTGTGCAGCAGCAGCCCGTTGTGTTGTTGGGGCGTGCGGAGCGCTTCATCCCCTGTGAGGGGAAGGATCTGGTGCGCGCGCTGCGCTTCGGGGCGGATTACGCGGGGGAGGGGCAGTTGCTCCTGCGCCTGGCGGATGCCTCGTGGCAGCGCGTGGGGCGCCGCGAGCTCAGCGACGAGGAGTGGGATCGCGGGCTCCGCAGTGTGCGGGAGGCCGAGGGGCTCCGCCTGCTCGGTTCGCCGCTCGGGGGCGGGGCAGGGCTGCTCCGCGTGGAGGAGCCGCAGCACGGTTCGCATGCGGTGGAGGGCGTCGCGCAGTTGCGTTGTTTCCGTTCCTTGGAGGAAGCCCGCGCGGTTGCGGAGGCGGAGGGCCTGCCTTTGTTGCAGTGGGAGCTGGGTGCCCCGGGCAGCGAGGCGGAGCGCATGTGGCAGCGGCGGATGAGCGACCCGATGCTCGTGGACCTGTGCAACCGCTCCTGCGCGCTGTGGATCAGCCGGGGTGCGGCGGCGGAGGGTTCGCTGAAGCTGTCGTCGGAGGGTGAATCGCTCTCGACTTCTATGCTGCCGGCGCCTGCGGCGGCCTCGCCCGTCGAGCACCTGCTGCAGCTCATTCGGGAGGGGCGTGCGGACGAGGTGCGCGCTCTGGTGGCGGAGAAGAAGTCTCTGTTGCAGGCGCGGAACGTCAACGGACTAACCCCGCTGGCCTGTGCCGTGTCGTGCGGGCAAAAGGAGGTGATCGCGGTGCTGATGGAGCAGGGGGCCGACCCCTTGGATGCCCGTGGCGAGCTGCCTCCGCTCTGCGTGGCTGCGGCGTGTCGCTTGCCTTTGCAACAACTCTTCTTTGATTACGGCTATACGCCGGCTCGTTGTGAGGAGGAGACCGACTGCGGGCTCATTCCCGCCCTGTTGCTCCGCGATGCTCCCGATGCTGCGGAGGTCCTGCCGCTCGTGGATGAGCTGCTGGCGGCGGGGGCGGATATCAATGCGCCGGCTTCCCCCGGCGGTCCGACGGCGCTGGAGCGTGCCATCGCGTTGCGGCGGGCCGACTTGGTGCTGGGGCTCATGCAGCGCGGGGCGGATGCCCGCGGGCTCCGCTCGGTCGAGGGGGAGATTTATCCCTTACCCATCGGGTTGATTCGCGACCGCAATGCCGTGCCGCGGGAGGTGCTCGTGGCGCTGCTCAAGGGCGGTTACGACCCGAATACCACCTCGCCCGCTACCTCGCGCAGCATGCTCAGCATGGCCGTTAAGGAGGGGGATACGGAGTTGGTGCGCTTGCTTCTGGAGCGCGGCGCCAATGCCAACACGCACGTCGGTCCTTGGTCGGTGCTGATGTATGCCGCTTGGCAGACGGGGGCGCTAGCCTGCTCCGGGCAAAGCGAGGAGGAGCATGAGGCTGTCGTGCAAAAACAGCTCGCCATCGCGCAGCTTTTGTTGGATTACGGCGCCGATGTCAATGCCACGACTGTCTTCTGCGGGGCCTCGATCAGCGTGTTGGATTTCGCGATGCTGCGTCTCCCCGTCGACGGCGCGGAGGAAATGCCTTACTGTGCCGACCCGCGTTTCGCTCGCTTCCTCGAGGAGCGCGGGGGCAAGCACTTGAACTCGTCTTCTAACCATTGATTGTGATGAAATACACCGTTCTGTTCTCTCTGTTGACGGCTCTCGCTCTTTCGGCGCAGGAGCTGACTCCCCGAATTTCCGAGGACCTGGCGAGCCTCCTCAGCGCGGAGCACGCCGCCGCTGTCCTTCGCAACGAGAAGGCCCTCGGTAAGGCTTTCGACCGCTCTCTGTACCGGCAGGAGGCCGCGCGCATCCTCCGCAGCGGGCAGGAGCTGCCCGACCCGCAGAAAAGTGCCTGCCCGGAGGCCGCCGAGTTCGCTAACAATGCCCTGCATTTCTATGAGGGGGACTTTGACCCGGAGCTGCTGCTGAGCAAGACGGATCAGATGCTGCAGCGCCGCGATTGGGGCTCCCCGGCTTTCGAGCGGGAGATGCAGCAGCTCCGCTTCCGCCTGCGCAGGGATTACCTGCCCCTCCTGCGCGTCCGCGAGCAGCAGCGGGAGAAGACGCTGCTGGCTGCCAACGCTCTGCGGGACGGGGTGACGGTGCTGCCCAACGGTATCCAGTACGAGGTTGAGCCGGGCAGTGACTCGATCCGGGATATAACCCGCGGCACTTCCGAGTCCGGTATCCTCTTCTTCACCCGCGTGACGAATGACATGCGCTTCGAGTCGCTCCCCGCTTGCCTCCGGGACGTCGCCGACTCCCTCCCGTGCGGGCGAAGCTGGGTGATCTACATCCCCGGCCCTCTGCTCACGCAGGAAGCCGAGGCCGCCCGGCGTCAGGCGGCAGAAGACCAACAACGCCGGGAGGCCAAACTACGCTCCCTCCTCGGCTCCGTTCCTCCTCCCCCGGCCCCCGCTTCCCGCACCTCCTCCGACCCCGAGCCCCTTCTGAAACTCCGCCTCTGGAAGGACGATCCCGACCACCCCGTCGATGTCCTCCCGGACACCCACACCGACGCCCTCTAACAAACTTCCCCGGCCCCGGCGAGACCTCACCCCGCCGGGGCAATAGAGAGCGAGAGGAGGATGACCGCGGAATAAAGGGAATTTTTGGAGACTGATTGGCCTTCGGAACTTCGGCAAGACTTCAAGGCAAAATCATAGTAGGTGGCTTTAGAATTTTATCAAAAAAACACCAGGGAGCCTACTACCCCGCCGGCATGCAGTCTGAACCGAGCTAAGTATGCCGATCAGTTTCCGAAACCTTCCTGAAATTCTGCGTTCTGAAAACTTCAGTTACCTACTGCCCCTGCGGCATGCAGTCTGAACCGAGTCAAGCATGCCACTGACTCTCCGAAAATTCCTTTTATTCCGCGGTCCTTCATCTCTCGCTTTCGACTGCCACGGCGGCCGGAAGTCCCCCTCCCCGGGGGAGGGGGTGGAAGGAGTGGCTCAGGCGCGGGCCATGAGGCGCTCGATGTCGGCAGTTTCGAGGGGGGCGTTGGGGATGAGGTCCTCGGTGTCGTGCTCGAGGATGACCACGTCCGTCTCGATGCGGATGCCGATGGACTCCTCCGGGATGTAGATGCCCGGCTCGATGGTCCAGACTTGGTTGAGCGCGAACACGGGGTCGGCGGGGCCGACGTCATGCACATCCAGCCCGAGGGGGTGGGAGGTACCGTGCATGTAATAACGTCGCACGCAGGTGGGGTTGTCCCCCTCCGCCTGCACCTGCTCGGCGGTGAGGAGCCCGAGCTGCACCAGCTGCTGCGCCATGGCCACGCGCACCAGGCGCTCGTACTCGCTCTTGCGCAGGCCGGGGCGCATGATGCTGCGGGCGTAGCGGTGCACGGCCAACACGGCATCGTAAACCGCCTTCTGGCGCGGGGTGAACTTGCCGTTTGCCGGCACGGTGCGGGACATATCGCCCGCGTAGCCGCCGTATTCGGCGCCGATGTCAAAGAGAATCAGGTCCCCGTCGCAGCAGGCCTTGTGGTTGCTGATGTAGTGCAGCACGCAGGTATCATGCCCGGAGGCGATGATGGGCAGGAACGAGAACTTGCGCGCGCGGCGGCAGAGGTACTCGCGGCTCAGCTCCGCCTCCATCTCCCACTCCCCCATACCGGGGTGCACGCGGCCCAGCATGGCCGTGAAGCCCTCGCCCGTGATGCGGCAGGCCTCGCGCAGCTGCTCCAGCTCCTCCGGCTTCTTCACCAGACGCATGGCGGACAGCAGCTCGTAGAGGCACTTCACCTTCGCATCCGGGTAGGCAGCCTGCAGGGCGGCGGCGCAGCGCTCGTTTCGGGTCTGCACATAGGTGTAGCGGCGGGGGTGGTTATCCCGCTCCAGCCACAGCTCGGCAGCGGCGGGCACCCACTGCGCCAGCAGGCCGTTGTACTCCTGCGTCCACCGCACATCTTCGATGCCGCTCAACTGCGTGGCCGCCTCGCGGGTCAGGCGCGCGCCCTCCCAGATGACGATGCGCTCGTTCGTCTCGCGCAGCAGCAGGGTGTCCTCGTGCTGCCCGTCCTTGCCGATGCGCATGAGGAGCACGGTCTCCTCCTGGTCGATCCCCGTCAGGTAAAAGAGGTCGGCATTCTGGTGGTGCGCCAGCGTGCCGTCCGCATTCGTCGGGTAAATATCATTGGCATGGATGATGACCAGGGCCCCCGCCGGCAACTGCGCGGCCAGCTCATCGCGGTTCTGCCGGTAAAGGCTCGCCGGCAGCGGTTTGTAGCGTAATGTGTGCATGGTTCTTCTGTTTTGCTGCGGGCAGTATATACCCTCCGCCCCCGTAACGCAATGCGAAATTGTGGCTGTACAGCCTGCTTTTGCCCTTGACATACCCGCCTTTTCGGTGTATGAATCATGGCAACCACTCATTCTTACGATGAACAGAGACGAAAAAACACTCATTCTCTTCAAGCCGGACTGCGTCCGCAAGAACCTCTCCGGTACCATCCTGCAGCGCCTCCTCGCCGAGGGTTTCCGCCTGCGCGGCCTCAAGCTGATGCAGCTCAATGATGCCCTCCTCCGCGAGCACTACGCCCACATCATCGACCTCGTCATCGACGGCGAGCCCCTCTTCCCCAAGCTCTCTGCCTTCATGCAGACCTCCCCCGTCGTCGCTCTCTGCCTCTCCGGCCCCGGCGTCATCCAGCGCGTCCGTACCATCCTCGGGCCTACCAATTCCCTCAAGGCGGACAAGGGGACCATCCGCGGGGACTTCGGCACCAACAGCATGCTCAACATTTGCCACGCCTCCGACTCCCCGGAGAGCGCCGAGGTGGAGATTAAGCGCTTCTTCAAACCGGAGGAGATTTTCGATAACGTGGACTGAAGCACACGTTTTACGGCCTTTTCCGACGCCTGCGGGACCCCTCGCAGGCGTTTTTGTCTCGTGAGGGTGAAAAATTACCGCATTTTATCTATTTTGGCTTGACTTCCCCCGGGAGTATGCTACAGTAACGTGCGAGACAGGATGGTCCGGTCTCACGAAACTTAACCCGAATTCTCATACAACATTATGAAGAAGACACTCGCAATCATTGCTTTGGCC
>CAMEZO010000088.1 GCA_945947905.1 uncultured bacterium
TCTCCTCGGCCAACATGGAGGCAGCGGCACAGAAAACAGAACTTCTTTCCGCAGATCTCACCGTGCGCGGGCTGCGCATCGAGGATCCCTATGCCGACGATGACACCACGGGTACCCACAATGCAACGGTGCACATTCGCAACTCCCCCGATGCACAGGGTGTACTCTCCGTCGGCCCGGCCGGTATCGAGCTGCAGCGTGGCAACCTGTGCATCTGCACCGAGCTGCGCACCCGTGGGGCACAATCTTGGCGCGTGGCGGGAGGCAAGCTGCTGGATGTGCGCGGCCCCGTCAGCGGGGATGGCAATATCTCACTTGCCCGACACGAGGCAGCGGGGCCTCCCGCACGCATTGACCTGCACGATGCCCGCGACACTTCCGGGCGCACCTGGTATGCAGATAACGGGCTTGCCCTGAGACTCCCCGGTGACGGCTTCTCCGACAGCTCGCTCTGTCTGTGTCCCTCGGCCTCCGTCTCGCTTTCCGGTGATACGGTTACCATCAAGAGGCTGGAGATGTGCAGGGACTCAGCTCTCCACCTGAAGGACGGAATCAAGCTATCGGCCGACCGTGTCCGTCTCGATGCCGCGGTCACCTTGGTCTTCGATGCCGGCAGCGGGCGTTTCAGTACGCTGAATGCGGCCGACATCACCGCAACGTCCGACACTGTTATCAATATTAAGCTCGACCGACTGCCCGTCCCCCTGCGAGCGGAATATTCCCTGGGAACAGGCTGGAGCCACCTCTCTCCGTTGTTAGCTCCATCTCTCCCGGACGGCTTCCGACTCCGTGTCGAGCGCGATGGCACCCTGCTCCTTTCCTGCCCCGACCAAGCGCCCTGAACTCGGTATGGGGCTGTTGTCGGAAGCCGGCGGCAAATAACGGCCGGGATGTGCCGCGAAGCGTGTACCGTGCCGTCTTTTCTGCTTGACAACCCGAGCCCTGCTTGCTAATATGTGGCTGCTATGAAGACCAAAACCTTGAACAAGGCCGCCCGGAGCGGGGATATTGAGTTTTGCAAAGAAGCTCTGAGCAACGGTGCGGATGTGAATGCCAGGGACAGACAGGGCCTGACCTCCCTGATGTCCGCCGCTCGTTACGGCCACGGAAGTGTCATCGAACTGCTGTTGCAGGCAGGGGCGGATCACCGACTGCGGGACCCCTATTCGTGGACGGCGCTGATGATAGCAGCGAGCTACGGGCGCGGCATCGTCGTGGAGCAGTTATTGGCGGCGGGTGCGAATGTCGATGAACGCAGCAACGCAGGGACGACGGCGCTGATGATAGCGGCCTCCATGGGCTACGGGAAAGTGGTACGGCAGCTGCTGAAGGCCGGGGCCGATGTCAACGCCCGGGACAGCAAGGGGCAGACGGCGCTGGATGTGGCCGAGTACAAGATGGTCCCTGTTCTGCGGGACGCCGGCGGCAAGAAGAGCTGCGATCTTTAAGCGCCCCCGGAGCACATGCAGGCGCAACAGAGGCGGTGCGGATTTACCCCCTCTGCGGGAAAGAAACGCTTGCATTTTCGGGGTGCATCTGCTACAATGGCGAGGCATATGGCACGGCAAGCATTAGGTAAAGGATTCCAGGCACTCATCCCCAAAGTACAAACACCCACCCCTGCCACAGAGGCGCGGGAGGGGGATGGCTCTCTGGTGGTGAGTGTTGACGACATCACGCCGTCGCCCTTTCAACCGCGGCGGCATTTTGACGACGAGCAAATCCGCGAGTTGGCGGACTCCATCCGCGAGAACGGCCTGATGCAGCCGCTGGTCGTGCGGCGCATGAACGGCAGCTACGAGCTGATAGCCGGTGAGCGACGCCTGCGCGCCATGCGCCACCTGGGCCGCAAGGAGGTGATGGTCGTCATCCAAGATGCCACGGATGTGGAAGTGGCGAAGATGACGCTCATCGAGAACCTGCAGCGCGAGGACCTCTCCCCCATCGAGATCGCCGAGCAGTTCCGCAAATTGCAGACGGAGTTCGGCATGAAGCAGGAGGAAATCGCCCGCAGCGTCGGCAAATCCCGCGTGGTGGTCACGAATATGATGCGCCTGCTGGACCTGGAGCCGGAGGTGCGGGAGATGCTGGAAAAAGCCGTCATCACGGTGGGGCACGGGAAGGTGCTGCTGCAGCTCAAGGACCCGGCGGTGCAGCTGGAGGCGGCGCGGCGCGTGGCGAAGTCCTCGCTCACCGTGCGGCAGACCGAGGCGCTGGTGGCCAAGCTGCTGGCCCCGGAGCCCAAGCCCGCCACGGGCCGGGAGGAGCTGCCGCAGGCCTACCGCGATATTTGTGAACAACTCTCCGGAGACTTCGGCACCAAGGTCAACATCTCGTTCCGGGGCAAGAGCAACGGCATCATCGAGATACCTTACACGGGTAAGGAGGATCTGGTGCGCATTCTGCAAATCTTCGGCATCAGCGCCTCGCTGTAATGCTCCGCCCCTCCGCCCTGCTCTGCCTTTTGTTACCGGTGCTCGCCTTCGTTTCCTGCCGGCAGCAGGAGGCCGCCCCGCCCCCGGCGGAGCCTACCGTGCAGCAGGTGGCATCCCGTGCGCTGCAGGAGGATGCCCCGCAGTTCTGCGAGGAGAACGCTTATACACACTGCGCCCGCATCTGCGCCATGGGGCCTCGGACCTCCGGTTCCCCGGGCTTCGCGCAGCAGGCGGACTACCTGCGCCGCACGCTGGCCGCATACGGCTTGACCTGTGCCGAGGACGCCTGGCAGCAGGGCGACCTGCCCATGCGCAATCTCTACGCTGCCTGCGGGGCAGATCCCGCGGCATGGCAGGAGAAGCGCTGCCGCGTCTTGCTGAGCTGCCATGTGGACACCAAGTCCGGCATTCCCGGCTTTATCGGCGCGGATGACGGGGCCTCCGCTGCCGCCGTGTTGTTAGAGCTGGCGCGGGTGCTCCCCCGCCTGGGCTATAAGCCGGGGGAGGTCGTGCTGGCCTTCTTCGACGGGGAGGAGTCCATCGCCCCTCACATGACGGAGGAGGACGGGCTCTACGGTTCCAAGCGCCTGGCGGCGCAGTTGGCGGAGCTGTTCCCCGCGGACGCCGCCCCGCAGTTTGTCCAAATCAATCTGGATATGGTCGGCGGGCGTAACAACCCCATTGCCATCCCTCTCTGGGATACCTCGGAGGCCATGTATACCCACTACCTGCTGGCCCGTGATGCCGCAGGTCTGCCGGAGGACCTCTTCACCACCCACCACGGGGGCTATTGGGATGACCACCGCCCCCTGCTGGATGCGGGGGTGGCGGATACGCTCAACCTCATCGGCAGCTTCACGAACTCCGGCTGGTGGCATACCCCGGCGGATGACTTCTCGCGCATCTCGCCGCGCTCTCTCGGGCGCGCCGGTCGGCTCACGCTCTGCCTGCTTCGCCGCATCCTTGCGGGTGAGTAGCGGGGGGAGACCCGCCGGTCCGCTGCCGCCGCGGGTGTAGCACATCTTTTTTTGTCAGCATAGATTTTTCTTTCAACCACAAGATATGGGGTACCTGTTCGGCTTCCCTCTCCCATATTCCCGCCGATTTCGCACGGCGGCAGCAGGGCGGCGCAGAGGGGGGCAATTTTTTTTGCTTGCAAAATGTCAGTAAAGGCTTAATATCGACATGAGCTGATTTTCAAACCTTTCTCCGATCAACGAACATGAGCAACGCTTCCGTACCGGGCATTAACGCCGCTGTGCAAGAGGATGCCGCCCACCTGGCGGACTTTATCCTCTTCTCCCAGCGCAACTGTATCCTGCAGCTTTCCCCCACCCTCACGGAGGCGAAGGTCTCCTACCCGCAGTTCTTCCTGTTAGCCTACTTGGAGGAC
The DNA here is from genome assembly GCA_945947905.1 of uncultured bacterium. Lineage (GTDB taxonomy): Bacteria > Verrucomicrobiota > Verrucomicrobiia > Verrucomicrobiales > Akkermansiaceae > Akkermansia. The sequence goes on from CAMEZO010000088.1 coordinate 3,829, forward strand.
TTGGCGCCGAACGAGAGCATCTCCATGGGCCGTGTGGCAAAGATGATGGGTCACTCCACCGCCGCCGCTACGGGTATGATCGACAAGCTGCAGGTGCTGGGGATGATACAGCGCGTGATGGCCGCCTCCGACCGGCGCAAGATCATGGTGCGCATTACGGAGAAAGGGCGGGAGCTGGTGCAGCAGATGCGCGGGCGCATTGCCGGTGACCTGGCGCGCATGATGGCAGAGCCGGACACCCGCGCCAAGCTGGCCGCAGCGGGGCGCAAAATCTCCCGCAACCAAGGTTCACCCCTCTTTTGATTCGTCATCGTTATGCAAAACACATATTCTCCGGATTACCTGGCCGGCCTGAATGCCGCGCCGCGCAATTTTGCCCGCTTCATCACCCGCATTCCCGGGGTGCCGGTCTCCACGGACCGCGCCGCCGTGGTTGCCGCTCTGCGCCCCTACCACATGGAGGTGGTACAGGCGGCCGGCATAGACCCCCGCATGGTGCGCTGCGCCCAGCAGGTGCACGGTAACAAGGTGGCCCTGGTCGGGGACATCGGGTGCTCCTACCCCGTGGAGGGCGTGGACGGGCTCTTCTGCGGGGGGAAGGCGGACTGCTGCCTGGCCATTTACGTAGCAGACTGCGCTGCGGTGTGGATCTATGATACCGTGACGGAATGCCGCGCGCTGGTGCACTCCGGCAAGCTGGGCACGCAGAAGAACATCGTGGGCGAGGCGCTGCAGCGTATGAAGAAGATTCTGGGCGTGAACCCCATGAACTGCGTGGCCGTCATCTCTCCCTGCATCCGGCCGCCGCACTACGAGGTGGACAACCCCTCCCGCATCATCGAGGATCTGGTGGCCGCCGGCGTGCCCCGCGAGCAGATTACCGACTGCGGGCTGGATACGGCTGCGGACCTGGAGCAGTTCTACTCCTACCGCGTGGAAAAGGGCAATACGGGGCGCATGCTCGCGCTCTTCGGCCGCCTGCCGGAATGATGCCGGACAAATCAACCCTGCGGCGTCAGGCGCTTCTCACCCTGCGGGGCATCCTCTCGCACCGGCGCGAGACGGCTTCGGCTGCCCTGCGTCAGCGCCTGGCGCAGTATCTGGAGGGGCGCCCCCCCTGCACGCTGGGCATTTACGCCCCCCTGCCGCATGAGGTTGACCTGTTGCCCCTGCTCCGCGAGATGCCGCAGCACACCTATGCCTTCCCCGTGGCCGGGGCGCAGCGGAGTATGTGCTTCCGCGCCGTCCGCTGTCCGCAGAAGGAGCTGCAGCCCGCGCGCTTCGGCCTGCGGGAGCCCCTGCCCACCTGCCCCTTGGTGCCGCCGGAGGCCCTCGACCTCATCGTCATCCCGGGGCTGGCCTTCACCGCCTCCGGGACGCGGCTGGGCTACGGCGGCGGGTACTACGACACTTTCCTTCCCCTCTGCCCGCAGGCAGAGCGGCTTGCCTTGGCTTTTGCGGAGCAGATGCTGCCGCACATCCCCACAGAGCCGCACGATCTACCCGTGCCGCTCATCTTCACGGCTTGAAGGGCGCTCAACCCTGCGCCTCCGCACGCATCACCAGCTCGGCAGCCGTGCGCACGCAAACAGGACACGGCACCTTCTGCGCCCCCTTCAAATCCCGACACCGCGTAGCCCCCAGCGCCGCCTCAAAGCCGGCCACGATCTCCCCGGCCTTCTCCGGCAGCACCTGCGTCGCCCCGTACAAGGCCCCGCACATGCCCTCCGGCGCCCTGCCGCCACCGCAGCAACTCATCGCCTCCGTTAAATCTTCCCGCCCGAACGCCGCACATACCGTCTGCGCACAGTTATAACAATGCGGCGGCTGCCGAAATGCCGCCGTGGCCTTCTCTACAGGTGTCTCCATACCGCTCTTATACCTCCCTGACCTCCGATTGTCAAGCCTATTCGCACCCCGATTTCCGGCAGAATATGTGAAAAGGAGTTGACGAACCCACTCGGAAGATGCGATAATCTCCCCCGGAGTCGAGGCCTCAGTGAGCTTTCGGAAACACGAACGACAAAATCACACATCTTTGTATCTATGAGCCGAGAAAACGACCCCATCGCAGAAGCCTTTGAGAATATGTCTCCCGAGGACAGGGAACGATTCCTCACTCTTCTTGCTCAGTCCTTCGGTTCCGATGAGGAGGAACAGGAGGAAAATGAGGAGCCGGGATCTCTCGTTGAGGTGAGCCTGAGCGAGGAGGAGATGGAGGCTATCCAAGAACATGCCGAGCGGTGTTTCGGCGTGGTGCCGTCTGTATTTCACGAGATCGTTTCCGTCGGTTTTCACTGCGATATACTCTTCATCCCCGCATCGGAGAAGATGCCCTTTGTCACGCTTTGCACCATGGGGCTGAGTGCCCATGAAATGCCCGTTCCTTCCGATGAAATCCGGAGCCGCATGCCGTGGTCCGCTCGCTGCGAACTGGTGATGCATCTACCGGCGGATTGGGAACCGATTTTCACAGATACTGCGGCTGACCCGGAGGAAGGCAGGAGCAGCTATGCCCCCGTGCGCATGCTCAAGGAGGCCGCCCGCCTCATCTACAACTCCGGTGAGTGGTTCTGTTACGGCCACACCCTCAGCGGAATCGGCGACCCCGAGGCTCCCGCCGATTCACCGGAGGCGCAACATACCCACCTCCTGCTCCTCGCTCCCCTTCCGGACTGCGGAGACGACCGCGCAACCGTCCTCACACTCCCCGGCGGCGAGAGTCTCAGTTTCCTCCAGGTCCTCTCCGTCTCAGTCGAAGAATTGTCCGTCTGCTTCAAGGCCGGGAACTACGAATCCCCCGACTGGAACGACTTCATCACCCGCCGTCTCAACGGCAACGCCCCCCTGTCCGAAATCGTCCGCACAGGGGAATAAAAGGGCACTCCGTCAGGAGGGGTAAGATCTTGACTGATTGAGGAGCACAGAACCTTCAAAGCCCCCGTTGATTGCTGACACTCTCAATGACGAAGCCGATGGATGAGAAGCCCTATGCGGGATAGGCAAGGGAAAAAATAATAGAGGGTATACTTAAGAAAGTGAATAAAGTTTGAGGCAGAGATAAAGCCTTGAGATGCCCAGAAGTAAAGTGTCCTTCTATACACAGCCCGCGCAGATGCTCGTCCCTCTCTATCATTATGTTTACCATTTATATCCGAGTAAATATTTTTTGCAACAAGCTCTGATGACACGATACGACCGAATCGAGACGGCCAAGCTCGACAATCTGCTTGCAGTTTGGAATACGCCCGAATTTTACTTTCAAAAGAATGGGTGAAATAGGCCGATTTTTTGTTAACTCGGTAATAGTATCGAGCCTCGGAGGCTGCGACTAAACGCAGATCTTCCTTGGAACTCAACACGGCAAGGTTAAAATAAGTATCCTCAGAAAAAGAGAGTTCCGGCGACAAGCGATGTTGCCCTATAAACTCCCTACGGTAAATTTTCCCACACATAAATGCCCACGCCAGCATATTGGTGCGAATTCGAGTCCAAGGAACGGGAAACGACACGTTATTCGCCTGCCATTCTTCGCGGAAATCAGGGAGTTCTCCTTCCTCATGCCACAAGCTGTGGCACACGACGGCATCCGCCCGGTATCCATCCTGCTCCCATGCCTCCAACAATCTCTCAAAATAACGGTAATGGACGGCATCATCAGCATCAATAAACGCCAACCAGTCGCCTGTCGCAGCATCTATACCGGTGTTGCGTGCGGTAGCCACACCCGCATTGGCCTGACTGATAATCCTAACACGGTTATCTCGGGCGGCAAAGGACTTCAAAATGGCCAAACTACCATCAGGACTTCCATCGTTCACACAGATGACCTCCAAGTCACGATAGGTATTACCCAGAACGGACTCCAAACAGTAGGCCAAGTAGGCTTCTGCCTTGTATACGGGAATAATGACAGAAATCATGCCTGTAAAACGTCAGCACCAGATGAGGCCGACGGCGGTGCGGATTCGGGTGAGGGTCTTGGCGGCCTCCTCGCGGGCCTTGGCGGCGCCGTTGGTGAGGACTTCGCGGACGTAGTCGGGGTGGGCGAGGAGCCACTCGCGGCGTTCGCGGGCGGTGCGGAAGTACTCCCAGTAGGCCTCGAAGAGGTCTTTCTTGAATTGGCCGTAGCCGACGCCGCCGGCGTGGTGGGCATCCACCATGGCCTGAAGCTGCTCCGGGGTGGCGAAGAGTTTGTAGAGGGCCAAGATGATGGAGTTCTCCGTGGGCTTGGGTGCCTCCAGCGGGGTGGCATCCGTCACGACCTTTTTGTTAATGAGCTTGCGCATCGCCTTCTCCTCGCCGAAGATGGGGAGGGTGTTACCGTAGCTCTTGCTCATCTTCTGGCCATCCAAGCCCGGGACAACGGCCGTCACCTCGCTGATGAGAGGCTCCGGCAGCTTGAAGAGCTCGGCCCCGAAGGTCTCGTTGATCTTGCCGGCCAGGTCACGCGTCACCTCCAGATGCTGTTTCTGGTCCTTGCCGACGGGCACGGCATCGCTGTCATACAGCAGAATGTCCGCCGCCATCAGGGCGGGATAGGCAAAGAGGGCATGGGTAGCAGCGAACCCGTGGGCCATCTTGTCCTTGTAGGAGTGGCAGCGCTCCAGCAGGCCCATCGGGCACACCGTGGAGAGAATCCAAGCCAGCTCATTCACCTCCGGCACAGCGGATTGAGCAAAGAAGACCGCCTTCTGCGGGTCGAGTCCGCAGGCCAACAAATCCACCGCCAGCCCGAAGGTGTTGTCGCGCAGCTTCTCCGCGCTCTCCATGGTCGTCATGGCGTGGTAGTTAGCAATAAAGTAGAAAGCCTCGCCCTTCTCCTGAAGCTCAACGGCGGGCTTGATGGCGCCGAAGTAGTTACCGATGTGAAGCTGACCGCTGGGTTGCAAACCTGTAAGGAATCTCATAACGTGATGTCTGTTAGTTATTGCGAAGAATCATCGGAAGGGGAAAGCACGCGGCGTATCATATGGCGCAGCTCATCTGAGGCATAGCTGCCCTCTATGGTGCTGAGCTTGACCCCCTCCGTGTAAAGGATGGCCGTGGGCACCTTCGTGATGCGGAACTCCTCCGCCACGGCGGGGTACTCATCCGCATTCACCACCACCACCTGCATGGCCCCCTTCTCTGCCTTGGCCAGTTTCTTAAGCTGGGTGATCATCTTGTTGCTGTGCGGGCACCACGGGGCCGTGAAGCAGAGCAGCAGGCTGCGCCCGGACACCCCCGTCACCTGCCGCATGTCCTCGCCCTTGTACTCGCTGAAGGGCTCAAACTTAGGCGCACCGAAGGGCGCAGTCGCCTCGGGGCGTATCTCCGTGCGCACCAAGTCACTCAGCTCCTCGTGCTCCGGGTTGGGAGCGGGCTTGGTGGAGGTAGTGAACTGCTCCGCGCGCGCCTTGCGCTCCGCGTCCGACTCCCCGCAAGAGGAGAGGAGGCAGAGGGCCGCTGCGGCGAGCATCGTTGCCGGAACATACTTCATGCCCGCCATTAT
>CAMEZO010000089.1 GCA_945947905.1 uncultured bacterium
GTCCCGTTGATATTGGCTTTTGCATCTAACAGTAGGGTGGCAATATCCGGCCTATCATGCATGACGGCTATGATGAGCGGAGTATAACCGAATTCATCCCGGACTTCCGTGTTCCATCCCAAGGCCAGTAGCGCCCTAACTCTTTCTGCATCTTCCGCCTGAACGGCAGCGTGTAAACCGGGGGCGCGTCTTCTCAACTCCGCGAGCTCTTCCTTAGCTACGGCAAGGCCCTGTTTGGCTGCCTTGTTGTACCAAGCAACCGCTTCTCGGTAATCCCTTGCCACCCCCTTGCCGTTTTCATACATTCTGCCCAAACAATATTGACCCCCGATGTACCCTTGCTCGGCAGATTTGCGGTACCATTCGACAGCCACGGTATTGTCCTGAGGAACGCCTTTGCCTTCCTCGTACATTTCTCCGAGACACCATTGCGCCCTGGCGTACCCTTGAGCAGCTGATTTTGTGTACCATCTGATTGCTTCCGTATAATTCTGCGGGACCCCGTCTCCGGCTCTGTACATACAGCCGAGGTTGTACTGTGCGTCATCTCCTCCTTGTTCCGCAGCCTTTCTGTACCATTCGACCGCTGCTTGTTTATCTACACTGACACCGCAGCCATGGTCATACATCCACCCGAGAGCACATTGGCCGGGGCCATAGCCGGTTTCGGCAGATTTGCGATACCACTTGAACGCTTCATCATAGTCCCGTTCAATGTTCTGACCCTTCTCATACATCCACCCGAGTCTGTGCAGGCCGAAGCCATTTTCTTGCTCGGCGGATCGAAGATACCATACGAGGGCCTCCTCACAATCCTTCTTCACACCGAGACCTATTTCAAACATACGGCCCAGGCAGGCCTGCCCATAAGCATCCCCCCGTTCAGCGGCTTTGCGATACCACTCGAAAGAGCGTCGGTAGTTACATCTCACACCTTTTCCCTCTCTGTACATCTCCCCGAGGCACACCTGTGCCGCCGTGCCGGTCTCCTGCATGAGGGAGTCGAGGTCTCGCTTGCCTTTCTTGGCTTCTCGGAGCAGCGCGGTTACCTTGTCAATATCTTCCTGTGAAAATTCGCTCATGGCAAGAAAATGTCATTTACCCGAGTATATGCTTCTGCGCATGATACGTCAAGCAGAAAGGCGGGGCCGGAATGAAAATTTCATGACACAAGGCGGTGGAAGCGGGATGAAGAATCCGGGGCCGCCCGGGCTGTCGGATGAGCGGCGGCAGCGAAAAGGGCAGGAAAAAGCGGGGCTTTGTCTGACATATCGCGCCTGCGGGCTTGCGGTGACGGGGCGAGCGTGGTACACTGTGGGGGAGATGGTACACTTCAGATTATTCGGGATACCCGTGGTGATCCACCCGAGCATGTGGGTGATCTTGGCCGTACTGGCGGTGCTGTGCGTGGGGGATCCCCTGCAGGCTCCGCTGGCGGTGCTGCTGTTCATGATGGCGGGTTTTCTGACGCTGCTGGCGCATGAGATGGGGCATGCCGTGGTAGGGCGGTACCTACTGAAGGGAGAAACGAATGTGTACCTGGCGTGGCTGGGCGGGGAATGTTTTTATGAGGGCCCGACACCCGGTCGCGGGGAATCTCTGCTGCTGACGGTGGCGGGCCCCCTCGGCTCGCTGTCCCTGGCGCCGGTGGTGCTTCTGGTCATGAACCTGTACCTGCCGAGTGCGGCGGATGTGCTGCCGGCGGCTTGGGATATGGTGTGCTGGACGATGCCCCGCGAGATGCTGCAGGCGATGCCCGTCTACGGCGCCATGCTTCTGCTCTTCCTCCTGCAACTCTCTGTGTGGTGGAGCCTGCTGAACCTGTTACCCGTATATCCCCTGGACGGCGGGCGCGTGCTGGCTCACTTCATGGGTTCGCGGCGGAGGATGCACACGGCCAGCATGGTAACGGCGGCTGTGCTGAGCCTGATTGCCTTCTCCATGGGGATGGTGCTGCTCGGCTCGATGCTCATCTTCCTGGTCGTGGCGAACTACAATGCCCGCGAGGGTGCCGATGACTGAATACGTATCCCTTTTTCTCAATCAACCGTTAATCCAATCCGAAAACCGAATATGGCACAACAGAATGCAATTTCGCCCACTCGTGCGGAGAACTTCCCGGAGTGGTACCAGCAGGTCATCAAGGCTGCCGATATGGCGGAGAACTCCGAGGTGCGCGGCTGCATGGTCATCAAACCGTGGGGCTACGCCATCTGGGAGCTTATCCAGCAGCAGATGGACGCCGAGTTCAAGCGCACCGGCCACACGAACGCCTACTTCCCGCTGCTCATCCCCATCTCCTACTTGGAGAAGGAGGCAGAGCACGCCGAGGGCTTTGCGACGGAGTGCGCCGTGGTGACCCACCATCGCCTGGAGGCCGTGAAAGACCCGGAGACCGGCAAGACGAAGATGATCCCCTCCGGCGAGCTGACGGATAAATACGTCATCCGCCCGACCTCCGAGACGGTCATCGGAGCCGCTTTTTCCCGCTGGCTGGAGAGCTACCGAGACCTGCCCATCAAGGTGAACCAGTGGTGCAACGTGATGCGCTGGGAGATGCGCCCGCGTATTTTCCTGCGCACGGCGGAGTTCCTGTGGCAGGAGGGGCACACCGCCCACGAAACCGCCGAGGAAGCACAGGAGGAGACCCGCACCATGCACAAGGTGTACGAGGACTTCCAGCGCGATGTGCTCGCTATTCCGTCCATTCCCGGCGAGAAGACCGAGCACGAGCGCTTCCCCGGGGCGCTGCGCACCTACACGGTGGAGGCCATGGTGCAGGACCGCAAGGCCATTCAGGCCGGCACCTCGCACTTCCTGGGCCAGAATTTTGCGAAGGCGCAGAACATCTCCTTCGCCGGTCGGGATAACAAGCGCAGCCTGGCCTGGACCACGAGCTGGGGCGTGTCTACCCGCATGATCGGCACGCTGATTATGGCGCACTCGGACGACGACGGCCTGGTGTGCCCGCCGCGCGTGGCCCCCAAGCAGATCGTCATCATCCCCATCACTCCCAAGGCCGAGACGCGGGATGCCATCATTGCGCATTGCCGCGAGCTGGCAGCGTCCCTGTGCGCGCAGAACTTCGCCGGACTGCCCATCCGCGCCTTCGTGGATGACCGCGACCTGAACAACGGCGTGAAGAAGCGGGAGCGGGTGAAGAAAGGTGTACCCGTGCGCATCGAGATTGGCCCGCGGGACCTGGAGAAGGGGAGCGTGTGCATTGCACGGCGCGATGAGGCCGGCTCCAAGATCTTCATGCCCGAGGCCGAGCTGAAGGAGGGTGCCGCAGACCTTCTGCAGAATATTCAGGATGCCCTGCTGCAACGCCAGTTGGCCTTCCGGGACAGCCACATCCGCCCCTGCAACAGCCTGGAGGAGCTCAAGCAGAACTTTGCAGGCGAGGGCGATGCCGACTGGCTGCTCTGCCCCTGGGACGGCAGCCCGGAGGAGGAGGAAGAGCTGGCCAAGAGCCTGCGCATCTCCATCCGCTGCATCCCCATGAACGGCATGGGCGAGGGGCCGGAGGCTCCCTGCATCCTGACGGGACGCCCCACCACCCGCCGCGTCCTCTGGGCACGCAGCTACTGAAGCCGCCGCTCCGTTCTTTCCGCCCCGCAGTGCCGCCCGCGCCCTGCGGGGCGCTTTGTGTCGAGCCCCGAAAGATGCTTATTTCGCGCGGAGAAACGGGTGATAGAGGCGGATACTGTCATACGCTCGCAATTCGTGCTTGCCAAGGCGGGAGAAAGGTGGTAGGCTTTTGGTGTGAATATGAGAGCATTATCGATGTTGATGGCGGCTGCGGCGGCACCTGCGGTGCTGTGTGCGGCAGCGGTTCAGGGGGCGGAAGCTCCTAAGGAGATCAAGGAATACTTCCCCTGCTCGCCGGGCAATGAGCTGCTGCGGGGCGCGGTGGTGCGACTGGAATTCAGCGAGAACTTCCAAAAGATGCACGAAGCGCTGATGCAGAAGCTGCAAGGCATGCCGGAAGCGGACCGCGAGGAGATAACGGAGGGCATTTTGCCCAACACGGCCCTGAACTACACCCCGAAGCTGTGGGAGAAGAAGAAGGACTACGATGCCTACATCGAGGCGTGGAAGCAGACCAAGGTGGTGCCTCTGTTCGAGGTGGGCATGGACATGAAGGAAGACCCCGCCAAGCCCGGGGAGTGGCGGGCCATGGCCGTGACGGTGGCCGGCAACGGTGTGGAGCCGATGACTGTTGCGAACCTGCGCTACCGCAAGGAGGGCAATGTGTGGGTCTCCCCCAACGGGGAGCTGAAGGCCAAGCCCTTCTCCACGGAGGTGAACTGCGCCTTCGGTACCATGACGGGCACGCAGTGGACGCTGGAGCAGAAGGACAGCTTCTCCGACACCCGGGAGGCTGTGACGGTGGCCAAGAGCACGGACGGCAAGTATGTGTACGTGAGCTACACGCTGCTGGAGATCTCCCCCATCAGCGGACGCGTGATGACGAACCACGGGTACATGATGCGCTTTGCCGTGGAAAAACCGCGCGCCGGTGCTACCAAGCCGGGCAAGCGCTGACGGAACTCACTCCGCTCCCCCGGTAACAGAGCCGGGGGAGAGACCGGCCGCAGATGCGAGTTATAGCAGGAACAGCCAAGGGCATGCCCCTCAAGGTGCCGCAGGGTGAGGTACGTCCCACTCAGGACCGGGTGCGCGAGGCTCTTTTTAACATCCTGGGCCCCGTCATTGAGGGGGCGCGTGTGCTGGATCTCTTCTGCGGGAGCGGTTCCGTGGGGCTGGAGGCTCTGAGCCGAGGGGCGGCATCGGCGCGCATGGTGGATGCCTCGCGCAGCAGCTGCGCAACGGCGAAGGAAAACCTGCAGAAGTCCCGTTTGTCGGGCGGCTGTGTGGTGCAGAGCGATTGCCTGCAGTTCGTGCGGCGGGACATGGGGAAGTACGACATCATTTTTGCGGATCCGCCGTATTGCAAAGCCGCAGGGGACCGGGATATGATCGCGGAGCTGCTGACGGACCGCGCGGCGGATTTGCTGGCAGAGGGCGGGCTCTTCATTGCCGAGGCTCAGGTGGGCTACGGCGTGGGCGACCGCAGTACGCGGGAGTTCCCGGGCTGGGTGCTCGCGGATGAGCGCAGCTACGGCAAGAATACCATTCTCTTCTACCGCAAGGCGTAACATGGCGCGTTTTATCTTTTTACTGTTGTATAACCTGCTGCTGCCGATTTTTCTGGTGGTGAGCATACCCGGCTACCTGCTCAAGATGAAGCGCCGCGGGGGCTTCGGGACGGGGCTCAGCGAGCGCTTCGGCATCTACCGCCGGCCGCGCAGTGAGGAGCCGCAGGGTGTGCTTTATGTGCATGCCGTGAGCGTGGGGGAGGTGTTCATCGCCCTCAAGTTCATCCGCGAATGGCGCAAGACGCATTCGGAGCCTGTCGTGCTGGCTACCTCGACCGCAACCGGGCACCAGGTGGTGCGGGATGCCGCGCTGCCGGGGGTGCGCGCGCTGTACAGCCCCTTGGATGTGCCGGGGCTTTCCGGTCGCTGCCTGTCCCGCTTCTCGCCCCGCGCGGTGGTGCTCATCGAGGCGGAGCTGTGGCCGAACTTCGCGGAGGTGTGCCGGCGGCGGCATATACCGATGGTGATGCTGAACGCCCGCCTCTCCCCGCGCAGTGAGGGTCGCTACCGCAAGGTGCGCGGGATTACGCGGCTTTTGTTCGAGCGCCTGACGGCCTTGGCTGCCCAGAATGAGCGGGATGCGGGGCGCTTTGCGGGTATCGGCGTGAGGCCGGAGATTATCACGGTGACGGGTAGCATCAAGTTCGATGCGCCTGCGGACGCCGCGCCGGAGCGTCGGGAGGATTTCGCGGCCATCCTGCGCCGCTTGTCCGGCGGGCGGCCCGTGGTGTTGGCGGCCTCCACCCATGCGGGGGAGGAGGCGTTGATAGCCACGGCGGCGCGGGAGGCGGGGGCTTGGCCGCTCATCGTGCCCCGCCATGCGGAGCGCCGGGCCGATGTGTGCCGAGACCTGACGGCGGCGGGCTTCTCCCCGATATTGCGGACGGCCGGGGAGCTGCCGGCGGAGCTGCCGGAGAATGCCTGCTATGTGGCGGACACGACGGGGGAATTGCGCGCGTGGACGGCGCTGGCGGATGTGGTGGTCATCGGTAAGAGCTTCCTGGCCAAGGGGGGGCAGAATCCCGTGGAGGCCATTGCGGCTCGCGTGCCCGTGATTGCCGGGCCGGATATGACGAATTTCGCGGATCTGATGAGTATGCTCGAGCAGGAGCGCGGCGCCGTGCGTTGCGAGGCTTCGGCGCTGGCGGGGGCCATTCGCGGGCTTCTGGAGAACCCGGAGGCTGCTCGCCGGCAATGCGAGCGGGCTTTCCGCGCCCTCGATATGCACTCCGGTGCCACTCAGCGCAGTGTGCGCTTGGTGGAGAGCCTGTGGTTGCCGCCCGCGGGGGAGATTTGACCGCATTTGCCCCGCGTGCGGCGTTTTTTGGGTTGCATCCCTGCCGGTTTTCTGCTATAATGCGGCACGCAAGCAACAATGGCAGATACATCCCCGACCGAAAAAAAGAAGAGCCTGTGGGCCGTCTATAAGCCGATTATACGGCGGTATTTTCGCCCGCACAGGGGCATTCTCATTTGGGCGGTACTCGCAGGCGTCGTGGCGGGGTTGACGGGTGGCTTCGGTCTGCCGGTTATTTTGCAGCGCGTGGTGCCCATTGTTTTCGGGACGCAGCCTGCGCCGGACTTCCTGATGCGTCTGCTGGACGGATGTCCCGTTTTATGCAGCATGGACCGCGCGCTGCTGCTCATGTGGCTTGCGGCTCTCTTCATGCCCCTGCTCATGCTGGTGCGCGGCATGGCTACCTATGTGAATACGTATCTGCTTACCGTGGCGGGTACCCGCGTACTCTCCGATATGCGTCTGCATCTCTTCGAGCGCTTGCAGTGGCTTTCTTTCTCCTTCTTGGATAAGCGCTCGCGCGGTGACACGATGACCACGACCATCCAATACACGCAGATGTTGCAGGGCGGCATGGTGATGGTGATGAATAACTTGGTGGTGCAGCCGCTCACCCTCCTCTCCGCCGTCGGTTTCCTGGCCTACAATGCCATTGTCAACGAGGCCAGCGCCATCATGCTCGGCAACCTGGTTATCTCCGCTCTGGCGATTCCCCTGGTTCGTTGGGTGGGCCGCAGGATGGTGAAGCAGATGCAGAGCATGCTGACGGGCTTGAATAAGATAACGGAGACCGTGGAGGAGACGCTCAGCGCCCAGCGCGAGGTGCGTGCTTTCAACCTGCAGCCCTTCCTGCGGAAGCGTCTGGTAAACTATATCCGCTCTTTCAATGGGCTTATGATTCGCATGGGTGCATGGAGTTCCGGTATCTCCCCCGCCATCGAGGTGGTGAGTGCCCTGGCGCTCGCCTTCGCCCTGTACCAGGGGTGCAGCCGCGGCATGACGCTGGAGGACTTCACCGCGCTGGCTACAGCCTGCTATCTGTGTTACGATCCCATCAAGAACCTCTCCACGACCTTCAACCAAATTCAGCTGATGGCCCCTGTGATCGGTTCGCTGGATGAGGTGCTGTACGCCAAGGATGAAACCCCGGAGCCGGCGGAGCCGCTGACCCTGCCGCAGCCCACGCCAGGGGTGGTGGACTTTGAACAGGTGAGTTTCTCCTACGAGCCCGGCAAACCCGTGCTGCATGATGTGAATGTGCATGTGCCCGCCGGGCAGGTCGTGGGGCTGGTGGGCCCCAGCGGATCCGGCAAAACGACCTTCATCAACCTCATTTGCCGTTTCTACGAGGTTGACACGGGGTGCGTGCGCATCGACGGCGTGGATGTGCGGCGCCTGCGGCGCGAGGACCGCACGCGTGCCATCGGCCTCGTTTCGCAGTTCGCAGCGCTCTTCCGCGGGACGATAGCAGACAACATCTCCGCCGGCCGCCCCGGTGCCGCTCGGGCGGAAATCGTGGCAGCGGGCGACGCCGCGCGCGTGTCGGAGTTCGCCCTGCAGGACCCCGCGGGTTACGACCGCATGCTGGAGGAGGGCGGCATCGGCCTCTCCGGCGGGCAGCGGCAGCGCGTGTCCATTGCGCGCGCCTTCCTGAAAAACGCGCCGGTGCTGATTCTGGATGAGGCGACCTCTGCCCTGGACATGAAGAGTGAGGCCCTGATTCAGGGTGAGCTGGAGAAGCTGGCGCACGGGCACACCACCTTCATCATCGCGCACCGCTTCAGCACCCTGCGCATGGCGGATCGTCTTCTTGTGTTCGAGAAAGGGCACATTATCGCAGACGGTACGCACGATGAACTTTACGAGCAATGCCCCCTCTACCGCACCCTGTATGATGAGCAGGTGAGCGAGGCACAACAAAATCGGCAAGACGCATGTTAAAACGCACCCTCTACTTTCTGCATCGCTTCCTGCTGCCGCACATCGTCCTGTTCGGCATCGTCATCCTGACCGGCTTTGTCGCGGCGTCCGCCAGCGGCCTGGGCATTCCCGTGATGGTTAAGTATGTGTTCCCCGTGCTGTTTGACTCCTCATCGGCGACTGAGACACCGGAGCTCTTCACCCTCTTCCCGGGCCTTACGGAGTACCCGCGCAACACGCTGCTGATGATGGCGGCGTTGGCTATGCCCATTCTGTTTACCGTGCGCGGTGTGTCGCAGTGGCTCAATGCGGTGATGGTCAACGTGCTCGGTATCCGCATTCTCGAGGACCTGCGCATGGCGGTGTTCGACCGCTTGCAGGAGCTGCCGCTTTCCTACGTGGACGGATCGCGCAAGGGGGACATCGTCAGCCGCGTGGTAACAGATACGTCGAACGTGCAGAATGTGCTGGGCAAGGTGGCGAATGATCTCATCAAGCAGCCGCTTACGGCCCTGTCTGCCATGGGGGCTTTCATTTTCATGCTGTTTTCCCACAGCGGCAGTTGGGTATTCGCTGCGTGCATGCTGCTGCTGGGGCTGGCCGTTTGGCCCGTGGTGGAGTTCGGACGGCGCGTGGCTGTTAAATCCCGACGGGCGCAGGAAGCCATGGGCGACCTCAATTCCGTGTTGCAGCAGAATCTGGAGGCGCAGCGTGAGGTGCGTGCCTACGGGCTGGAGGAGCAGCAGATCCGCAGTT
>CAMEZO010000090.1 GCA_945947905.1 uncultured bacterium
AGCTAAGCATGCCTCTGACTCTCCAAAAATTCCTTTCATTCCGCGGTCATCATCTTCTCGCTCTCTACTACCCCGGCGGTATGAAGTCTCCCTCGGCAAAAAAAATCGTCTGTCGGCGTAAGTTGTGCTTGACAGCGGGAGGCAAAGGGTGTATAAGGGGCGCTCACCTTAACCCCATTTATTGAGTTATGGCACACATGCAAGTTATTCTCGCTACAAAGATTGAAGGTCTGGGCTGTGAAGCCGACCTTGTTACCGTGAAGGTCGGCTACGGCCGCAACTTCCTCATCCCGCAGGGCCTTGCGTTCGAAGCCACCCCGGCCAACCAGCGCTTCATCAACATGCTTCAGAAGAAGCGCGCCGAGCGCGAAGCCGCCGAGCTGGCGAACTTCCGTGAGCTCGCCTCCAAGATCGCCTCCGTCACGGTCAACCTCGTCCTCGAGGCCGGCGAGAACGGCAAGGTCTTCGGCGCCATCACCAACCAGCAGATTGCGGAGGGCCTCGCTGCCTTGGGCATCACCATCGACCGCCACACCATCGAGCTCGAGAAGCCGATCAAGAAGTCCGGCACCTACGAGGTGGAGGCCAAGCTGCACCCGGAGGTTACCGCCATCATCAAGGTGGTCCTCGAGGTGAAGGGCGAAGTGGCCGAGGCCGTCGCCGTGGCTGTGGAGGAAATCCCCGCCGCCGAGTAACCCCCTCTTTCTTTCCCCGGGCGCACCTCTCGCGACCCGGGGAAAACTGTACCCTGCCACCGCGTTGACAGACATCACACCGCCGTGGCCGTCGTGGCCGAGTGGAGCTGACCGCGGAATGAAAGGAATTTCCGGAAACTGATTGGCCTTCGGAGTTTTGGCAAGACTTCGTATCGCAGGGGCAGTAGATAGGCATTGTAATTTGATAAAACAACTAAGGTGCCTTCCATCACGGCGATGTGTAGTCTGCGCAAGGCCAAGCATATCACCGACTCTCCCAAATCTCGTTCTCTATTGCCACAGTAGTGTGAAGTCTCATACAGCGTCGGCGCGACATCATAATTAGGCTTGACACCCACCCGCGGGGGGCTCATAATAGCGGCCATGAACACCGATGTCGAGCCGCGTTATTTCTACTTGGATGCCCACCGAATCCCGCAGGGGCCTTGCAGCCTTGAGGAACTGCGAGCCGCCTGCCTGCGTGGGGAGCTCTCCCCGGAGACTCAGGTAGCCGCCAAGGGCGACCCCGTGTGGCAGCCGCTCGGCAGCCTCGTGCAGCTCCCGGAGAGTGCCCTACCGCCCGTCCCCCCTGCCCCGGAGGCGCTGCCACTGGACTCCTTAGGCACCTGCCCCGGCTGCGGCCTTCCCATCTCCCCCACGTCGGACCCCGCCGCCCCCCTGCCGGCGCAGTGTCCCCGGTGCGGGCGCGCTCTGCGTGCGGAGCCGGAAAGCGCCTCCGGCTACCTGCGGCTCCTGTGGCGACAGGGGCTCTCCGCCTCCGGGCGCAGCCGCCGGGCGGAGTTCATCGCGTTCCACCTCTTCGCTTTCCTCACCCTTGTCATCTGCGGGCTCATCCCGCCGCTTGCCGCGGTCTCTTCCTTCCTCTCCCTCGCTTTCTGCATCCTCTGCATTCCCGTCACCATCCGCCGCCTGCACGACACCGGGCGCAGCGCCCTCGTCGTCTGGCTCAACCTGGCGGGCAGCATCCTCGTCCTCATTCCGCCCGCCCTGCTCCTCTACCGGTATATGCTCCCCATGATGCACGCCTTGCAGGAGCAGGCAGCCGCGGGCAATGCGCCGGATGAAGCGGCACTTCGTCGTACGGCGGAGGAGTTCTTCTCCCAACCCGACGGGCTTTACGACCTCCTGCGGGAGCACGCCCGCGCCGTGCAGCTCTGGGCCCTCTCCTGTGTCGTCGTGGCCGGTCTTACGCTCTACCTCTGCATCGTCTGCCTGCTGGACAGCCACGCCGGGCCCAACCAATACGGCCCCTCGCCCAAGTACCCCCTCGGCCGATGAGCCCGCGCCCCATCTTCATCCTGGGCCCCACCGGCAGCGGTAAAAGTGCTGTCGCGCTCGCCCTAGCAGAGCGTCTCGGGCGGGCGGAGATCGTCGGGGCGGATGCCTACCAGGTCTACCGCGGGCTCTCCGTGCTCACGGCCGCCCCCACGGCGCAGGACCTCGCGCGCGTGCCGCACCACCTCATCGGGTGCATACCGCCCACGCAGGCGCACGATGCCGCAGCGCACGCTCGCATGGCTCTCGCGGCCATAGAGGACATCGCGGCCCGGGGGGCTGTCCCCATCGTCACGGGCGGCTCCGGGCTCTATGTCAAGTTCATCTCGCACGGCATCTCCCCTGCCCCGCCGTCCGACCCCGCCTTGCGGGCGCAACTCACGGCCCTGCCGCTCGCCGAGGTCGTGCGCCGTTTGCAGGAAGCGGACCCCGAGGGCGCAGCGGCGACGGATCTGCAGAACCCGCGCTATGTGGTGCGCAACCTAGAGATTGTGCTGCTGGGGGGTAAGCCTCTTGCTTATTGGCGGCAGAACTGGCAGGTGGATCCCGCGGGGCCGGGGATCTGCCTGGTGCATGATACGCCGGTGCTCGATGCCCGTATCCTGAGGCGTTCCCGCGCGATGCTCGCCCACGGAGCCTTGCGGGAGGTGGCGGCTCTGCCCGCCGTGCTCTCTCCCACCGCAGCCCAAACCCTCGGCTTGAACACGATCCGCGATTTCCTCGCGGGGCGTATCCCGCGCTCTCGTCTCGTGCCGGACATCGCGCTCGCCACGCGTCGCTACGCGAAGCGCCAGCGCTCTTGGTTGCGCCGAGAAGCCTGGCTCTCTCCCCTTCCCGTCCCCCCCTCCGCTACCCCGGAATCCCTTGCCGAGAACATTTTTTTGCGCTTTTGCAAAAAAATGTCTTGACTCCGCGCTCCTTCGGGTGTATACTCCCCCCGTTCCCACCCAACAGGGCTATGGTGTAATTGGCAACACATCGGTTTCTGGCACCGCTATTCGGGGTTCGAGTCCCTGTAGCCCTACTACTCTTCCGCCCCCGCAGTTCTCCCCTGCGGGGGTTTTTGTGCACCGGGGGTAAGAGACTTCATAGCTCTGTGGCAGTTGCAAGCGAGATGAAGATGACCGCGGAATAAAAGGAATTTTCGGAGACTGTATATCATGCTGCTCTCAGTCAAGACGTCAGAGCATATTCATTGTAGGTAGCTTCAGAATTTTATTAAAATAACCAAGGAGCCTACTATCCCGGCGGCATGCAGTCTGAACCGAGCCAAGCATGCCACTGACTCTCCAAAAATTCCTTTTATTCCGCGGTCATCATCCTCTCAGGTTCTTCTACCTCGGCGGTGTGAAGTCTCCTACATCGTCTGCATAGCTCTGCTTCTCCGTTTCATCCGTGTAATCCGTGGACGACCTCCCCACCCGGGTGCCACAGAGGTGTGCAGGCCGTCTGCGGGGGCGCATTCCGGGCTTGAAAACAGGCGGGGAATGTGGTACAAAGGTTGCAGATGGAAGAAGCCCCGCGCGAAGAACCTGATGAGACGGTGCTGCGATTTCTGGCGCATCTGGAGACAGAGAGTCAGGCCTCGCCGCACACGGTGGCGGCGTATGAGCGCGCGCTGATGCAATATCGGCGCTGGATGGGGGGGCGTTTTACGAGTTGGGAGAGCTGCACCGAGGGAAATTTCCGTGCATGGTTGTACGAAGCGCTGGACCAAGAGCTGACGGCGGCAACGGTGCGTCTGCGCTTTGCGGCTCTGCGTGCTCTCTACAGGTACCTGATGCGGGCGGAGGGCTTGCGGACCGACCCGCTGGCGGAGGTGGTGCTGCCGCGCAAGCGTCAGGGGTTGCCCGTCTACCTGAGCCGTGCGCAGATGGAGCACCTGCTCTCCCTGCCCCTGCAGATGCCCGTGGACAAGAAGAGCCCGGACTGGCTTCCGTATCGCGATGCGGCGATTCTCGAGCTCTTCTACTCCTGCGGCATGCGCCTGAGCGAGCTGGTGAGCCTGAACGAGGATTGCCTGCAGGGCGGCGGCGGTTGTGTGCGGCTGTTGGGCAAGGGGCGCAAGCTGCGCTTGGTGCCGGTGGGCGACTACGCGCGCGAGGCCATCGAGCTCTACCGCGAGCGTGCCCTGCCCGAGCCCGGCGGGCCGCTGTTCCTCAGCCGCTTGGGGCGCCGGATGACGGGGCGCAGTGTGCAGCTGATGCTGGACAAGTACCTGCGGGCCTCCGATATACCGTTTCACATTTCACCGCATAAGCTGAGGCACACCTTTGCCACGCATCTGCTGGATGCGGGGGCGGATCTGCGCGCGGTACAGGAGCTGCTGGGGCATTCCTCGCTCTCCACCACCCAGATATACACACACGTCACCAAAACGCGCATGCAGCAGGTCTACAGGGACGCGCACCCGCGCGCGCACGATCTGCATGAAGAGGAGGATGAGGGAGAGCTGTAGGCGTGCCCATCAGGGCTCCTTCTTCGCATAGAAGCGAATGTTCCCCGCGCATGCGACGGGGCGCCACTCCGCTGCGGCCTCGGCGAACTCCGGCGTCTGCATGTAGGGGAGCTGCTCCGGCGGGGCCTCTGCGAGCAGGAGGCGCACCCCCGGGCGGTGCATGGCTGCGGCGGCATCCAGGGCAATCTGCCGCCTGCGCTCCGTGTTCTGCGTCTGGAGGTAATGGGATAGGCCCACGATATATCGATTGGCAGGCAACATATCTCCCGCCAGTGCGGCGCGACAAACGGCAGAGCCGCCCAGCAGCACGACGGGTTGCGGCCCGAAACGGCGCGCGGCCTGCGCCGCTGCCTCGGCCTCGGGTGCTCCCACCCACAGGTTGTGCCGCTGCACGCGCAGCAGATAAATGCCCAGACACAGGGGGCCCACCGCCATGGCCGCGACCGCCGCCCGCAGTGGCCACCCCCTCAGCACACCGCTGTGCCAAAGCCCCAGAGCCGTCATGAAACCCGGCAACACCGCCGGCACCAAGTAGTGCGGGTAAAGGGAATCCGCCGTCGATGTAGCTGCCACCTCCACGGCGAACCACAGAGCCGCCGCGCGGGTGGGCGCGGAGACTCGGCGCAGGTTCCGCAACAGCAAGGGCAGCAGGCACAGCACCGGCAGGGTGAGCCAGGGAAGCGTACGGTACAGGTGCCGCACCAGACAAAGGAAATAAGGCGTGCCACGGTTATACTCCATCGAAGTGTAACGGAAACAAGCATCCGCATAATCTGCGAAAGCCCCCTGCCCTACAATGACGGCAAGCGGAATCCCCACCCCGAGCAGAAAACCGCCTGCAGCAGCCGCCACCCGACGAAACCCGAGCTCCCCCTGCATCCACCAACACGCCGCCAGCCACACCCCGGGGCCGATGTAATTGCCCTTCAGCATCAGCAGGCAGCCCACCGACAGCCCCTGTGCTGCCGCCACCCACAGCCCCCGCACGGAAAGGCTCTGCAGGCACAGAATTCCGGCCGCCAGAGCCAACGCATGGGCCTCCGTCATGTTGCCCCGTGTGCCCCCATCGGCATAGGCCGCATAAACGGCCACCGCGGGCAAGGCCCAGGCCGCCGCCGTCGCCCCGTACCACCGGCCCCAAGCCCGCAAGAGGCACAGCAGCGTAACCCAGGCCACCACCGCCCCCAACAGAGTATGCCCGACCCGGCCGCCGAGCATGCCGAGCGCATTCAACCAGAACTGCAGCGGCCCCTTCGTATCCCACAGCTCCAGGTAGGGCACCGCGCCCTCCCCCACACAATGGCCCAGGTAGGCAAAGATGGCGTTGTCCGCCGGCCCCGCCTCGCCGAGTAAGTTCAGCAGGGCAAGCACAGCGGGTATCAAAAAGGCGCAACCCGCTGCCTGATGCCGGTTGCGCTGCAAGAGTGAAGCTATACGCTCCATCTGATAAACGGCCCGCCGCAGCGGGCACTTCGTCAGCCGATGCGGAAGACGATGCGCGCCTTCTCCACGTCGTACGGAGAGACCTCGATGCGAACGCGATCCCCCACCACCAAGCGGATGAAGCGCTTGCGCATCTTACCCGAGATGTGCGCCAGGAACTCGTGCCCGCTCGCTACGCGCACGCGGAACTGCGTACCCACGTACACGCCGGTAATCACGCCCTCCATCTCGATGGCGCCCTCCCCGCTGTCATCATCCGACGCCTTGGGCTTGGGCTGCGGCGCCGCGGCACCTGCCGGGCGCGGCCCTCTGTTGTTGCTGCGGGGGGCGTTGTTCTTCTTCTGCGGCTTGCCGCCGCGGTTACCATTGGGGTTTGCCATGCTTTCTTTTCTTTATACTGAATTGCAGCCCCCGCCTTACCGTGCGCGGGCGCGCGTCCAGTTTAATGCCACAACGCCCACTTTGCAAGCGTTTTTTGACCGCAGACACAAAAAAAGTGCAAAAAAGTGCCCCGGAGGCGAAATTTGAATTGACAAAGCGCCCCGACAGGCGTATCCTTGGGGCCCCGGACCAGAGGTTCGACGGCGAAAGCCTAAATCGGAATAATAAGATACAACATATGAAAACCTTCTCTGCCAAAGCTCAGGACATCGAGCGCCAGTGGTATGTGATCGATGCTGCCGACAAGGTGCTCGGTCAGGTTGCAGTGGAAGCAGCCAACCTGCTTCGCGGTAAGTGCAAGACGATCTTCACCCCCCATGTGGACTGCGGTGACTACGTCATCATCATCAACGCCGACAAGGTGGCCCTGACGGGCAACAAGGAGAACGCCAAGATTTACACCCGCTACACGGGCTATGTGGGCAACCAGGTGGTAACGACCCCCTCCAAGCTGCGCCGCAAGCACCCGGAGGTGATCGTGGAGCACGCGGTGCTCGGCATGGTGCCGCACACCCGCCAGGGGCGCGCCCAGGCCTCCCGTCTTAAGGTCTACGCCGGCGCGGAGCACCCGCACGCCGCCCAGACGCCCACCGCCGTCACCATCGCCTAATCTTCATTCGCTATGTCTACCACTCCGTATAATGCTACAGGGCGCCGCAAGGAGGCTGTTGCCCACGCTTGGCTCACCCCCGTCGAGGAGGGCAAGTCCGGTAAGATTATCATCAACCGTCGCAGCATGGAAGAGTATCTGCCCACAGATGCCCTCCAGAATGTGATCCTCCAGCCCTTCTACACCACCAACACCATCAAGAAGTTCGATGTCCTCATCGTCTCCAAGGGTGGTGGTATCCACGGCCAGACCGGGGCGATGAGCCTCGCGATTGCCCGCGCCCTGGTGATGCAGAACGAGGAATACCGCGCCGCTCTGCGTGAACAGGGTCTGCTGACGCGCGATTCCCGTATGAAGGAGCGCAAGAAGGCCGGTCGGCCGGGTGCGCGCAAGCGTTTCCAGTTCAGCAAGCGCTGATTCTCCCCTGCGCTCATTTCGAGCCTCTTCTTCCGGCACCGCCGCACCCCACCTCGGGGCTTGCGGCGGTACCTTTTTTGCACGGTGGCGCGTTTTGACCTATACACCGGGCGGCGCATGGTGTAGAATGGTGGGGCAACACAGGACCATGGGCTTTACACACTTACACGTACACACGGAATACTCGCTGCTGGATGGGATGATCCACACCAAGGATCTCATCAAGAAATGTGCGGCGATGGGGATGAACTCGGTTGCGGTGACGGATCACGGCAATGTGTTTGCTGCCATTGAGTTCATGGTGAACGTGAAGAAGCACAACAAGGATATACAGAAGTGGAACAAGGAGCACCCGGAGGAGAAGAAGCCGCTGTTCAAGCCGATTCTGGGCTGCGAGGTCTACCTCTCCCCCACGCCTGTTTCGGAGAAGAAGCAGATACCGGGGCGGCACAAGTATACGCATCTGATTCTCCTCTGCGAGAACAACATCGGCTGGGCAAACCTCATCAAAATCGTCTCCGTGGGGCACCTGGACGGCTTCTATTACAAACCGCGGGTGGATATGGCGACGCTGCGCCGCTTCAGTAAGGGGCTCATCTGCCTGACGGCCTGCGTCTCCGGCCCGTTGCAGGAGTGGATATTGCAGGACCAGCCGGAGAAGGCAGAGGAGGTACTGCTGGAGCTGGTGGACGTCTTCGGGCACGATAATTTGTTTGTAGAGCTACAGGACCACGGCTTGGCAGAGGAGCGCAAATGTACGCCGGAGCTGGTACGGCTGGCCCGCAAGCACAATCTGCCCCTGGTGGTGACGAACGACGCGCACTTTCTGAACAAAGAGGACCACGACGCACACGACATCCTCATCTGCGTCGGCACGGGCAACAAGCGCAACGACCCCAAGCGCATGCGCTATCCGGAGAGCGTCTACCTGAAAAGCGAGGAAGAGATGCGCGAACTCTTCCCGGAGTATCCGGATGCGTACGACAACACCATGCTGATTGCCGAGCGCTGCAACACCTCCATCAAGCTCGACTCCACCTCCACGGAGCGCTACCCGGAGTTCGCCACGCCGGATGGCTCTCCGCGCGAGGAATACCTGCGCAACATATGCTTCAAGGGACTCAAAGAGCGCTACCCGGATGCCACGCCGGAGCGATGGAAGGAGCTGAGCGAACGCCTGGACTACGAGCTGCGCATCATCAACATGCTGCGCTTCCCCAGCTACTTCCTCATCACGGCGGACTTCATCAACTGGGCCAAGGACCACGACATTCCCGTGGGCCCGGGCCGTGGCTCCGCCGCCGGCTCGCTGGTGGCGTATTGCATGAAAATTACCAACATCGACCCCTTCAAGTTCAGCCTCATCTTCGAGCGATTCCTGAACCCGGAACGCGTCAGCCCCCCGGATATCGACATTGACTTCTGCCAGAGCCGACGCCCTGAGGTCATCGAGTATGTGCGGCAGAAGTACGGCGAGCGAGCCGTCACGCATATCATCACCTACGGCACCATGGGCGCCAAATCCGTCATCAAGGATGTAGCGCGTGTGCTCGACCTGAGCTTCGCGGACAGCGACCGCATCGCCAAGCTCATTCCCTCCGGCCCCGGGGTCTCCCTGGCCTCCGCATACAAGGACAGCGAGGACCTGCGGCAGCTGCTGGAAACAGACAGGACCTACCGCGAGATATGG
>CAMEZO010000091.1 GCA_945947905.1 uncultured bacterium
GTAGCCGGTGCCCTCCGGGCGGCCGAGGTGGGAGCAGAGGACGAGGCGGGCGCCTTTGTCCAGCAGGTACTTGATGGTGGGCAGAGCCGCAACGATACGGGCATCGTTGGTGATGGCACCATCCTTCATGGGAACGTTGAAGTCCACGCGCATGAGGACTTCCTTGCCGGCGACGTCGAGGTCGCGCACAGTGAGTTTAGCCATAGTCTGTTTCTTGTTGAGAAGATTGACACGGGGTGAGGAACACCCTGTCCGGGGGCATTATAGACAAAACGGGGTGATATTTCAAGGCAAATCGCACGCAAAGGGCAAAAAAAGGGCGGCATGAAGAAAAAATGTCGTCGCGGCTTGCCAAACGGGGGCGGGCGTGGTACAATGCCGAGGCAGAGAACGAATATGACGCAAGCGAACTTATACCGCCCGAATGCAGCGATTGTCTACCGGAGAGCGGACGGCAGTGTGCTGGTGTGTGAGCGCGTAAAACCCGCGGGGGCTTGGCAATTCCCGCAGGGGGGCATCAAAAAGGGCGAGACGCCGATGGAAGCGGCCTGCCGCGAGGGGATGGAAGAGACGGGGTTCCGCCCGAACGAATACCGCGTGGTGGCGGAGTGCGGCCCCTTCCGCTACGATTACCCGCCCAAGGAGCGCGAGCGCGTGCTGCGCAAACGGGGCATCCCCTACGCGGGGCAGGAGCAGCACTATTTTCTCTGCCAAATGAATGACAGCAAGGCCGAGCCTTGGCTGGACGGCAAGGAATTCTGCGATTACCGCTGGATTCAGCCCGCCGAGTTTGACCTGAACAGCCTGCCGGATTTCAAGCGGCCGGTGTATGAGAAGGTGCTGCGGCACTTCTTCGGCGTGGGGCAGTGATGGAACCGATAGCGCATATCCGCACGCCGTATGCGGAGAAATTCGGCATTCCCCGGCAGAGTAACCTAGCACCGCATGCGGTCGGGGAAATCGTGTTCACCCCGCCCTACCGCTCCGCCGACTTCGTGCGCGGGCTGGAGGCCTTCTCCCACCTGTGGCTCATTTGGCAATTTCACCTGAACGGCGAGAGCGTGCGCCCCACCGTGCGCCCCCCGCGCCTGGGCGGCAACACGCGGCTGGGGGTATTTGCTACACGCTCCCCCTTCCGCCCGAATGGCCTGGGGCTCTCCGCCGTGCGCCTGCTGGAGGTGCTGCCGGGGCCCGTGCTGCGCGTGAGCGGGGCGGATTTAGCGGACGGCACGCCGATTTTCGACATCAAGCCCTACCTCCCCTATGCGGATTGCCTGACCGATGCCACGGAAGGCTTTGCCGCGCCCCCCGGGGAGCGTCTGGAGGTGGAGTCCGATGTGCCCCTGCCCGGGGATGAAGCGTGGCAGGCCGCGCTGCGCGAGACCCTGGCGCAGGACCCGCGCCCCGCCTACCAAGATGACCCGGATAGGTGCTACCACCTGATCCTGAGGCCCTACGAAATCGACTTCCGGGTGCAGGACCGCACGGCCCGCATCCGGAGCATCCGCCCCTACCATGATTGACGCGCTGCAGAAAGCCTTTGCCCGGCTGCAGGAAAGGGAAGCGGGCACCGGTGCCTCCGTCTGCCTGTGGCAGGGGGGCCGGGAGCTCTGCACCCTGAGCACCGGCGAGTCACGCCCCGGCAGCCCCTGGGGGCGGGATACCCTCGTGCCCATCTACTCCGCCACCAAACCCGCAAGCGCGGCCTGCCTGCTGCTGGCGCTGTATGACTGCTGCCAAGGCCCGGAGCTGGAGGTCGGGGAGCTGTGGCCTGCATTTCCCGCCCCGCACTGCACCATCGGGGAGCTGTTGAGCCACCAAGCGGGGCTCGCGGCCTGGGACACAAGCGCCCCGCAGGGGGATTTGGAGGCCTGCCGCGCAGCCATCGAGAAAAGCACCCCACTTTGGGCTCCGCCGCAGCACGGGTATCATCCCCACACCTTCGGGCCCATGCTGGATATTCTGATGCAGGAGCTGACGGGACAGCGCATCGGGGCCTACTGGGAAGAGCGGGTACGCGGGCCGCTGGGGCTGGATTTTTACATAGGCCTGCCGCCGAGCGAATACGAGCGCGTGGCCCCGCTGCACGCACCGAAACTGCGCGGCCTACTGCCGGACACCCCCTTCTACCGCGCCTTTTTCAACCCCGCCTCCCCGGTGTACCGCGCCTTCCACAGCGTCCTCGGTCCGGACTCCGCAGCGGAGATGTCAACCCCGGAGGCCTGGAGCATGGCATGCCCGGCCAAGGGCGGCGTGGCCTCGGCGCGCGGGCTGGCAGCCTTCTACCAAGCCCTCCTCGGCCTGCTGCCCGGCAGCCCCTTCCCTGCCGAGGTGACGGATTGGATGCGCACGCCCATGTGCAGCGGGCCGGATGCCACGCTGCAGGAGCCCACGGGCTTTACCTGCGGGGCCATGTACGAACCGGCGGAGCTCTTCGGGCGCGGCGGGTTCGGCCATGCCGGTGCGGGCGGCTGCCATGCGTTCTGTGAACCGAGCAGCGGCCTCTCCTTCGCCTTCACGATGAATGACATGGAGATCGGCATCCTGCCCGGCGAGCGGGTGCGCCGCCTCGTGCGCGCGCTGCGGGGAGATGATGCGGAAAAGTGTTGCCCGGCGGCACCGGTTGTGCTACAGTAGGGGCATGAAGAAGAACCTGGGAACCCTGCAACCGAACGAAGAGCGACAGCTCGACGAGCAGAAGGCGCGCGTTGACAGCCGAGAGGAGAACCGGCGGCGGTGTTTCTGCAACCCGATTTCAGTCATCGTGTGGCTGAGCATCCCGCTGGTCATCCTGTTTATTTGGCTGATGCAGCTGCTGACGAGCGCGGAGTGATTCGGGACACGGCCCGGTATAGGGTCGGGCAGCGGGGGAGCAGAGGTCCAGCTCCTCCCGATAGTGCGGTGTTTGCAGCCCCACAAGCCCCAGGAGGGTGTGGAAAATGTGCTCCTGCCCCACCGTAAAAGCGGCATGACGGCGCAGGCGCTGCAGGGCCTCCGCGAACTCGGGATGCAGCGCGGCAAACTCCGGGGAGGGTAGAATAAACATACCCACTAGGCAGCCCGTGGTATCATGATACCGCAGCTCGCTGCTTCCCAGGCCTCCCCTGCTCCACAGCCCGTCATGCCCCAGGTACTCGCCGTGGTCGCTCACATACAGGTAGACAAAGGGACGCCCGCGCAGCAGCTTGCTCACACGGCGGAAGAACTCATCCGTGTAAACGACCGTATTATCGTAAGCATTGTTCACCTCCTCCGCGTGGGCGGCGGGGTTCTCGAAAGAGGGGCGCGTGGGGGTGAACGCCGGGTTGGCGGCATCATAGTTAGCAAAGGGCGTATGGCTCCCTTCGTTGTCCACCAAAAGCAAAAGATTGCGGTTGGGGTTATTGTTCAACACCTGCTGCACCTGCGGCAGGGCGGTCAGAGGCGCACCGGGGGAGTGCATGCGGGCCTCTGCGCAGCGCGTCAGACTGCGGAGGACACCGTCGTATTGCCCCACCTGGGCGCAGCGTCGCCCCAAAAAAGCGTATACACGGAAATTGTGTTTACGGAAAAGCCCCAGCACGGAGCCGGTGCTCGCCTGCATGGCGGGGTCGCTGTCGTAGGTGGCGCGGCGGGCATTCGTCAGGATGGCGATCTGCGCCTGCCGCGTGTCGCAGGCCACGGAAACGCAGGACGGGAAGTTAATCACACTCTCCTGCCGCCGCAACCAGGGGGTCGTGTCCCGCTCGTAGCCATTGATACTCATGCGGTCGGCGCGCAGACTCTCGCCTATGTGAAGCACCAGCACCACCCCCTCATCCCCGCGCAACAAAGGCAGGCTGCTCGGGGAGGCCGCGGGATCCGGCAGGGCATCCACCATGCGGTGCAGCTCCGCCGTGTCCTGAAAGGCCCCCGTCACGGCCATACCCAGGCGTGTCACCTCCGTAACAGGCCAAAAGTACGCATCCAAACGCCGGCTACCCGGTAAACCGGCCCCGAAAACGAGGGCCCCGCCGATGCCGAGCAAGCACATCATCAGCATGGCAGAGCGACTCTGCCCGTAAAAACGACGCCGCAGCCACAGAAGAAAAACCGCGATTCCCCCCGCCCCGAGCAGGGCGGCAAGGGCGGATGAGGGGGTGAGGTAGGCAGCGCATTCATCCGTTGTGGTCTCTAACACAGCCGAGAGCACGAAGACGTTGATATCCGTTCCGTATCGCAGATAGGCGAAGGTCTGCACGGCTTCGATGAAAAGAAAGGGAAACCAGAGCCAAACAAAATGGCGCCCGAGCAAGGCAAAGCTACCGCAGAGGCAGCCGAGCGTCATCATCAGCGGCAGCACCGCCTGCAGCGGCTCCCCCCACAGTTCGAAGTCCGCCCCGAGCACCATGAGCGCGGAAGCAAGGAGCGCGCAGCCGAGTGCCCGCGCCCCGGGAAGACAGGGGCTGCCGAGCCGCCGGAGCCGATACCCCAGGGCAGCCGTCGCGAGACACAGGCCCGCCATCGCCGGTACATAATACGGGAACAGCACCTCCCAATGCCCTGCATGGTACAGCATGGCCGCGGCAGGCGGGACGAAAAGCAGGCCGAGCAGCAGCCCGCGTGCTCGCTTCTCAGTGATCATGGTCGGGGCGGGGTCCGTCGTAGGGTCGGGCGGCGGGGGAGCAGAGGTCCAGCCCTTCCTCGTAATAGGGGGTGCGGATGCCGAAGAGGCCGAGGAGGGTGTGGAAGATGTGCTCATGCGCCACCGTCATGGACGCGTGCCCGCGAAGCTGCTGCAGGGCCTCCGCGAAGTGCGGATGCAGGGCGGCAAACTCCGGAGAAATGATGATAAACATGCCGACCATGCAGCCATCCGTGCTGTGGTAATCCCGTTTCTTATCCCCCAAGGCACCTCGCCCCCACATGCCGTCCCTGCCCAGGTACTCACCGTGGTCGCTCACATACAGGTAGACAAAGGGGCGCCCCTTCAGGCTCTCGCACACGCGGCGGAAGAACTCGTCCGTGTAGTGCACGGTAGAGTCGTAGGCGTTGTTAATTCCCTCCCCGTTAACCGTGGGAGAGGCAAAATCATCCACGCAGGGGGCAAAGGGCGGCGCATCGTGGTCGAAGTGGTAGAAGGGCACATGGCTGCCCTCATTATTAACAAAGAAGAGCAGATTCTCGCGCGGGTGGTCCCGCAGCACCTGCTGCATCTGCGGCACAGCGGTCCACGGGGACCCGGGGGCGTTGAAGCGCTCCACGGAGCGGCGGGTGAGCACACGCACCACGCGGTCGTACTTCAATTTCTGCGCGCAGCGGCGGCCGAAGAAGGTGTACATCTTAAACCCGTTGACCGTGAACAGATCCAGCACAGACCCCGTGGTCGCCTGCATGCCGGGGGTGGGATCGGTGATACTGCGGCGGGCGTTGGTGAGGATGGCGATTTCCGCTCGGCAGGTATCGCAGGCGGCGGAGACACAGCGGGGGAAGTTGACCACATCCGGGCAACTCCGCAGCCAGGGGGTCGTATCCCGCTCATAACCGTTGATGCTCATGCGGTGGGCCATCATGCTCTCGCCCACATGCACCACCAGCACCGCGCCGGCATCCGCAGGCAGCGGCACGGCGGTCGAGCTCGGTTGTTCGGTGGGGGAGTGCAGCGCCATCACGGCGTCGATGGTATCCACGTTCGCGTCAATGGCCTCGCTGACCATCTCCGCCAGCTTAAAGCCCTCCGCGGCGGGCCAGTAATAGGTCTCCTCGCGCTGCTCCTCCGGTAACACGGCCAGGCAGGCAGAGGCCAGCGCCAGCAGCGCGCCGCCCGTGCCCAGCGAGGCAATCCGGCGGCACGGGCGCAGCACCCTCCACTGGGCCCACACCAGCAGCGCCACCGCCGCCAGGGCGCCGGCAAAGGCGGCCAGATTGCCCGGGGTGATGTAGGCACTCGCCTCCTCCCAAGAGGACTCGAAGGCCTCGGCCAGCACCAGGGAGTTGATGGTGGTACCGTACTGCATGTAGGCCCCGCACTGGATGGCCTCCAGCAGCAGGAAAGGTACCCAAAGCACGGCGGCCCAGCGCTTCAGCAGGGCCCAAAGCACCAGCAGTACCCCCGCCGTCATCAGCACCGTGGCGGGTATATAGGCGGGCTCGGCGTAGGTCTCGAGGTTGCCGACCAAGTCGTAGATCAGTGCCGATAACAGCACGACGACGAGCTGACCGGGGCGCAGCCAAAAAGGCCGGCGGCGCAGGCGCGCAAGCACCCCCGCCACCGTCAAGATCAGCACGGGCAGCAGCAGCCAAGGCCACTCGAGGGCCCATTCTCCCTCCCCGCACTGCGGTAAATCCCCCACCGCTACGCCCACGGGCAGCAACACAGCGACCGAGCACAGGCCCGCGCTGATCCGCGAAAGCAGCTTCTTCATGGGCGCAGCAGAGGTGGGGCGTTATTTATTTCTTGCAGTGGCACTCGTGCCCCGGCTCGTTGCAATGGCATTCGCCGTCCTCCTCGCGGCACTTGCAGTCATCGCCGCAGTGACACTCACCGCCGCAGGAGCACTCGCCGTCCCCGCCGTGGCAATTCCCGCCGCAGGAGCAGCTGACGCTCTGCGTGGCCGCCTTCTCCAACGCCTCCGCCACCTGCTCATCCGTGGGCGCGCTGCCTGTCTCCACCGCCATGCACAGGTACTGGTTCACCGTCATCAGCATGTCATCGATCAGCTGGCGAGACTCCAGGAAGCCGTTGCAAAGCGGGTTGTCCACCACCGCCTGGCGCATGGAGTCGAACTTCGCGATCTCCTCCTCCGTCGGGGGCATGCCTTCCATGTGTTTGTTGCGCAGGGTCTCGCCGTACTGCTGCACGGAGCGGAACAGGTCCGTCGCCTGCGGGTTCTGATAAAAAAGATTGATGCGGGCCTTCGCTGCCACGACGGGCTGGCTCTGCGCAAATACGCCTGCCAGCTCGCCCACCAGCTTCGCCAGCTCCGGGGTCAGTGTTGTGTTTGCCATATCCCCGCTATCCTACCACACTTCCCCCGACTTGGCAAGCCTTCTTCGCGGCAGCAATCACGCCATGTCGCGACCCGCTTCCCCCGAGAAGGAGTAATCCCACCGGGCGGCTGTATCAGGGGCGGAGGAAGGTACCGGCGCGGATGCGGTCGATGGCTTCGGTCCAGGGGACGCCGTTGCAGTAGAGTTGTTTGGTGACGACGGAGCCGTCCGGGCGGACGATGAGGTCAACGGTTACCTCGAAGGGCGGCATGGTTTTATCGTAGCCGTAGTGGCTCCGCCAAATAGCCATAAGGTCACACTTATCCTCCGGCAAGTAATGGCAGAGGGATTTTTCGACGCGAACATACACGGCACGGGGTGGCTCGGAGTCATCGGTACTCATGTAGAAGTGCCCCCCGTTCGGATGTGCCTCCAGGTCACCCTGCTTTCGGCAGCAGAGCAGATCGGCACGGGAAACAACGCGCACCTCCCCCGGGGCGGGGACATCTGCCTTGCTGCCGCGCGCCTCGATGCGCGAGACCTCCCAACAGCCATCTGCCCCCGGTCGGTAGAAGGCAGCGACGGGCGTATTCCTCCCCCATCGATCCACCGGAAGGGCATCATCCGTCAACGGCTCGGTGCGCGGCAGATCGCGAAAAAGCTTGGCTGTCTCCGGGGCAATGTAAAGCGACTTACCCAGTTTGGGTGACTCAACGGGGATGAGCTCCTGAAGAGTGACACGTTGATAATAACCGCGGAAGAGGTCCCTCGGATCACTCATATCAAGGCGCAGACGAATGACGGGAGATTGCTCCAATTCCACGGAACGGGAGACATACATCGTCCCCAGCCAAGCGAGCTGGGCAACGATGAGGAAGATGAGACAAAGCACGCGTTTATTCATGGCGGGAAGCAGAGGAAGAATTTTTGATACGGGTGAGGAGCTCCTGACGACGGTTATGCAGCTGATAGGCACCGAAGGCAAGCAGGAGTCCCATGATGATCAGCGTAAAGCCGGAAGAGGAAAGGGATCCGGCAATGTTGCCGAACACGGCAAAACCCGACAGCACGATGAGCAGCGTGCCGTAATTGACCCAAGACACGCGCCGCTCGAAAGCACCGATATACATAAGCAAGCCACCGAAGCAGAAGCTGCAGGCCGCACGGATCAAGTTGCAGAGAACATTGTTATCTTTCAGCAGCATACACAGCAGGAAAAGTGCCGTGCCTCCGATCAGCATCAGACCCAACCAAGACGACCAACGAACCCCGCGAGGATGCAGGAGCAATGCGGCCACCGCGAAAAACGCCCCCATGGGCAGATACTCCGGATCCGGGTCAAAAACACTTAACCCGAACCACCAGAGGAGGAACGCAAGAGCTCCCGGAACGGCCAACCAGTTGTAGCCTGCCCACAGGCTCTCCCCTTCCCGCCGACGGAACTCGGCCACAAGCCAGACAAGCAGGGGATAGATGATACCCCAGTAGCAGAACGTCTGCCGCGGCACAACATTCCTCAGTCCCAAAACGGAGTCGAAACAGCTTGTCTCCAGCATCTCGAAGCCCAGGATATAGGTCAGTACGATCACACCGAGCATCACCGCACGGGCGCGCACCAGGAAAGGCACGGCGACCACCCCCAGCCACCAGACGAAGAGGCCGTCCACGACCGCGTTTTGCAATTGGAAAATCTGCCCGTACAAGGCCACATCCGCCACCCACATGCCACACCCCAGCAGGGCGAAGACCTCCGCCGCATAGGGGTGCACCGTCCGCAGACGGAAAAAGCCTACCCAAAAAGCTCCCAGCAGGGCCATCCCCGTCAGCATCTTGACGAGCGGTGGAATTGCCTCCCAATTAGCAGCGATGAGGGAGATGATACCCCCCAGCACCATGCACCCCGCAATCAGCATCAGCAACCGGCGCAGCCACAGACCGCTGCCGGCTGCCGATGCATAGTGCGCCGCTATTTTCTGCGCAAGCTCGGGGCTGATGAATCCATCCTGCTCCAGGCGTTGAATATCCTTCA
>CAMEZO010000092.1 GCA_945947905.1 uncultured bacterium
CGTTCTTTACCGCTTCCTTGTCGAAGATGTCTTCATACGGCATTCGGCTGAGCGTTGCCCCTTACAAGTCTCATTGTACCCCTTTCCTCTGTCCTGTCAACACCAAAATGAGAATTCGACAAACTTTGTTGGGGATTATGACAATTTTATGAGAACAAGGCATGATTTCAGGGTATCGCTTGTTCAAGAATGCATCAACGCAGCACCTTTCGCAAACCCGTATCCTAACAGGCGTGTCTCCGGGAAGGGGGTGTTCTTCCGTGTTTCACCCCTTGCCGGTAGAAGACGAGCCCGCGGACATACCGGAGGCGATGAGAGCTGTCAGATGCGTGATTTCCTGCAAGGCCCGGCGCGAAATGTCCGGGGATTGATTCGGGACGGCAGCCAAGGAGCGCAGGTAGTCGACCCGCATGCGCAGGGTCTCCAGCGAGACGGCAGAGATGCAGTCCTCCAGTGCTGTGGGGATGACGGACTCCGGCAGCGCCTGCGGCTGTATGTTACGCAGCGCCAAGGTATCCTCCGGCGACAGGTGTTGCGTGACAGCAAGGAGGGCCTCCTCATCCCCGGGATTCGGCAGAAACTGCAGCAGTTTCATCAGGATATCCCCGCCGCCTAGGGATTGGATAGCAGGCATGAGATCCTGAATGCGATCGACCAAGGCATCTTGGAAAGCGCGACAGCCGAGAGCGTAGGAAATGATATTCCGCATAGGGTGGCAAAGGCGCGTCGGGATAGCCGGCGGCATATCGCGGGAGATGGCATCATCCAGCGCATCACCCTCGGCTTCATCCTCCGGCATGGCACTCGGAGCCGAGGTCTTCGGGTTGTTACGGCGAGCGCGGAGGATTTCGTTGACCGTGTTGCGGAAGGTCTCCAGACCCACGTGCATGCGTGTTGCCAGATCTGTTACCGCGATATCGCGCACTGCCGCCGAAGAAATGTCTGCCGCCAAGTCCGCCATACGCGAGACCGCCGCCGATTTTGCAGAGGCGTTATCACCCGCGAGAGCCAGCTCCCGGTGTGCCCGCACCTCCAGATAAGGGCGGGCCGAGTCAATGGCCTCGCGCAGAGCCTCCGGCCCCTGTGACTTGATCAGCGAGTCCGGGTCCTCCCCCTCCGGCAGCACCGCCTGCAGCACCTCCAGCCCCACGGCGGCCAGCTTGCGGTAGGTTTTCTCGCAGGCCTTGATGCCTGCGTTGTCCCCGTCGTAGCACAGCACCGCCGTCTTGGCGTACTTGCGCAGAATGTGCGCGTGTTCATCGGTGAACGCCGTGCCGAGCCCCGCCACGGCATTCCGCACCTCTGCCTTTTCGTGGCAGGCGATAACATCCAATTGGCCCTCACAGATCACCACGCGCATGCCGGCGGTGGCAATGGGTTTCGTTGCCTTGTAGAGCCCGAAGAGTAGCTCCCCCTTGCGGAAAGTGACTGTCTCCGCCGTGTTCACATATTTTCGCGGATCCGTGCTTCCCTGCAAAACGCGCCCCGAGAAGCCCACCACGGCCCCGCGCAGATCCTGAATGGGGAACATGAGACGATCCCGGAAAACAGGGTAGGAGCCTCCCCGACCATTTGCTAACAAATAAGCCTCGGTCATCACCCGCCGATCCAGCCCCTGAGCAGCCTCGCGGTTCACCAAATCCGCCTCGGAAGGCGGGGCCCACCCGAGCTGCCAAGCCTTAGCCGTTTCAATGTTAAACCCACGCTCCTTGAGGTAAGCCCGAGCATGGTCTGCCGCCGGATTTTTGCAGAGCTGGCGGTGGAAGTAGTCCGCAGCCACCGTGTTGGCCTGCGTCACCAGACCGCGCATCCTGCGTCTGGCCGCCGCCCCCGGGTCCTCGTCCTCCTCCTGCACGGGTATACCGTTCATATCCGCCAGCCGCCGCAGAGCTGTGGGGTAATCCAGATTCTCATACATCATGAGAAAGCGGATCGCATCCCCCCCCACGCCGCACCCGAAGCAATGGAAGGTTTGGCGCGAAGGCGTGACATGAAAGGACGGCGTATTCTCGTTATGAAACGGGCAGCAGGCCTTCCACGAAGTACCGGAGCGGCGCAGTTGGATGTACTTACCGACGATCTCCACGATGTCGGCAGAAGCCTTGATGCGTGCGGCGCACTCCTGGGTGATGCGGGCCATGGTTATGAGTGAATCAGGCTGCGCAACTGCGCCTCGAAACCGGGGTAGGACGTGTTGATATTCTCGCAATCCCGCAGGGTGGTGGAGCCGGCGGAGGCCAAGCCCGCAACCAAGAACGACATGGCGATACGGTGGTCCGCATAACTCGGCAACTCCGAACCCGTCAGCGGAGCACCGCCCGTGACGGCCAAGCCGTCCTCGAACTCCTGCACGCAGCCGCCCATGCGGCGCAGATTATCCGCTGTGGTAGCAATGCGGTCACTCTCCTTCACCCGCAGCTCCGCCGCGTTGCGAATGGTCGTTGTGCCCTGTGCGAATGCCGCTGCTACGGACAGAACGGGAATCTCATCAATGAGGTTGGGTATTTCCTCCTTGAGAACCTCCGTGCCGTGCAGTTGTGCCGTTCGTACGGTTATGTCGCCGTAGGGTTCGCCCTCGCTGTGAACATTCGTGATGGTGATATCCGCGCCCATGCGCAGCAGGACATCGATAATCGCTCGGCGCGTGGGATTGAGCCCCACCCCCTGCAAGGTGATGCAGCTGTTCGGCACGATGCTGCCTGCCACCAGCCAGAACGCCGCGCTCGAGATATCCGAGGGAATGACGATATCGCGCGCCTGCGGCACCGCCGGACCCTGCACCGAGACGGTGAGCCCATCCTCCGAGATCGAGTGAGGGATGCCGAAGTGAGAGAAGAGCCGCTCCGTGTGGTCGCGCGTGATCGCCGGCTGGTGCACGCTTGTCGTCCCCTCGCAGAGCATACCCGCCAGCAGCACGGCACTCTTCACCTGTGCGCTGGCCATGGGTAAATCGTAGTGAACGGGCCGGAGCCTGCGCCCCTCGATCAGCAGAGGCGCGCAGCCCGTCTTGCTGCCACAGGCGCGGATGGCTGCCCCCATCTTCTCCAGCGGCGCAATGATGCGCCCCATCGGCCGCTTGCTCAGCGATTCGTCCCCGAACATGCGCGAGGTGAAGGGCAGGGCGGCCAACACGCCCGCCATCAGACGCATCCCCGTGCCGGAGTTGCCGCAGTCAATATCATGCGCCGGAGCCGTGGGTTTCATCCCCGTGCCCACCAGCGTGAAGTTCTGCGGAGCATCCCCCGGCAGCACCTGCGCCCCCAGCTGCTGCATGGCCCGCAGGGTGTTGAGGCAATCCTCGCTGCACAGGAAGTTACGCACACGCATGCGGCCCCACGCCAAGCCTCCCAGAATGGCCACGCGATGCGAGATACTCTTATCCCCCGGCACGCGGATGCAGCCTCGGAGCCCCCCCTCGGCCCGGGAAGTGGTGATGCAATAGTTACTTGACATGATAATTGAACTCGATTTTCTTGTGTTGAATACCATCGCGCAGCACCTCGGAGAAATAGCGCTCCGTGGCAATCTCCCGCTGAGCGCTGATGATAGCCGTGCGGAGACTCTCCCGACATTCATCGGCACTCAGGGCGCGCGCCGGCTGAATCTCATCCGCCAGCAGCAGGTGCCAGCCCCATTTGCTCTGCGCTGCCGTGGGCACCCCGGCGGGAATGGCCTGCTCCCCGAACAGCGGCAGCTCCGGCAGCGGACGCTCCGGCGCGTTAGCAATCATCCCCAGCTCCCCGCCCAAGGGCGCCGTCCGCTCGTCCTCGCTCGCGGATTTGGCCACGGACGCGAAATCCTCCCCATTGCAAATGCGCTCGGCCAGGGCATCCAAGGCCGCCTTCACCGCCTGCGGGTCCTTGTTCAGCGTAGCCAGGAAGATATGGCGCACACGCCGGCACTCCGGAACCACGAGAGCCGCCTGAAGCTTGCGGTAGTGCTTATCCGTCGCGGTGTCATCCACCTCCGCAAAGGGGGAAATCGTGCGCTCGATGAGAGCCAGCTCCTGCAGCCGCACCGCCATCTTGCGGGTGAACTCCTCCCGTGTGTAGCCTTGGGACTCCAGAGCCGCCGTGAAAGCCTCCTCGCTCGGATAGCGAGACGACAAGCGCGCCACCTCGTCGGCAGCCGCATCCCGCATATCGGGCAGGGTGCGGGAATTATAGCGCACGCGCATGCGCAGGTGAGCATCGCAGACAAGTTGCGCCAGCAGCTCCTGCTTCTTGCCCGGGGTGGCCTCCTCGCGGCCTGCGGCGCGGTTCTGCTCCAGCGTGTAGCGGTCGAGCTGGGCTTGGGTGATGCGCTCATTGAACACCTTGGCCCGCACCTCCGGCGGCAGCGGTTGCGGCGGGGTGTACGAGGCCCGCCAGAGCGGCCCCTTGAAGAGGAAGAGATCCCCCACCAGGTACAGAGCCACGGCACCGAAGATGAACATCTTGGCAAGGACGACCTTGCTCGGCATGCGGAGCGCGGGCTGCGGCGGGGTGTATTTACGGTACTGCTTCACGCCCCTATGATACCGCAGAACGGCGCATTTGGCAAACAGAAAACACGTCTTGCCTGCAAATCAGCGTTCCCCGCGAAAGGCGGCCCGGGCATCCTCCAGGAAACCGTCCGCCACCAGAAGCTGCGCCTCGTGCCTCGGAACCCCGCGCGCCATGAGGTAGAAGAGCTGCTCCTCATCCATGGGCGAGGACGCACTGCCGTGCGAGCAGCGCACGCGATCCGCCAGGATTTCCAGCCCCGGCAGGGAATGCACCACCGCATCCTCGCTCAGCAGCATGTTGCGGTTGGCCTGGTAGGCATCCGTGTTGTGCGCCCCCTCTTCCACGCGAATGTTACCCGCAAAGACGGCCGTAGCCTTGCCGTCCAGCACATTTTTATAGAGCAGATTGCTCGCGGAACGCCCCACCGCATGCAGCTGGCGCGTGTGCTGGTCCAGAACTTGCCCATCGGCGAGACGATTCGCCGAGAAGAGCTGAATGTCCGCGTCATCCTCGCTTGCCAAAATCTCCGCCGTCGTCTCCTCGCGTGCCCAGGCGTGTCCCGTGTGCTCCGTGAGGTGGCGCACGCGAGCGCGGACGGAGGATATATTCGTGATATTCAAAGCGCGCGACGAACCGCTGCCCTCCTCGACCAGATGCACGGAAAGATCCGCCCCCTCCATGGCCTTGATGTCACGCACGCAGAAGATGGTTCCCTTGCCGCGGGTGATGTGTCGCTCCGTGATCTGCGCGCGCACCCCCGGCGCCGCCAGGATGCAGGTGGTGGGGGTAAAGACGGAATCCGTCTCGTAGGTGATGGTGATGGGCTTCTCCGGGCTCGTCTCCAGAAACAGGCACACCCCCTTGCCGAAACGCTTGAGATGCAGCCCCAGCAGCTTGTCCGAGCCGATGCTGCTCATGAGCAGCTCATCCGACCGCAGCTCGTCATCCGGCTCGCAGGCCACCCCCTCCGGGGCCTCCATGCGGATGCTGCCTGCATTCGTCGTCTGCGCATCCTCCAGCAGCGCGACCAGCTCCGCCGCCCAACGATGCGGGTTGCCGAAGCGCCAGTCCTCGCACAGGCGGCTCGGGGTAGGGGCCTCACGCAGACGTGCGGCGGCCTCCGCCTTCTCCAGTGCCAACTTCAGTTCGTTGTTATCCTCCGGGAAATTCATAGCGCAATAATCGTATCAGCCGATGGAATCCTCCATTTCCAAATCAATGAGACGCCGCAACTCCACGGAGTACTCCATGGGGAACTCATTGACCAAATCGTTAATAAACCCATTGACGGCCAAGCTCATGGCCTGGGCACGCGTCAGCCCGCGCTGCTGCATGTAGAACAGCATCTCCTCATCCACTTGGGAGACCGAAGCCTCGTGCTGCACAGATGAAG
Source organism: uncultured bacterium (assembly GCA_945947905.1). Lineage (GTDB taxonomy): Bacteria > Verrucomicrobiota > Verrucomicrobiia > Verrucomicrobiales > Akkermansiaceae > Akkermansia. Next base: position 5,881 of record CAMEZO010000092.1, read on the forward strand.
CATTGCCGCTCACCGTGATGGCGGGGTAGGTATCCGTGCGGCTGGAGGGGTTGATCAGCAGGGCATCGCACTCCGTGTTATTCTTGCATCCCTTCATCCCCTTGAGCACCTGCACCTCCCCACGGTAAGAGGCGCGCCCCTTGCCGATGGAGATGGACTTAGCCACGATGTTCGAGGTCGTATTCGGCGCGGCGTGAATCATGCGCGCGCCCGTGTCCTGATGTTGTCCCGTGTGGGCCAGCGAGATGCTGACCACCTCGCCCCGCGCGCCCTCGCCGCGCAGCACCACCGCCGGATATTTCATCGTAAGCCCGGAGCCCAGGTTACAGTCGATCCAGCGGATTTCCGCCCCCTCCATGGCCAGCCCGCGCTGAATCACCAAATTATAGACATTCGCCGCCCAGTTCTGCACCGTCACATACTGGATTTTCGCCCCCTTGAGCGCCACCAGCTCCACCACGCCGGAGTGCAGGGTAGCGGTGTCGAACTTCGGCGCGGTGCAGCCCTCCATGTAGACCAGCTCCGCCCCCTCATCCGCGATGATCAGCGTGCGCTCGAACTGCCCCATGCTCTCCGAATTGATGCGGAAATAGGCCTGCAGCGGCTGCGCCAGCTTCACCCCCTTGGGTATGTAGATAAACGAACCGCCGGAGAAGGCCGCATGATTGAGCGCGGAAAACTTATTGTCCCCCACCGGAATGACCTTTCCGAACCAAGGCCGGAAGATGTGCTCATACTCCTTGAGGCCCTCCGTAGAGTTCACGAAAATCACCCCTTTCTCCGACAGCTCGCGGCGCATGTTATTGTACGCCGTCTCGGAGTCATACTGCGCATCGACCCCTGCCAGGAAAGCCCGCTCCTGCTCCGGCACACCGAGCCGCTCGAAGGTACGCTTCACGTCCTCCGGCACCTCATCCCAGCTCTTGCGCGGCGGGGTACCGTGCGCCAGATAGTAGCGGATCTTCTCGAAATCCACCCCGCTGATTCCCTCCGGGGCCCAGTGCGTGGGCATGGGCATCTCCCGGAACTTACGCAGGGCTGCCTTGCGGAACTCCCGCAGCCAATTCGGCTCGCCCTTGGCATCGCAGATGTAATCAATGGTCTGCTCCGTGAGCCCGTAGCCGGCATCGTAACGGTGGTTCTCCGGGAAGGAAAATTCGCCGCGTGTATCGACGGAAAAAGGAGAATCCTGCTCGCTCATGCCTCCGCCTCCTTAATGAAGTCGAACCCCCGCTCCTCGATCTGCTCCACCAGCTCGTAGCCCGCCGTGCGCACGATGCGCCCCTTGTAGAGCACATGCACCACATCCGGCCGAATGTAATCCAGCAGCCGCTTGTAGTGGGTGATAATCATGAAGCTGCGGAAAGGCGCGCGCATGGCGTTGACTCCGTCGGAAACAATGCGCAGAGCATCGACGTCCAAGCCGCTGTCCGTCTCGTCCAGAATCGCGTAGGTGGGGTTCAGCATCATCATCTGCAGCACATCGTTGCGCTTCTTCTCGCCGCCGGAGAAACCCTCGTTCACGGCGCGGGCAGAGAAGGCGGGGTCGATGCCCAGTTGCTTCATATGGCCGCGCAGGGTCTTGTAGAACTGCACCACGTTGAGCTCCTCGCCCTTGGGCATCCGCGCCTGCAGGGCCGCCCGCATGAAGTTGGCGTTGGTCACACCCGGCACCTCCACAGGGTACTGGAAGGCCAGGAACAGCCCCGCGCGGCTCCGCTCATCCACACTCATGGACAACAGATCCGCCCCGTCCAACTCCGCGCTGCCCGCCGTCACCTCGTAATCCGGGTGGCCGCAGAGTACCTTGGAGAGGGTGCTCTTGCCGGAGCCGTTGGGCCCCATGATGGCATGCACCTCGCCCTTGGGAATTTCCAGGTTGATACCGTTGAGAATTGTCTCGCCCTCCTTGACGCGGGCACACAGGTTCTTGATAATCAGACTCATGACTCTTTCTTCTCTGAATAACCGACCGGGAGGGAACCGTGCAGGCAGGCATTCAGCACGCGCACGGTGGCTCCGGGCGGCAGGTCAAACACCTCCTCCGGCTTCACCCCGGGGCGCAGATGAACATCGATCATCCTGTGCGTGGTTTCATCCATAAAATGTACATGCGGAACCAGGTTCGGGCAGTATCGCGCCGGGCCTGTATCCGGGAAGGTTCGGTTCAGCAGCCCCGCCTCCGTCATGGCTTCCAGGCAATTGTAGACGGTGGCCAGCGACATGGAGGCGCCGCTGCGCTCGTGGATGAGGGCTGCGGTCGGATGGTCTTCGGAACGCAGCAAAATCTCCAGCACGGCGCAGCGTTGGCGCGTGCAGCGAACATTCGAGCGGGACAGCATCTTTTTGGCCGTTTCCCGTTCTTTGCCTTTGTGCTGTGGGGTCCGAAGCATATCAAATCGAGGAGGAAATGATTTACCGCCGGTGCGGAGGCGGACGGATATGATACCACGCCGGCGCGGTGTGTGCAAGTGCAATGTGGGTGCGGGGAGAACGTTTTTTCTGTCTGCGCGGGGGAATTAGGCTTGCAACACCGCGAAAAATGTGGCAAAGTGGTGGGCGAACCAATCAGAGAACTATGTCTGAGTGTGCATACAAGGAAATCGGTGGCGGCGTAACGGCTGCCAAGGGGTATGTGGCCAACGCTCTCAGCTGCGGCATCAAGAAGCCGACGGCCACGCGGCTGGACTTGGCTCTTGTCTATTCCACGGAGCCGACGACCTCTGCCGGTACTTTCACGACAAACCGAGTATGTGCCGCCTGCGTGCGCGTGAGCAGGGAACACTTGGCGAGTGGGAATATCCGCGCCATCGTGGCCAACAGCGGCAACGCCAACGCCTGCACGGGTGCCCCCGGTATCGATGTGGCGCGCCGCGAATGCCGCATTGTGGCTGAGAAACTGGGCCTGCGCGAGGAGGAGGTAGCCGTGTGCTCCACCGGCGTGATTGGCCTGCCCATGCCCATGGTGCGCATCGAGTCGCGCCTGCCCGAGCTCTGCACGAATCTGTCTGCCGAGAAGGGGCACGATGTCG
>CAMEZO010000093.1 GCA_945947905.1 uncultured bacterium
TGTGGAATCGGGGGTGTCTTGTATGTTGGTATGCTTTTCATTGCTTCTTATTTTGTTTGAACCTCGTCGCCCTCCGCAGCAATTTTGCCGAACTGCGCCCTTTACGGGAATTATTATACATCTCATCTCAGTTCTGTCAACACCGAAATAAGTTTTCTGCAAACTTTTTTGAGATTATGACAATTTTGTTTCTTCACGATATCGCCATCGAAAGGGACGGCCCGATGCGGCCCCTCCGTCAGCGGATGAGTCCGATTTTTATGCGGCTGATTTAACGGCGTACCGGAAAAAGCTTGTCTTTTCCTCACCCATACGCTAGAATATCGGCCATGACGACACCTCAGCGCACCAAACGAATCGGTAGCATCGACGGCCTCAAGGGGCTGGCCGCTGTCTTTATCCTTGTGTTTCACTACCTGCTCGCCTTTGCTCCGTACGGCTACACAGGTTTCGGCAGTGGGGTGGCAAAGCAAAATGCGGAGGCGGTGTACATGGCTTCCTTCCCCTATTCTATTTTGGTCAGCACGCCTTTTGCACTCTATATTTTCTTCGCGCTCATCGCCTTCATCCCGGCTCTGCGCTACATGAAGACGGGGGATGCCGGCTTCCTTTATAAGCAAGCTACCGTTCGCTATGTACGCCTCATGCCGCCCACGTTGGTGGCCGCTCTGTTGGGCTACATCGGTTATGCCTGCTTCGCCGGTCAGCACACAGCCTTGGTGGAGGCCCTGCGCCCCGTGACCGGGGGAGGCTGGTTGAATGCCTTGGTGAATTCGGACCTCAGCCTCGGGGATGCCCTGCAGGCCGGACTCTGGAAGTCCCTCTGCCTGGGGGATGCACGCTATAACAGCCCGCTGTGGTGCATGAGCATCGTTCTCTTCGGTTCCTATGCGGTCTATGCCGTGCTGCTGACCTTCGGTAAACTGCAGCGTCGGTGGATCATCTACCTCATCCTCGCCTTCGTCTGCGTTGCTGCGGGGGCTACTCGCTACCTTTCCTTCCTGGCCGGTATTGCGGCTGCGGACTTCTCCCGCCAAGCGGAGCCCGGTAAGCACAGCGAGGCCTGTGCCCTGTCCTGCGTCGCTCTGGCCATCCTGATAGCCATCTTCCCGTCCGTCCTCCTCCCCTCCTTCCTGGATGCGTACACCATGCAGGGTATCGCCTGTTTCTTCTTCCTCTTCGGCATGGTACGCTCTGCCATCTTGGAGAAGATGCTGGGCCGCTCCCGCACGCTCAAGCACTTCGGCAAACTCTCCTTCGGCATTCTTCTGGTGCAATTCCCCGTCCTGCTCTACTTCTCCGCCTGGGTCTACACCTCCCTCGTCGGCTGCGACTGGAGCTACCCCGGCGCCGCCACGGTTTCATTCCTTGTCTCACTTCCCCTCGTCTACGTTCTCAGCCTCGCCTTCTACTACGCCGTAGAAGTCCCCTGTGGCAAACTCTGCAACCTCGTCTACACCCCCTTCGCTCCGGTGAAGGGGTAACGGGGGCTTACGAGAGGAGCGACGGGAGCTCGGCGAGGGAGGTGCAGCGGAAGCTTGCGCGGCGAAAATCGCCCGTAAGGGCCGTGAGAGCGCAGGGGATCGCCACGCAGGGGATGCCGGCGTTCTGAGCGGCGAGGGTGCCGTTTTCGGAGTCCTCGATAATGAGGCAGTCCTCCTTGGGGAGGCCGAGGGCTTGTTGGGCAGCGAGGAAAAGGGCGGGGTCCGGCTTGACGGGGTATCCATCCGTGCGGCAAAAGACAGCGCGGAAGCGGGGGTAGATACCCAGACGATCCAGCCAGCCCTGCACCCAGCGGCGGGAAGACGAGGACGCGACGGTCATGGGAATGCCCCGGTCATCGCACCAATCCAGCAGCTCCGCCGCCCCGGGCATCAGGCCCATCTGCTCCAGCTCCGCCTCCAGCCGAGCCTGGCGGGTGCGTGTCTCGGACTCCCAATCGTAACGGCGCCCGGTGAGTTTCTCCAAATAATCGGCGGGATTCCATCGCGAGTAACCGGCCCCGAGACAAGGAGCATAATCCTGGGGGGTGATGCACTGCCCCTCGCGCTCAAAGAGCCACTGCCAAGAGTGGAAGATAGCCGTCTCCGTATCTACCAACACCCCGTCAAAATCGAAGATAAGCCCCCGCGTCGCCATGGTGTCACAGACGGATGTGACGCAAATCGTGCCACCACTCACGCAGCGAGCGGTTCGCCAGATTCACGCGATACAGATAGACGGCAATGAGCATATACATGACATTGGGGATCCAAGCACTGATCCACGCCTGAATCACCCCTGCCTCGCCCAGAGAAGGGAAGACACGATAGAAGAACAACATGAGCGCCGCCAGCAGCACGGCAATGCCGATCCCCTTCATGGTACCCCGCCGCTGGAAGGTCACGGCACTGGGCACGGCCAACAGCACCAACACCACACAGGAGAAGATTCGGGCAATGCGCACATGCCACTCCGTGCGCATCTTGTAGCGGTCCTCGCGTGATCCGGCCTTCTTTTTGATATACTCGTAGAGGGTCGACGTCCCCAAGGCGTCCACACGACTGCGCTGGCTCGGGCTGATGATCTGGTACGGCTTCTCGTTGAAGGGATACACCACACTCTCGTGGAACTCATCCGTCACCTGCGGATTGTCGGGATCGGACACATCGCGGATGTATACCCGATTCAGCGTCCAGGTGGAAGAAGCCTTGTCCCACACGGCACTTTCCGCCATATAACGCTTCAACAGGCGCCCCCCGATTCCGGGCTCGAACTGCTCGATGACCACGTCCCGCATCGGGTCCCCGGGGGAGACAAGCGGAGCGGGATGCGTCACGCGCCAAATACGGGCATTGGTCTCACTGCGGTAGACCAGGGCCGGAGGCTCCTTCCCCGTCTGGCGCTTGAGGATATTCTGGCGGTACATCGACCCGTTCGGCGCCCAGTGGAAGCCACAGATACCATACATCAGGGACACCATCACCGTCACGAAAAAGACAGGCATGCACACCCGCAGCAGGGAGCGGCCCGATTGCAGCATTCCCGTCAGCTCACAGGTACCGGAGAGCTTGCTGAGGCACCACAGAGCCCCCATCAGCAGGGTGTAGGGGAGGATTTGGTAAAGGAACATCGGCAGCTGAGTGCCGTAGAACACCCCCGTCTGGGCCAAGGGATTTTCAAAACGCTCGCGGAAGCGGTTGATGTTGTCCGTAAAATCTGCCAGAATATAGATCAAGAGCAGAATCAGCGTGCACATCAGGAAATAGGTGACGAAGTTACGCGTCACATAGCGATCCATGGTCCCCATGAAGGCATAACCCAAGGCTATCAAAGCCGGGATGAGGCACAGCGTACCCAACAAAATAGGGCGCAGCAGTTGCTCCAGGGGATAGGTATCCAGCATACCCGGGATCTCCCACCGCATCTGCTCCAGCTCCACCGGCACCACATAAAGAGCCAGAGCGGCACCCAGCACCAGCAGAATCAGGAAAGGCAGCAATCGCATCAATCGGCTCATCGTTTCGCTCCGTTGCGGGACTCAACACCCATTCTCCAACCGGTTCGCCAAGTACTCCGGCAACCCGACCTGCAAAATAGCCTCCTTGGCGGCGGCCACATCATAAACCACACGCCGGAAAGTGACACTGCCGTCATCCGTATCATACACCACATAGCAGGCCCGCGGGTCATTATCCCGGGGCTGCCCCACGGAGCCCACGTTGATGAAATACTTGAGCCCCGGGGTGGGCACAAAACGCGACACACCCTCCGTATACAGGGCCTCCCGCACCTCGTACACCTCCTCGGAATCCCGACCGTTCCAACAAAACACCCGCGGCACATGCGTGTGGCCATGGAAGCAGACGGGAGCGAACTGCCGCGTGAAACTCACCTTGGCGTCCTTCGCATTCAGGATGTAATTCCACTGCTTCGGCTGGTCCAGGCAAGCATGCACGAGGGTGATTTTGGAGTTCACCAAGCGCGTATAAGGCAGGCGCCCCAGCCAAGTGAGTCTGTCGGCATCCAGCTGAGAACAGGTCCACTCCATCGCCTGCCGAGCCAGCGGGTTCATGCGGCGCTCGGTACTCGGAGGCGGCGCAGCCCCGGCAAGCTCCTCGCTGACGGTAACAACCGCGGCATCGTGATTTCCCTTCACCACGGGACAATTCAGGCTGCGGATGTAGTCCAGGCACTCGAGCGGGTAGGCGCAGTAGCCCACCACATCGCCCAAGCAAACCACCTCGGTACAGGCCTCGCGCTGCACATCCTCAATGACGGCGCACAGCGCGTGGAGATTGGCGTGAATATCGCTGATGACGGCTATTCTCGGCATGGGTCTATCTTAGCACAAGAGGCTCCCCGCTGCAAGCAGGAAAATGGCATTTCAGCACTCCGACTGCCTGCGAATCTCCTCCGAGAGCTTCATGGCGCAGAAATTCGGCCCGCACATGGAGCAGAAATGCGCTTTCTTGGCACTGCTGTGCGGCAGGGTCAGGTCATGGTACTCCCGTGCGCGCATCGGGTCCAGCGACAGGTTGAACTGGTCCTCCCAGCGGAACTCGAAGCGGGCCTTGGCGAGTGCGTTGTCACGCTCCTGAGCGGCGGGATGCCCCTTGGCGAGGTCCGCCGCATGGGCCGCGAGCTTGTAGGTCACCACACCTTCGCGCACATCCTCGCGCTCCGGCAGCCCGAGGTGTTCCTTTCGCGTTACATAACAGAGCATGGCACAGCCGCGCAGGGCAATAGCCGCGCCGCCGATGGCCCCGGTGATGTGGTCATAGCCGGGCGCGATGTCACTCACCAGCGGCCCGAGGGTGTAGAAGGGGGCCTCATTGCACCACTCCAGCTGCTTGCGCATGTTCTCCGGCACCAGATGCAGCGGCACATGGCCGGGGCCTTCATTCATCACCTGCACTCCCTTGGCCCAGGCAGCTTTCGTCAGCTCGCCCTGCACCTCCAGCTCGGCCAGTTGTGCAAAGTCATTCGCGTCCGCAATCGAGCCGGGGCGCAGTCCGTCGCCGATGGAGATGGCGACATCGTAGGTGGCCAGAATGTCACAGATCTCATCCCAGTGGGTGTAGAGAAAGTTCTCACACTTGTTCATCATCATCCACTTGGCGATGATAGAACCGCCGCGCGAGACGATGCCCGTGGCGCGACGCGCCGTGTGCGGCACAAAGCGCTGCAAGAGCCCTGCGTGAATTGTTACATAATCAACGCCCTGCTCTGCTTGCTCGATGAGCGTATCACGGAAGAGGGGCCAAGACAGCGCGCCGACCTGCCCGCTGCATTTCTCCAGACTCTGGTACATGGGCACGGTGCCGATGGGCACGGGGCTGTTGCGCAGAATGCACTCACGCGTGCGGTGAATATCCGCACCGGTGGAAAGATCCATCACCGTGTCCGCCCCCCAGAAGATGGCCCAGCGCAGTTTCTCCACCTCCTCGGCCAAGCCGGAGGAGATGGCGGAGTTGCCGATGTTGGCGTTGATTTTGCAGAGGAAATTACGGCCGATGGCCATGGGCTCCGCCTCCGGGTGGTTGATATTGGCGGGAATGAGCGCACGCCCTGCGGCTATCTCGTCGCGCACGAACTCCGGTGTAAAGAAAGCCGGCATGCGATTGCCGCGGCAGGGACGCGCGGGGTGCATGTAGTTGAGATCCGCCCGCCGCGTCATCGAGGCAGGGCCGAAACCGGGGGTCGCCTCCAACTCCGAGGGACGCGGCATGCCCGTTCCCAGCTCATCCAGCAGGGCCTGAGCGGCCTCGGGGCGGCTCTTCTCGCTCGGGAAGCGGTCATACACGGCCTTGTAGGCAGCCTCACGCCCCAAGTTCTCGCGGATAGCGACGTACTCCATCTCGGGGGTCACCTTACCGGCCAGGGCATAGGCGCGCTGGGTGGGCGGGGCTTGCAGACTGCGGGCCCGCAGCACGCCGTTATCACCGCGCACCACATCGCCGCGCGCAGCAATCCACTCGGCGCGCAGGGCGGGGAGCCCGGCCTCGACATCGCCGCAGAACTGTTCATCCCCCCAGGGGCCGGAGCAATCATACACGCGCACGGGGGCATTCTGCTCCGTGCTGCCATCCGGGAAGAGGGAGGACTCCTGCACCACCTCGCGCATGCTCACCCGCAGCTCCGGGTACAGCTTGCCGGCCACATAAACCCGCCGAGATCCGGGGTACTTCAAATCGCCTGTTTTCATACGCTGCGGGGATTATAGCAGCTCCGGGGCGGGATGAAAAGCACAAAACGCGCCCGCAAGGTCCTTACTGCATCAAGGCGGCAGCTTCCAGGGCCGTTTCCGGCCATATCCCCTGCTCCACCATAAAGCTCTGCCAGGCAATGAGCACATGCTCAAAGACAGCGGGATTGACCTCGAAGTGCGTGATCGTGTGGTCGGCGTTCGGGCACATCACCGCTTGTGCCACGTTGCCGGCCTTCTCCCACTCCTCGCAGAACCACTCGCGCATCTCGTAGTCCAGCAGGGGGTCGAGCATGCCGTGCGCGCAGAACAGGGGCGGCAGACCGCGCCGCAACAGCGAGCAGGGGTTGATGCGGTGCACGTCCACACTCTCCTGAGCCGCGTTGAGCAAGCGCGCCTCCGGTGCCAGTAAATCGACAATGCCGCGGAAAATCGCCACGGCAGCAGGCATGGGCGGGAACTCGTCATGCACCCACCACTGCCACCATTTACGCACCCGAACGGCGGGCTGCATAGCAGGCACCAGTGCCAACAGAGCACCGGCATCCGCCCCGGCCAGCGTCATGCTCGCGCGGTCAATACCCAGGGCGGCGGCGTTCTCATTCATCCAGCGCCAGGCATCCAGGCCGTCCTGCACAATATCATCCGCCGTTACATCATACCGGCCGCGCGTGCGGTACTCCGGCAACAGGCACACAATACCCCGGTGGGACAAATGAACCGCCCAGGGTACAAATTCATCCACATACTCCGTTGACCACATACCGCCGAAGAAGAACATCACGGCCGGCGCAAACGCGCGGTCGCTGTGGCCCTCCGGCACAAAGAGTCGCATCCGCAGGCAGACGCCATCCGCAAACTTTTTCCAGACAAAGCTCGGAGCCTCCTCGGGCAGGCTCTGTCTGGTCTCCTCACCCGTGCTGCGGGGGGCTGCGTTTGCAAATGTCGTCATAAGCGGGGCCTTATTATGCTTTTTTCTTGCCAAGATTGCAAGTCTGATGTAACCTTTGGGGCGAGATGAGTGCATTTTTTTTCCGCTTGGCCCTTTGCGGGGCAATCGCGGGCGCGGGGAGCGCCCCGGCAGCCCCAACCGTTGCAGCCGCCCCGGCAGCCCCTGCCCTGCAGGTTCCGGATCAGGCGAAGGCTGAGAGTTTGGTGGATGTGGTGTACAACACCTGGCGGCTCAGTCTCATCCGCGGCAATGAAAGCGCTTGGATCACCTGCACCCCGCGCTCTCGCCGGGTGAAAGTGCGCAACATGATTGTCTCCCAACGCGGGCGCTTCCCGTCCGATTTCTTTGCCCAGCCCCACGAGATGCCCCCGCTGGAGAACTTTCGCTACGTCGGGGCCCTGCTCGGCTGCGGGGGGCGTACCCTGGCCGCCACCTACCTGGGCCGCGTGCAACTGGGGGAGAAAAATTCTGCGGCGGACAACGCCTATGTCATCCTGATGGTGCATGAGGAGGACCGCTGGCGTATCGACCAGACGCGCTTCTTCAACCTCAGCAAGCTCCCGGAAGTTCGCAAGCGCCTTGCCGCCAAGGATATCAACGTGCTCAAGGAGCAGGACGGCTTCCACCCCTACGACCGACTGCCCTCGACACCGCCCTCCTGCCCCGCCCCGGAGCTCATCGGCAAGGTCTTTGTCGACGCCCCCGGCCGCAACGTGAAGATGACCATCAACGGCATCTCGCTGCATGAGTTCGATGACGAGCGCCGTGCCGACATCATCTCAGGAGGACTGCGCCGAGGCCGCAACACCATCACCTACCACATCACCACGGACGATGCCAAATCCCACCCCTCCCTCGGCATCGGGCTCTTCGTGATGCCGGAAACCCCGGGCAACCACCCCATGTGTGTCTTCGACCACATCCTGGACTCCACCGACACCGCCCACGGTGGCACCTTTGAGTTTTTCATTCTCAACGACCACATCGCCGCCATGAACCCCAAGTTCAAAGGCACTCCCCCCCAACCCTTCCACGCCGTCCCCCTCAAGGAGAAGCCGAAGAAATAACAAGCACCGCTTCCAACAAGCGGCAATCGTATCATTCATCTATCTAGAGTCTTCTTCATCGAAGGCGAAAGCCAAAATTTCAATAGTTCTTGGTCTCAGCTCTCACCGTCGCGGCTGCTGCAAAGAAACCCGTTCCAACGCAGCCAAGGTTTCACTCATAGTTCTTTCATGTGGAGCCGTCTTTGAAATGCGTCTCTGTCATTACACCCCTAGGGTATCGTTGCAGCAGAATCCATACTTGATAATGGGGACAATCAGGTAGACACCACACTTGCATGGTTGGAGGGGGCGGTGGCACTCCTATCCTCCAACGCAACCCCACAGACCACCCCGCACCGGTGCCCCCATCCTACTTCCAATAGATCCATATGTAGGACTTAAACTGCAATTGAATGATCCTTGACTTTATCGGCACCCTTCCAGAGCATCACGTACTGCCTTAAGATGAGCGTACCCGTATCTCGTATCCGGCTCCAAAT
>CAMEZO010000094.1 GCA_945947905.1 uncultured bacterium
CATGGTGACGGGGATTTCCTCCACCGCGTAAATGATGTTGCCCAAGGCGCGCCCGAGCTTGCGGGTGGCTGTGTATTCAGACGCGGGCGGGGCCTGGATGTCTGCATAGACTGTACCGGTCATCGCCAGCAGAAGAGATGTAAGGAGAAAGCGCTTCATGACAAGGACTATAGATACCACATTCGACAGGGACTTGCAAGCATAAAGTTCACTTTTCCGGCATTTCCGGAGCAATTTTTTTCAAAAAATCGCTCAAGTCCGTCTGCAATTCCTCGTCAGAGAGGTAGCAAGCGGGGTCGGAGCCGTACCAATGGCCGTTGGCGAAGGCCGCACGGGTGCGGAAACCGCCGCCGCAGAGGGGGAAGAGCCTGCACTCGGCGCAGCGGCCGGAGAGGCGAGACTGTCGCTCTGCGGGGTCATCGCTGCCGCGCAGCTCGCGCAGGGTGGGCGCGGAGTCCTCGGCAGCGGCCTCCCACACGGAGGAGAACTTCTGCTGCTTGACATTGCCGAGGGTAACCCCCTGCCAGAACTGGTCGGGGTGGATATTGCCCTGCGTGTCAATGTTCGCGATACCCCGCCCGGAGCTGTTCGCGCCGCCTCCGTTCCAGGTGAGCAGGCGGAGGGTCTGCAGGGCCAGCGGGTGCCCCTCCCGAAGCTGGCGGAGGAGGAGGTAGACACCGTCGGCGGGCTGGGTGACGGTGAGCAGCTCGCGCGTGTGGCCGCTCTTGTGCCAAGCCTCCGCGCGGGCGATGAGCATATCCAGCGCGCGCCGGGCCTCCTGCGGCTGCAGGGCCGCTACATCCACCCCGCGCCCCGTGGGCACCAGGTGGTAGAAGCACACGCGGCGGATGTCCTCCTGCTCGATGAAGTCGAGGATCTGTTCCATGCACTGCACATTGTTACGCGTAAGGGTGAGCCGCAGGCCGGTCTTCTGCCCCACCTGCTCGCAGAGCTTGAAGCCCCGGATGGCTCCCTCGAAGGCTCCGGGAACGCCCCGGAAGCGGTCGTGCACGGCCCCGATCCCATCCAGCGAGATGCCCACATAGGCCACGCCCAGCTCCTTGAACAACGAGGCAAAGTCGGGGGTAATGCGCGTGCCGTTGGTCGAGATGGTCACCTTCAGCCCCTTCTCGGTAGCGCGGCGCAGCAGGTCGGGCAGGCGCGGGTGCAGCAGCGGCTCTCCGCCGGAGAGTAACAAGGCGTTCACCTTGTACTCCGCGAGGTCATCAATCACGCTGCAACACTGCTCCCACGTCAGCTCGCCGGGGTATTTCTCCGCATGGGAGTCGGCGTAGCAATGCACACAGCGCAGGTTGCAGGTGCGGGTGATGTTCCAGACAACGATGGGCTTGCGCGCGCGGGCTGAGGTCGGGGCGCAGGCGGCGGTGCTGGCCAGCGGACTCTGCGAACCGTGGCCGATGCCGTAGCGGATGTGGTCGGCGGGCTGTTCTGCGCCCGTCCAGAGCTTGGTGATGTTAATCATGTAGAAGAGGGGGTCGGGGGAACGTAGGAGCAGAGGGGCTCCGCAGCCATCATATCGCCGGTGAGACCGTAGGCGCGGGCGCGGGAGCCGCCGCAGACATGTCGGAACCCGCAGCAGCCGCATTTGCCGCCCAGGGCGTCGTCGTTCCGCAGTGTGGTGAAGATGGGGTGCTGCCGGTAGACCTCTGCCACGCTGTCCTTGCGCACGTTGCCGGCGGTGAGGGGCAGGAAGCCGCTGGGCTGGATCTCCCCGATGTGGGAGATGAAGAGCACCCCCTTGCCGTCCCGGGTGGGGATGAGATGCGGCGGCGGGGTGCCGTCACGGCGGGCATGCTGCAACAAGGCGCGGCGGTAGTGGTGCCCCTCCGTTGTTTTGATGGGGAAGGGCAGGGACGGCCGCAGTTCTGCCAAGCGTTGCCACAGGGTCTCCAGCTGCTCGGCGGTGGGCAATTCCTCCGCTTGGGCGCGCCCGGTGGGGACCAGCACGAACACGCTCCACACGTCCGGCTGCAGCTCGCGCAGCAGGTCGGCAAAGGCATCCAGCTCGGGCAGCGTGGTGCGGGAGATGGTGGTGTTGACCTGTAGCTGAATCCCCGCCTCTCGCGCCATGGCAGCGGCCTGCAGGGTGCGGCGGAAGGTGTGCGGCACGCGGCGGAAGGCATCGTGCGTGGCCTCCGTGGCGCCGTCCAGGCTCAGGCTCATGCTCACCACACCGGCCTCCTTCAGCGCGGCAAAGTCCGTGTGCAGCAGCCTGGGGGTAGCGGCAGGACTCAGGGCTACGCGCACCCCTTTCCCGGCCAAGCGGCGGATGATCTGCAGCAGGTCCGCGCGCATCATGGGGTCGCCGCCGGTCAGCACGACCATGGGCGGGGCCAGCTCGGCGATTTCATCCGCCAGGCGCAGGGCCTCGTCTTCTGTCAGCTCCAGGGGGTGGCGACGCGGTTGGGCAACGGCGCGGCAGTGGCGGCAGGCCAAGGCGCAGGCTCGCGTCACCTCCCAAAAAAGGATGAAGGGACGCTCGGAAAAGTCAACGGAAGGGAAGGGGTGCGGCATGAGAGGGGCGATACTCCGGGCGCCTGCCGTGCCATCTGCATGGCAGGAAAACGGCAGGCGCGTGTTACTCCGTCAGCCGCGCGGGCTCAGCCGCTCCATTTCCTCCGGGGTCATGGGGCGGTACTTCTCCCGCTCCGTGAAGGGATTGGGCTTGTCCTCCGGCCGCATCGGCTGCGTATTCGGGATGCCGCCGAAAGCGCGGCGGTAGTAGCGCGTGGCCTGGGAGATGTGCTCATCCGGCCCGAAGCCGCGCAGGTTGAAGTCGATGACCTTCTCGCCGTTCGGCTTCATCAGCACGCTGTGCGGGCGCATGGTCGGGCAGGCACTGCCGGGGATGGGGGAGGTGCTGATGTAGGCCACCACCATGCCGGCGAGGCCCTCCTTAAGCTCCTTGCTGGCCAGAACGTCGCGCTCAAACTGCTTGCAGGCGGGGCAGGCATTCGGTACGCTGAAGATACCCCACATCAGCAGGTTGTGCTTCTTGGCCAAAGCCTCGGCCTCTCTGCGGCTCTTGCAGACCTTGAAGGGCACCTTCGCCTTCTCGTCCTTGGCCTCCTCGGCCGGTGTCTCCTCCTGCTTCTCCTTCTGCTTCTCCTTCTTGCTCACCTGCTCGGTCTTGGCCTTCTTGGACTTTTTGGTCTTCTTGGGCGCAGCGTCCGCCGGGAACACGGCGAAGGCCAGCGCGGCCACGAGCATCGCGATGATTCCTTTTTTCATGGTCGGTGATAATCAGTTGGGGGTGATGGTCTGCACCGGGGTGCCGGTCTTGCTGCCCCGGGGGATGATGAGCCCGCTGTCCGTCGTGTCCGGGCCGTCGTTCTTCTGGTTCCGATACGCCTTGGTGTAATTCTCCAGGTCCTTGGCGTATTCGCGCACGGACTTGCTGCTCACATAGAACATGGGCAGGTAGTAGGTGCCGTCCGGCTTGATGAGGGCGCCGCTGGGCTTGCCGGTGCACTGGTACTGCGGCAGCGGCTTGCGGGAGATCCAGCAAACCACGCAGCCCTTCACCTTCTTGAGTACGGCAGAGCGCAGGATCTTCTTCTCGAAGGCCACGCAGTACGGGCAGGTCGCGGGGTCGCTGTACACCACCCACACCAGCATGTCATGCTTCTTGGCCAGAGCAAAAGCCTCTTTCTCCGTCTTGCAGATCTTGTAAGCCGGCCCTTGCTTCTGCTTCCCCTGCTTGTCTTTTTTGTCCTTTTTCCCCTGCTCCGGGGCCTGCTCCTCCGTGGGGGTGTCCGTCTCCGGCTCCTCCTCCGCCGGTGCCGCGCAGGGCAGCACGGCCCATGCGCAGAGAGCCAGTGCCCAAGTCTTCAGCGTCGTGTGCATCATAAAAACTCCTTTGCTGCCCGCATAATGGCATATTCGCCCCCCTTTGTCAAGCCCAAGACGCGCACGCAGGGTAAAAATGCCCCCGCAGAAAAAAATGAAAAAACTTTGAACGAACCCGCCCCCTGCGGTGTCCTACCCTATGTAGGTTCCCCCGGCAGGTGGTGAAGGAGAGAGCGCTGCCGGCCAAGCCAAAGGGGAGAACCGAGTTTCATAGGTAGTAAGTTGGAGCCGTCGTGGGAGAATATCCTGCGGCGGCTTTTCCTACCCAAGCGGGAGCAAGCGCGCGCCCGTTTCGTTTTGAGGCATCACAGGGCAAAAAAAAGCACGGGGCCGGCATGCGACCCCGTGCGGAAATGCGGTAGTACCGCGGCGGTGTGCTTACTTGCAGCAGCAGCAGGGCAGGGAGTCGCCCAGCTTCTTCATCGCCTCGGCAGCGCGGTTGGAGTAACCCCACTCGTTGTCGTACCAGCCGCAAACCTTGACCATGTTGCCACCGACCACGTAGGTGAAGCCGGAGTCGAAGATGCAGGAGTGCGGGTTGGAAACGATGTCCTGGAGCACGAGAGCGTCCTCGGAGTACTCGAGGATGCCCTTGAGCGGGCCCTCGGCAGCCTCCTTCATGGCAGCGTTCACCTCCTCCACCGTCACGTCGCTCTTGAGGATGGCGACGAAGTCGGTCAGGGAGCCCGTCGGGGTCGGCACGCGGAAGGAAGCACCGTTGAGCAGGCCCTTGAGCTGGGGAATCACCTCACCGATAGCCTTGGCAGCACCGGTGGTGGTGGGGATGATGTTGATGGCGGCGGAGCGCATGCGGCGAGCGTCCTTGTGCGGCAGGTCCAGAATGCGCTGGTCGTTCGTGTAGGAGTGGATCGTGCTCATCATGCCCTTCTCGATGCCCCACTTGTCGTTGAGCACCTTCACCATCGGGGAAAGGCAGTTCGTGGTGCAGGAAGCGTTGGACACGATGTTGTGCTTGGCGGGATCGTACTCGTTGTCGTTGATGCCGATGCAGAAGGTCAGATCCGGGTTCTTGGCGGGAGCGGAGATGAGCACCTTCTTGGCGCCGGCCTTCAGGTGACCCTCAGCCTTCTCGCGAGCCGTGAACAGACCCGTGGACTCCAGAACCACGTCCACGCCCAGCTCCTTCCAGGGCAGCTGGTCCGGGCCCAGCATGCCGCCGAGGATCTTGATCTCGTGGCCGTTCACCACCAGAATGTCCTCGCCCTTCACCTCAACCGTGCCCTTGAACTTGCCCTGCGTGGAGTCGAACTTCAGCAGGTGAGCGGTGGTCTCAATCGGGGTAAGGTCGTGAATGGCAACAACCTTCTCAAGCTCGGTCTGGGACATCGCGCGCAGCACGTTGCGGCCAATGCGTCCGAAACCGTTAATAGCGTATTTAGCCATAGTGAATGATGTGTATCGTTAAGTTTGCTTACCACGCCAAACCACCCGGTCCGGCAAGGCACCCCAAGTTTACCCCATCCCGCCCTTTCAGTCAATCCAAATTTCATCCCTTCTGCAAAAAAATCGCCATGTCACCCTTTTTTCTTGACTCCCCCTCCCTCCCGCACTATAATTCTCCCGTACCTCTTCACGGCTCCGTCGTTCAATGGATAGGACGAAGGTTTCCGGTACCTTAAATGTAGGTTCGATTCCTACCGGGGCTAGCTCAAATAACACTTGCGCCTCACGGGATAAGCCCCGTGGGGCCTTTAGTTTCAAGGGATTTGACTTGCGAGGGCTTGCATATGGTGGTACAGTCAGCGTGCACGATTTCGGTGTACGTTTTTGCCCTCCGCAGTGTACGTTCCTGAAACGGCAATTCTCAACCCACAGATTCAGCAATTATGGCAGGATTATCTAAGAGACCGGGGACAGCCTCATGGATGGCCATCCTCACAGATACGGCGGACAGCCGCAAGCAGTGCCGCAAGTCTACCTTCGTGCGCGTTCGGCAGGAAGGGAAGAAGGAGGCGCAGACCCGCAAGGAAGCGCAGGCCGTGGCAGACGGTTACGAAGCAGTATACCGCGGCCGCATTCTCTACAGGGAGCAGGCAGACATATTCCGCAGACAGGCCGGCACCACGGCCGATGAGCAGAAGGCCCTTGGCAAGCGCCTAGACATCCTTCGCGAGCTGGGCACCGCCCGCCGCATGCCCACTATCAGAGAGTACTTCACCACATTCACCCCAAAAGGCAAGGATCAGAACGTCAGAAACTCAAGGCGCGCATACGCCCGATTCTTGGAGTATCTTGGCAGGAATGCAGACAAGCGCCTTGACTGCCTCACCCGGGAACACATCCAGGCCTTTGTGGACAGCGAGGGGCTACGTGTACGCCCTACCACGATAGGCCAATACCGCACACACATTTCAACCGCCTTGAATGCCGCCATAAACGCCGAACTTCTGGTACGCAACCCCGCCCACGGCGTCAGCATAGCACCTGACGCAGAAGAACCCATCCGGCGAGAAGCCTTCACTACTGCGGAAATCGCAAAAAATTTATCACAGCGTGCCCCAAGAATGGAAAGACATCGTGCTTTTTTGCGTCTCCACCTCCGGGCAGCGGATAGGGGATTGCATCACCGTCGGCTTGACACAAGGGCGGATTTATGCTACAAAAGAGCAGCCTCGAGTGTAACCCATGTGAGGAGCGTCCCCCCCCCTCATAAGCATGGTCGCTGGTTCACAAAACAAATCGTATTTGCAGAGGAAGCGTTATAAAAAGCTCACCATTTTTTTCGAATATCCGTCCAATTGGGGTGGGTTGCTCACGTTTCGCCTTCCTTCCGTTTTGCTTTTTCCACTTCCCTGTCTCAGAGCCAACAGCCTTATTTCCGTCTTTTTGATTGTTTAATTTCCCGAAATCAGGATGCTCCAGTTTTGTATGGTTGAATAAATACTTGAGTAAAAGGGCTCTGTCGTAAATCAGAAATGCTACAAGATCCCCGTTTTCTTTAACAATGATATACCCACCGCTTGCATCTTCCTCCCCATTCCACTCTGTTGCCGGAGTTAAGCCAAGTGCAACAGCCTCCAGGAATCTTTTTATTTTATACTCATAGAGTATCCCCTTATTTCTTTCCGATAACCCTAACGGATTTGCCTCGCTGACTTGCTTTGTAATATCAGAAATATTCAGGCTGTTGGTTCTATGCCTTGTTTCCTTGGGTTTCTCGGCGTAAGCCTCCAACACATAATATGAGAGTATCTCAGCCATTCTGGTATCAATAAACTCCATATTTTTTTCGAAGGTCTCATGCATGGAATGAAGCTCAAGAGAGCCCCCCGCTTCACGAATCCTGTACACGATAGATGGAATCCACCCATCCTTCACTTTCTTGTATTCAAGGGTTCTTACACTATAGCCCTGAATCTTATTTGCAGTTTCCTCGTCTATGCCCGATATTTTGTATGTGAGGGAGGCCGGTCGTGATGGATTTAAAAGAGTGGGCCTGCTGCCAAACAAAGATTTAATACTAAAGCCGCAAGGTACGGAGCTACCCGATATTTTTTCTTTTATCCCCAGTGCAATATCCTGTTTCTCCTCTGATTTGGCTTTAATGGATGTGGACAACAACTGCTGTGATAAAAACTCATAAGAGTCACGAAAATGCTTCGTTCTACCCTCTTTCCAACCTTGTATATCGCTAAGGAGTTTATCAGCCTGCTTATCACACTCTATTGCACTAACAACCTTACTGATGCCATTCGAAATGAGAGTCCACTGATTTTCTTTCTCATCCAAGACGTAACACAATGGCTCCTGATCTTTATGTGCCCTCCGGAATATTTTGTTGAAACGAACTATTCCTGTTTCTGATCCGGCTTCCTCTGTTGATGTTTCAAGATTCTCATCGCATTGACGAAGGAGAGGTTTGCCCAAGAGTCGGAAAAAGGCGTATACCTCAGCCCACTCGCCCTTATTACCGGTAGGCTCCCTGTCCGAAGTATCTTCCGGATTTATTTTATCAGAACTCATATGCGTAATTATAAAGATGTTGGGAAATCAGAGAGTGTTCAAACTACCTAAAGCAAATCTATAACGATAACTTAATGTATATTTTGCCTTCGATAAATAGATAACCATGCTTATGACATTTCCTTGAGGGGGTACCACCTTACTGTTTCTGTGTTCCGGTAATGATTCCAAACGTTTAAGGTATATATTTCTTGATGCAATCTCCCGGGTTAAATCCAAATCGGTGTGCGGGGCTGATTATCTCATGTCCGAGTAGTACTTGTCAAGCCTTTTTTTTGTTTTTTACATGGCTAAATGCATCATGTGACGTTGACTTGCCTTCTTCTTTTTGCGAATATGGAATCCGGAGGCTTTACTGCGTGCAGCTCGTCCTCCGGAAGTTGTGTGTTGATAACAATTGTCTGCAAGGACAAGATAGCGGCATCCTCCTGCCGGAGGTTCGATAAAAGGGCCCCCTTAGGCAGGAAGCGGCGAATCAGGCGGTTCGTATTTTCGTTGCATCTTCGCCCGGAGGTACAGTAGGGTTGTGCACAGTAGAGGGAGGTCCTCGGCCCTTCGCCCGGAAACGACTGTTATTACCTTGGCGTATTAAGATTATTGTGGTATAATATCCCCATGGAAGGGCAGATAGACCTCAAACA
>CAMEZO010000095.1 GCA_945947905.1 uncultured bacterium
TCATTTTCTCGAAATTCATAACATGTCTCTTTGTTTGTTGATGTATCGTAACAAAATATAAACCAATTAAACACATCATTTAATCGATAGAAAACAGGATAGTATAATAAATCTTTATTATGCCATATCCTTTTTCCTAACTGTATTTCTAATGTACGAAATAAATATTCAACGTACTTAAGTTCATTTTTTGTCAACTTACCAATTCCCTCATATGAAAAGTCTGCTTCTGCCTCAAATCCGAAAATATCAGGAGAGCTACATGGGTTAATATTTCGAACCCACATAATACCGGGTTCGTTTTCACTCTCAGATTTCAACAGTTCCGTATTTGATAACACCTTACTGACTCTGCGGATATTACATCCACCATTAGTCCAAATGACATCTCCGACATTAACTTCATCGCCTTCCGGATATTTCATCTTTACTATTTTTGTTTATTTCCAAGTCTGCTCCATACAGCAAACATGCCTGTGAGGAGGAGTATATGCCACATTATTCTCTCTGTCAATACTTTTAAAAGCTACCACCCCGGCGGCATGCAGTCTGCCCAAAGCCAAGCACACCACCGACTCTCCCAAAATTCCTTTTATTCCGCGGTCATTAATCCTCTCAGGTTCTTCTACTACAGCGGTGTGTAGTCTGCACCAAGCTCGGCACCGCACTACCTCTCCCAACATTCCCTTCTTTCCGCGGTCATCCACCATCTCGCCCTCTACCACCCCGGCGGCAGGAAGTCTGTCCCAAGCCAAGATACATTTAGATATGACAGAGATTTCCGAAAAATAGGCTTGCATTACCGAGGGGATATGCCACAATACACGCGTGTAGGCATGGGAGGCTACTTTTCCACCGGCAAATCACCCCACCATCACGCACAACGAATTCAAACCTTCCTTTTTTATATAAACGCGCAGCTGCTATGAAAATCTTCCCTGTTAAATTACATCGTGCCGCCTTTTTCCTCTCTGTCGTACTTTCTCTGTTTACCTCAGCAAAGGAGGAAAAACCTTCGCTTCAGAATTCCGAATATAAAACCATAGAAATATTACCGATCTATCACGATTCTGCAACCCACGAAGAGGTATTTACAACAGAGCTGTGCAATTATAAATGGAATTGCGAGGCTTTCTCCCATGTTTGGCCTCAGACGAGGGAAGAACTGGTGAGAGGTATTTTATCGTTGCGCGAATGTAAGAAATCCGTTCATAATATTCATGTTATTGCTATTTTAGATTCCGCAGAAGAGGCGACTTTCAGAAGGAATTTAAACTATTTGCACGAATCCATCATTATTTGTGATTTGCTGAATTTCCCGTTGCTTATATCTATCGGCGGCAAAGACACATACACGACAATAACCCCTTCACACATCGGCCCGGATTACCACATGTTCACCATCGGCGATAATTATATTTTGCACACGTTTGACGGTGAGGAGAAAATGTATGACTTTGAGGCAGCTAAGCAAACGATGTTGGAACAATTGTTAAGAAGTAACGGGAGCTATTTTTTATTGAAGTGGATCCCATCTCCTTCTAATGTTGATTTTTTGCTGTATGTGTTGAAAAAGTTTGAATTTTACAACAGCGAATATGCCTTTGAAATGGCTTTTCCCGAGCCATAAATCGGACGATGTTATTTTCGGAAGCGACTCCGCAATCGGAAGAAGGGCCTACTTGACTTGGTGTCGAGAAGAGGCTACCACTATGGTGTACCCCCTTCTTCAGGCCCGCACCGCGGCCTCACTTGAGGGCGGGAGTGGGGGGTGGAGATTCGCGTTTTTGGCAGATGGTGACGGGGGTGCCGACGGAGACGAGGTCGAAGACGCGGGAGGCGACGGCATTCGGGCAGCGGATGCAGCCGTGAGAGACAGGGGTACCGAGCACGACGGGGCCGGTGTGCATACCGACGCCCTTGGGGGTGAGGCGGAGGAAGTAAGGCATGGCGGCCCCCTTGAAGACAGCGCCCAGCTTGGCGGCGGAGGCGGGGGTGGCGTTGCTGTCCACCACGCGGCCCTTGGCGTTGTAGGCCTTGCCGTAGGAGGCGGAGACGTGCGCCTTATCCTTCTGAATGACACGGAACTGCCCCGTGGGGGTCGAGTGGCCCTTCTTCCCCGTGGAGACCGGCCAATCCAGCGCCACCCGGCCATCGATGTACAGGCGGGCGCGCTGCTGGCTCAGGCATATATAAATATGCTTGCTGCCGCCGGATTTACCGCGCTTGAGCAAGGCCTCGTCGGTAAAAACGTTCATCGTATTCGGGTAGCGACCGGCGCGCACGAAGGCGGCGTAATCCGCCCCGCTCGGCTTGGCCTTGGCGGCAGCCGCAGGCTTGGCGGGGGCCTTGGACGCAGGCTTGGCGGGCGCAGCATACAAGGCACCGGCAGCGGCGCAGAGGACACAGAACCCGGCAACGGAATATCGCATGCGCAAGGGTGTACCACATCCCAAGCCGCGCGTCAACCCCAAAGCCGCCCCGCAGTCTGTCATGCCGCGCCTTAATTCGGCAGCAGGCGCACCACCTTATCCGCACGCGGCAGGGTCACCGTCACCTGGGTGCCCTCCCCCACCTTGGAGGCAAAGCTGAGGGTACCCGCGTGGTCGCGGATGATGCGGCGCACGATGAGCAGGCCCAGCCCCGTGCCTTTCTTTTTGGTCGTGCGGAAGGGCTCGTACATGTTCCCCATCACCTCACTCGGTATCCCCGTTCCGGAGTCGACTACCTGCACCCGGACCACGTTATCGTTATAATCCGTCTGTAACAGAATATCCCCCTCCCCCGGGATGCTTTGGTAGGCGTTGCGAATGAGGTTGTAGAAGGCCCGGAAGAGCTGCTCGGCGTCTGCATTCAGCTCCGGCAGCTCGGCGCAGAAATCCTGCCGCACCGAGATACCGCGCGGCGCGATCTCCGGCTCCAGCAGGCTGAGCACCTCCTCCAGCAGCGCATTGAGGTTTACCTTGCTCCGCTGCAGGGGCGCGGGGCGCATGGATTGCAGGAACTGCCGCAGCAGCACATCCAGTCGGTTCGCCTCCCTGAGGGCACTCTGCAACAGAGGCTGCAGGGGCTCCTGCGCCTCGTCCTCCAGGCGGCTCACCTTGCGCTGCAGCAGCTGCAGGTTCAGGCCCAGACTGTTGAGCGGGTTGCCGATCTCATGCGCCACGGCGGAGGCCATGTAGGCGATGACATCCAGCTGACCCGCCTCGGTGTTTTCGCGTCCGCGTGCCTGTTGCTCCGTGTCGTCGTGAATGAGCAGGAGGTAGCGCTTCCCCTTCTCCATGGGGGTGATGAGGAAATTGTAATGCCTGGGGGCGGGGTAAGTCACCTGCAGGTCACGGTTAATGGCTACGCCGCTGCCCTGAATATCCTCCCAGCAGCAGGTGCCGCCCACCAACATCTCGAAAGGCACCTTCATCAGCGCGCCGTGGGTGCGGCCATAGATCTCGCAGGCGGCACGGTTGGCGAAGGAAGGCACACCGACCTCGCCGATGATGATCACCCCGTCCTTGAGGGTATCGAACACCTGTTGCAGCACATCGCGATCCTCCGCCAGGCGGGTGAAGAGGCGGCGCAGCTCGGCTAGCTCCATATGCCCCAGCCGCTCCAGTATTTTATGTTGCGTGGCTTTGTTCATCGTGCATCAGAAAGTGAGCTGCAACTCCCGGAATTCAACGGGTATCTCGGCGCAGAACACGCGGGGCTTGCCCTCCCGCAGGGTCACCTCCACGGGCTGCCCGTCTGCCGTCAACTGCGGCTGCGCGTCCGCCGGCAGGGCATGCAGGGCCAAGGTTGCCACCGCGAGGGCGGGCTGCATGGTGCCCTCTGCCGTGCGCTGCAGGCGCAGGCTGCGCTCCCCGGTGGTGCAGATGAAGCGGTGCTGCAGGTAATCTTTTACCCGATACCCCGGCCCGTCTCCCCGGTCCTCGTACAGCTCGCTCTCGGCAGTCTCGTTCGGGGCCCACCACAGCTCATAGGTATACGGCGGGTGCTTCAGCTCGCCCACATACTGCTGCACCGGCCAGCGGGGGATGATGCGGTTGCTGCGGACGAACACGGGTATACGCCCCATGGGGGTAGGTATCCGCACGGCCGCGCCCGCTGCGGGGGCCGGTTCATCCGTGCGCAGGGAGAACCAGTGTCCCTCCGGCAGGTAGACGTCCTGCTCGCAGCAGCCCTCCTCCTGCACGGGCGCGACGTACAGGGCATCGCCCACGAAGAATTCGCAGCTGCGCCAGTAGGTATCCGTGTTCTCCGGGTGCATGAGGGCCAGGGAACGGATAATAGGTGTGCCGTGCTGCGAATAGCGGCGGAACTGGGTGTAGAAGTACGGCAGCAGGCGGTAGCGTTCCTCGATGGCCTCGCGCACGATGCTCTCGACAGTCGGCCCGAAGCACCAGGGTTCCTGCCCGCTGAACTCACCGTTGTTGTGATTGCGGAAGAAGACGTGGAAGGCGGCCAGCTGCATCCAGCGCGCGAAAAGCTCCGGGGTCGGGTGCCCCAGGAAGCCGCCCGTATCCGCCCCGCAGAAGGACACCCCGCTGGCGGACAGTCGCTGCACCATGGTGTTGGCCATGCGCAGGTTCTCCCAGTCGGAGGCGTTGTCGCCCGTCCAGGTGGCGGCCCAGCGTTGCAGACCGGCGAATCCGGCGCGGCTCAGGACGAAGGGGCGGCGGCTGGGCGCAAAGCGTTCCATGCCCATGCGCGTGGCCTGCGCCATGCACTGGCCGTACACGTTGTGGGCCTTGAGGTGCGAGCAGGAGTAGCCGTCGAAGGCGTGCCGGGTATCATCCGGGAAGGTCTTGTCCGGGAAGAAGGAGGGCTCGTTCATGTCCGTCCAGATCCCGCGCACGCCGTACTCCGCCACCTGGCGGCGGAAGAGACCGGCCCACCAACTGCGCGTTGTGGGCGAGGTGAAGTCCGGGAAGGTGCACATGCCGGGCCATACCAGCCCCTCCAGCAGGGCACCGTCGTGCCGGCGGCAGAAGACATTGCGCTCGAAGCCGCTGGACCACACATAGTTATCCGGGTTGATCTTGATACCGGGGTCAACGATGGTCACCACCTTGAACCCGGCCTCGCTCAGCTTGCTGATCATGCCCGGCGGATTCGGGAACAGCTTACGGTCCCAGGTGAGGGCCTGGTACTGGTTCATGTGGCGGATGTCCAGGTGAATGGCATCGCAGGGAATGCGGCGGGCGCGCAGCTCGGCGGCCAGCTCGTTCACGATTTTCTCGGAGCCGTAGCTCCACTTGCTCTGGTGGTAGCCCAGGGACCAGAGGGGCGGCAGCGGCGGCAGACCCGTCAGGCGGGTGTAGAGCTCCACCGTACCCAGCGCCGTCTCGCCGCAGATGAAGTAGTAGTCCATCACCCCGCCGTCCGCGCCGAAGAGCAGGCGGTCCCCGCGCTCCTTGCCGAAGTCGAAGTAGGAGCGCATGGTGTTATCGAAGAAGATGCCGTACTGCATCCCCTCGTTCAGGCAGAGGAAGAAGGGGATGCTTTTGTAGAGCGGGTCGCTGTTGGGGTGGAAGTTGTAGTGATCCGCGCCCCACATCTCGAAGCGGCGGCCGCGCAGGTTCAGGTCGCAGGGTTTGTCGCCCAAGGCGTAGAAATGGGCATGCGGGGGCATGTGCTTGAGCACCCAGACCAACTGGTCCCCCGTGCGCTCCTGCAGGCGGTGCCCCACTCCCTCGGCATCGGCGCAGAGCAAGCGCCCCGTGCGGGCGTCCTCGAACTCCAGCCCGCCGTCGGCCTTGCGGATGCGCAGGACGAGGCGCTCGGTGCGCACCACATAGGCTGCCTCCTGCTCCTCCTCGCGCAAAACGGGGCGACCGGGACGGTACTCCGTGCTCACGCCGTAGCCGGGGATCTTCTCGAAGACCGCACCGGTCACATAGCGGCAACGCACCAGGCCGGGCTCCATAAAGTACAGGCGCAGCCGCTGGGTAGCCAGCTCCAGCTCCAGCGTCGTGCCGTCAACCCACTCGCAGCTCCGCACGGCGGGTTTCCGTTCCTCGTCTTTCGGGGTGTCCATGGTCGCCGCGTGCCGATTAACCGGGGGGCCACTGCAGGGAGCGGCCGCCGATGATGTGCACATGCAGGTGCGGCACCGTCTGGCCGGCCTCCGCGCCCGTGTTCATCACCGTGCGGAAACCGCCCTCCGCCAAGCCCTCCGCGCGGGCAATCTCGCCCACCTTCAGCATCAGGTGCCCCAGCAGGGCGGCATCTTCCGGGCCTGCGGCGGCAATGTCCCGCAGGGGCTTGCGCGGTACCAGCAGAATGTGCACCGGGGCCACCGGGGCTACATCGCGGAACGCTACGCACAGGTCATCCTCGTATACGATCGCGGCAGGTATCTCTTTGTCCGCAATTTTCTGGAACAGCGTCTTTTCCATCTCGCTGCTCATTGTCGCACATTTTGCCGCGTCTGGCAATACAAAATCCCGGTCCGGCTCCTATTTTCCGCGAGCGGGCGCCCCCCCTGCCCTGCATGTCGCAAAAAAATCGGCCCATACAGACTTTAGGCTTGCAATGCGGGGAGAAAAGCGTATAATCTGCGCACCCCATCTGCGGGCCTCTTCAGGCAGCCGACACGGGTACAGTTACATTCCCCCTTATTATTTCAGCATATGAAAGAACTCAAAGGTGCATGCATCATCGGCCAGTCCGGCGGTCCCACCGCTGTGATCAACGCCTCCGTCCTCGGTGCGGTTCAAGCCGCCCTCAACGCTCCGCAGATCACCCGCGTGCTCGGCGCGGCTCACGGTATCACCGGCGTGCTCAACGGTCAGCTCTATGACATGGGCATGGAGGATCCCGTGGAGCTCGAGCTGCTCAAGTTCACCCCCTCTTCCGCCCTGGGTACCTGCCGCTACAAGATGAAGTCCCCCGAGGTGGATACCACGGACTACGAGAAGATCCTCGAGACCTTCAAGAAGTTCAACGTCCGCTACTTCTTCTACAACGGCGGTAACGACTCCATGGACACCTGCAACAAGATCTCCAAGTTCATGCAGGAGAGCGGCTGGGAGTGCCGCGTGATGGGCATCCCCAAGACCATCGACAACGACCTCTACGGCACGGATCACTGCCCCGGCTACGCTTCCGCCGCCAAGTACATCGCTACCTCCTGCATGGAGGTGAAGCATGACGCCAGCTGCTACGACACGGGCATGGTCACCATCATCGAGGTGATGGGCCGCCACGCCGGCTGGCTCACCGCCGCTGCCGCTCTGGCCAGCTACGCCGGTGCCGGTCCCGACCTCATCTACCTGCCGGAGGTTGACTTCGATATGGACAACTTCCTCAACGACGTGGAGCGCATCTACAAGGCCACCGGCAAGTGCCTCGTCGTCGTTTCCGAGGGTATCCATGACAAGGACGGCAAGTTCATCTCCGAGGCCAAGACGAACGCCAAGGACGGCTTCGGCCACGCCCAGCTCGGCGGTCTCGCCAACAAGCTCGCCGAGATCGTCCGCACCCGTGTGGACGCCAAGGTCCGCGCCATCGAGCCTTCTCTGCTGCAGCGCTGCGCCACCCACCTGGCTTCCACCACGGACGCCATGGAGGCTTACCTGGCCGGTAAGACCGCCGTCACCGCCGCCATCGAGGGCGAGACGGACAAGATGGTTGCCTTCGAGCGCACCACCATCTACGGCCAGTACCAGTGCTCCACCAAGCTCCTGCCCCTGGAGAAGGTGGCGAACTTCGAGAAGAAGGTTCCCCGCGAGTGGATCAACGCCGCCGGCAACGGCATCGAGATGGCTTTCATCGACTACGCTCTGCCCCTCATTCAGGGCGAGACCGGCATGAAGACCGTCCAGGCCCTGCCCCGCTTCGCCCGCCTGCGCAAGGTGCTTGCCAAGCCCTGCGACTGCGATTGCAACGAGCAGAAGTAACCCTACCGCACAGCCCCTGTGCCACAGAGCCACCGCACCACCCTGCGGTGGCTTCTTTACGTCTCCGCACCGCCGAGGTAGTAGAGAGCGAGAAGGTCTGACCGCGGAATAAAAGGAATTTTTGGAGACTGTATATCATGCTCTTCGCAGTCAAGATGTCGGAGCATGTTCACAGTAGGTAGCTTTAGAATTTTATCAAACAATCAAGGGAGCTACTATTCCTCCGGTATGAAGTCTGTACCAAGCTAAGCTGGCCACGGACTCTCCCAAAATTCCCTTTATTCCGCGGTCAGACCTTCTCGCTCTCTGTTATCACGGCGGTAGGTAGTCTCGTATTTCGCAAGCATGGCTTTGCTTTCCGTGTTGGGTCAGCTCCAGAAGAGTTTGGCGTCGCGGGTGCCGGTGCGGGTGGGGTTCAGGTAGCGGTTGCGGAGGAGGTTGGTGCTGCTGTGGCC
>CAMEZO010000096.1 GCA_945947905.1 uncultured bacterium
AAGCCCGGAAGGATTTTCATCCTGAGGTGTGTCCGAAAAAGCGAGCACACCATAACCTTGTGAACTTTCACCACTGTTCGCATACCGCGGCGGCCGTACATTCAAAAGCCCCCGCTCGCGGGAGGAGCGGGGGCTTTTGAGGAACGCCTGTAGGCGGGATCAGTACTTGGCGTCGACGTAGAATTGGAACTGGCCACCGCTGTCAACGGCGTTGTCGGAGCGGATGGGCATGGCGTAGTCGACGGCAATGGGTCCGATGGGCAGGTTGAGGCGGAGGCCGATACCCCAGTCGGCGGCGAACTTGTTACCCTTGAAATCAAAGGCCTTTTCGTTCACGAAACCGATGTCAAAGAAGGTCGCGAAGCGGATGGAATCCACGAGGGGGAGGCTGACCTCGAACTGGGCAAAAGCCGAGGTGAGGCCGCCCATGGACTCGCTGCCGGCGAGGGCGGGGTCGATGCCGCCGACGTCGTGGTACTTGAAGCCACGGAGGTTATTCGGGCCACCGAGGTAGCAGCGCTCAAAGAGGGGAACCTGCTTGTTCTTGTCCAGGGCATCAACCGACTCCACCGCGAAGTTGACGCTGAAGATCGAATCCCAGAACGAGTTGTAGTAATAAGACCCCTCCATGGCCGCGCTGTAGGTCTGCACGGTGCTGCCCGGGCCGCTCCAGCCACCGCTCAGGCGGAAGTGACCGCCCTTGCGCGGGGTGATGATCGCATCGCGGGAATCATAGGTATACCCCAAGGAGAGGTGGCTGCGCGTAAAGGAGCCCATGTTATCGCGGAAGAAGGGCGGCGCATCGTTCTCCGGGCGAAGGCGGAAGTTCTCGATGCGGTACTCCAGATTCACCGAGTGGTAATCGTTCAGTGCCTTGTTCAGCGTGACGGCATAACCGAAATTACGCTGGGTGTAGTAATCACTGATATAGGAACTGCTGGAGAAGAACACCTCATTACCGAGAGACAGGCGGGAATCCAAGAACCAAGGCTCGAGCAAGTGAATGCGGGCGCTCTGATAATCGAAACCGAGGTCACCCGTCACGGTCAGACGCTGCCCGCCGCCCACGAAGGAGCCGGTAAGGAAGCCGGCGATGTCAAAGTTAGATTGCGTGGTGCTGACGTAGATCGACGCATTCTGGATGCTGGAGAAACGAACACCGACCTGGAACTGCCCCGTCCCCTGCTCATGCACCGTAACATCGATGTCGCGATACCCCGCCACCGGCGACGATGCCTGGGAGATGTCGACATAATCGAAGTACTTGAGGTTATCCAGTCGCTTCTTCGCCGTCTGCAAGTCCACGGAATTGAGATTGCTGCCGGACTTGAGCGGGAGCTCGCGGAGGATGACGTGGCTGCGAGTCTTGGTGTTACCGGTAAGATTGATACGCCCGACACGATAGGGGTTACCCTCCTCAATATTGTAGCGAATATCAATCAGGTGAACCCCCTTGTCATCCACGCCCACCTCCGTGATATCCGGGTTTACCTCGGCATCGGCATAGCCCTTTGCCCCGTAGTAGGAGCGGATCATCTCCACGTCATCGGAGACCTTCTGCAGCGAGTAGATATCGTTATCCAACATGCTGAGACCGGGGGAAAGCTCCTTGGGCGTGTAGACCTTCATCGGACCGAAGGTAACGTGGCGCACGCGGTAAAGCGGACCCTCATTGAGATAAATCTTGAAGCCTAGGTTCTTACGGGAACTGCCGGCGGTGGCGGAAGTCTCCACCTTCGTGACCGCTGCGCGCAGATAACCGTAGTTGCGGTAGTGACGCACGAGACCCTGCAGGTCATCATCCAACACCTCGCGATCCAAGCGGCCGTTTTTGGTAACCCAAGCCAGGGGCTTGAACCAATCGCGCTCCTTGGTCTTCATGATCCAGCGAAGCTGCTCGCTGTCAAAGCGCTTGTTGCCCTCGAATTCAATGTCGGTCACATGGATGCGATCACCCTCCTTGATGGTAAAGATGACATCCTTGTACTCATGGCGAGCGGTGGAAGATGCACGCCACGTCACCTGAGTATCGGGGAAACCCGCCTGCTGGTAAAACTTGATGATCTCGGCACGCGCACGGGCGAGCTCTCTGTCGGTGAGCGGACGCCCGCTCGCGAGCTTGGTCACGGGGCGCAGGTCCTCGGGGTCAAAAAAGTGATTGCCCTCAAAACCCACACCGCTCAACACATCCGCCGTACGCACCACAAACACCACATCCACCCCCTCGCCGCGCGGGGTAGCCAGCACACGCGCATCCGGGTGCACATAGCCGCGCTCAATCAGTCGCTCCAAATCCGTGTTGACTCGCAGGGGAACGTATTTGCTGCCCGCGCGGGTCTGAATAACATCCATGATGCGAGCGGCCGGCACCGTCCGGTCTGCGGACGCGAACTCCAAGCGCACACTGTTGACGGTCTTGCCGGCCAAAGCCTCCTCCCCGCCCTGAATACCGCTACCCTCACCCAGCTCGCGTTGCAGCTCCGACTCACTGATCAGGCGAGTCTCATCGGCCACGTTCACCAAGCGCGTCTCACGGTCCGCCGCCTTCTGGCGTTCGTGAAGATTCAGCGAGGGGTCTACCGCAGCCGCAGTACCCTCGGTCTGCTGCGCCTGTTGCTCAGCCGCTTGTTTGCGGGCCTCGGCCGCCTTGCGCTGGTCTTCCACCATAGCATCCATAAAAGGGTCGCCGGTGGATTCCTGGGCGCAGACCGCGCAGCCTACGGAAAGGGAAAGGGCAAGCATCTGAGCTACCCGTTGCGTCGTGGGGGTGTGCATGGAGTCATTGTAGCGGCTACCGTTCCTATGTCAAGCCTATATTCTGCACCGCTTGCATTTTCTTTTTATGCCCAAAAGTGAATTTAGGCTTGAAGTTCGGCCCCGAATCGGGTATGCTTGGGGCAGTGCGGCAGGCATATCCCGCGCGTTTCACCGATATGGCTAGTGAAGACCAACAGACAATAGAGCAGAATTACATGTGCGACCCGGATGCAGACGGCGGCTTCGTCTACACCACGGTGGAGGCCGCCATCAACTGGATGCAGAAATACTCTCTTTGGCCGATGCCTATGGGCACCTCCTGCTGCGCCATTGAATACATGGCCGCCGCGTGCTCCCGCTACGACATCTCCCGTTTCGGCGCAGAGGTGAACCGCTATGCGCCACGCCAGGCGGACTTCATGTTTATCTGCGGCACGATTACGTACAAAATGGCGATGCTCGTGCGCCGCATTTGGGACCAGATGCCGGAGCCGAAGTGGTGCATCGCCTGCGGTGCGTGCGCTTGCACCGGCGGTATGTTCCGCAGCTACTCCGTGCTGCAGGGCGTGGACAAGATCGTGCCGGTGGACGTGTACATCTCCGGCTGCCCGCCACGCCCGGAGGCCCTGCTGCAAGGGCTTATCACCCTGCAGGACAAGATTATGGCGACGAACCACCCGCTCAAGGACTTCTTCAAGGAGCACTCGCTGCGCGAGGCCCCGAATGCAGGCACCATCCGCGCAAGCATTGCGGTGGACGGCGTATCCGATTGATCAGCCCCACACCATTTACACTGAAACACCATGGCCAAACTTACAGAGCTGCAGCAGGCAGCGGCAGCAAAGATTATCGAGCGTTTTCCGCAGGTGAAGGCAAAGGAATTCCGCGGCGATACCACCCTGACGGTTGCGCCGGAGGATTTGACGGCAGTGATGACTTTTGCCAAGCACACCTGCGGGTTCGACATGTTGGTGTGCGTCTCCTCTGTTGACCACTTGGGCGAGGAGCCGCGCTATGAGACGAACTACACCATCACGCAGGCAGAGACGGGGGCTAACCTCCTGGTGCGCTGCCCCGTGGCGGGCCCGGCTCCCGCAGTCCCCTCCATGGTGCCGGTTTGGCGCTCTGCCAACTGGCTGGAGCGCGAGCAGTTCGACCTGATGGGCATTGAGTTCACCGGGCACCCGGATCTGCGCCGCATCATGATGTGGGAGGGCTATCCCTATAACCCGCTGCGCAAGGACTTCCCGGTGGCGGGCAAGGAGTTTGAGCAGGCGGGCATGGCCTTTACCGAGGTTGCACCCACGGAGGGCGGTCCTTTCACGACCCGCCCGGGCGCTACGGCCGGCTCCCGTGAGCCTGGGCCCCGTGCCTGATCCGTCCCGTTGCAGGTTTGTTGCAACCGCCGTTAAGCCTCTCGGCGCGGCGGTTGCTTTTTCCGCAAACGATACGTCACACTATGTCTACCTTACCTCCGGATGCTGACCCGGTCTGCCGCGCGCAGGCGTGGATCGGCGATGCTGTTCTGGCGCTCTATGTGCGCGAGTGGATTTTGAGCTTTAACGGCGGCACCATCGACGGTAAACTCTTTACCGAGTTTACCACCAACAACTTTTTGCGCCTCACCGGGAACGCAACGGGGGTGGAGGCGCACATCGGCCGTATCTATGCTGCCGAGGGCTTGGCCGCGGCCTTCGCTTGGATCGAGGAAAACCTGCGTCCCAAGATGGATGCGCGGCTGCACACCCTGCGCAGCAAGAACAAACATTAAACCATTCTTGATTGTTTTACAATTTCGGCATGAAAAAAGTCGCGCACGGGAACCCCGATGGGAAGGGCGCTCGCAGACGCCGCGCAGGAGTTGACGCTGTTTCGACTTCATTTTCCGAAGCATTAGCGCTATAAAAGAGGCCGTGCCGATTTGTCCCAAATGCTTTTCCACCATTCACCACAGCGCGGCTGCGTGCCCGGGCTGCGGGTATAGTTTGGCTGTGGCGGAGCAGAAGTTCACGGCGGAGAAGGTGCGCTTCAGCCGTGTGCATGATGTGGCGGGGGCGCTCTGCAACAAGGACCGTGCGGAGTTGGTGCGTTACCTGGAGGCCTTGGAGCGCAGACTCCCGCCGGTGGTGCCCTGCGTCTACATTACGGACTGCGGGGAGAAGAAGAGTTTCAGCACCCTGGCGCATTGGATTCTGAACCATGCAGAGATAGATGACAACAGCTTCGGCCTTCGGCAGCGTCCCAAGCTGCTCTCCGAGGTATCCGTGCGCATGGGAACCCCGGGTGAGGCTCGGGAGGAGGAGCAGGAGACCGGCAATGCCGTGCAGCGGATGGCGCGCCGGGTGAAGGCTGCCTTCCTGGATTGGCGGCACCCCATCCCCCCGCCGGCGGATCAGCGCTGGTTCCTCATGCTGGTGCTGGATGTGCAGTTGAATGCCGCCTGTTTTTCCTGGGGGTATATGTTGGATCCCTATGTGGAGCCCATGCGTATTAACAGTGCCATCCTCAAGGGTATGCTGCAGTTTCGGGAGCGTTCGATGCTCTCGGCGCTCAAGCGGGTGATGGAGGAGGCCGTCACGCAGATTGCCGTCCGCTCCCATGCTGTCAACAGAGACCTGGCCAAGCGCCACGGCGGGGTGCTGCCCGGGCTTTTGCTCAGCTCTGCCCTGTTGACTCTCCCTGCGCTTTCCCCCGTCCTTGCTGCTCCTGCGGCTCCGGTTCAGCCCCCCGCAGCCTCGAGTGATGATACCATTGCTGAGGAAGTGCCCGAGGCGACAGAGGATGATGCCGTTGCCGAGGAGGTACCGGATGCCCCCACCGCGCCGCAACCACCCGCCCAAGAGCCGCGCAGAAACGATGACCACCTGCCGAGGTGGACCCCAACGGATTACAGCATGCTGATGGACGGCCGCTTGGCGGACAGCTTTGCCGCTCTTTTCCCCGAGCAGCCGGCGCAGCCATCCGCCAAAAAGCAGGAGCCCCGCCGTCCCAAGTCCACCCGCCGCAATGCCTCGGCGGAGCAAAGCGACCTTCTGCGCCTGTATAACGACCACTTCCGGCGCCGTGTTCCAACAAGCTCGGACCTTTGCGACCCGACCGGGCTCCTTTCTGCCCCGGAGGCGGATGATGTGGACTACCTTCTGCGGAATACCAACGCGTCTTCGTCCTTCCGCATCTATGTCGTGCTCGTGCAGGGCGAGGAGAGCATCCCGTCCGAGCTTTCGGCCCCCGCGCTCACTCATGCGCTCGTGCAGTCCTACGAGCACGGTGTCGTCATCCGCTACACCCCCGGCGCCCCGGACTCCATCGACCTGGGCTACTGCAACATCCCGGGTGACGAGGCGCAGCGGGAGGCTCGCCGTAATGCCGTGCGACTCGCCGCCACCAACGCCGGCGACCGAGTGGAAGGCATCTTGGCGGCCGTGCGCAGTATCCACGCACAGCTGCTCCCCATGTCCGAGCAATTCATCACGCCCAAGGACAGCGCGGGCGCCCCGCCCCCGATCATCGACATCCCCATGCGCCCCGAGCAAAAGCCCGAGAAGAAATCCATCTCGCAGAAAATCGAGGCTCTGATGGCAATACCCGGTGTCAGCCACGCCCTGACTGCCGGCGCTGTCCTCCTGACCGCTCTCGCTCTCGCCTACCTCTTCTACCGCAACCACCGCCACTCCGGTAAACTCCGCGAAACCAAACCCGACCTGCGCCTCGGCTCCCCCTACGGCGCAGGCGTCAGCCGTTGCGTCAGCTACATGACCGGCCACATCGCCAAATCTACCCCCTCTCTGTAGCCCATAGCCCCGCCCCTCAGAGAGCGGAGCCTACCGGGTTATATCCCGTAGTATCCGTACGGTGCGAGCTGCTCAGCTTTCATTAATAACCTACGTAACCCGAAAATAAGGTTAAGGTAGAGAGCCTTCCAACCGAAAGAGACATTCTGAAGAAGCTCTTCACGTTGCCCCCCATAAAGAGAAGGCTAAATTATTCACATGTCTTCGTCACAGTAAACTCTCTGATGAATGCCTCCAAATGCTGTACATCTCCGCTTGGAGGAATCCCTTGGGAAATCTCATATTCACATTTTAAGCGTTCAAGCATGGCCTGCTTGAGAGGCTCGATATCGGGGGCAGTGCAATGATAGTTCACTCTTCCATCCCGAAGATCCTCATAGCGATAAATAGGTAGTATGCCATGGAGAGCACTGAATCTCGTGTTGTTCTCTTCTTCGTCAATAAGTATAACGGGAATTCCCATGGCTGTGCAGGGAGAGGCACAGTGAAGTGCCGTTGTGATAATCAGTTTTGCCTGATCACGGTAGGTAGTCAGAAGCTGATTGGCTTGCTTCAATCTAATGGTACCCTCGCCTAAACATTCCACTCTTCCCCGTCCACCGTCTATATCCCGTTGGTGGATGTGAATAGCGTTCTGTTTGATTTCCGGGGGAATCATCTCCAAACAATACTCCGGTACATCAACTATGAAGACCTTGTCTTGAGCAGCAGATTTGACTCGTTTGGGAAGGGTAAGGGTCAAGCATCGACTTAAATAACAGGATATTCCCATTTTTTTCATCATATGAAGAGTCGATAGGTCTCGGCACCCGATCGTGCGTTTTTCAAAATAAAGGGTATTATACTTGACAAAATTGATAAAATCGTGGGCTCTGTCAGGAGTCAAGTGGAAACCGAAAAATAGGGGCGTTGTTCTGTTGTTTGGAAGGAAGGTATGAAGATGAGAGAACCATCCCTGCATGATGACATAGGCACGAGGCCCGTCATAATTGGAAAGATTGTCTCTGTCAAAATAGGAAAATCTCGCCTTCGGTGATATTGATTGAATTGCATTTCGGGTCGCAATCGTTTGGACGTAATCTCCTAGATTAACTCCCCATTTGAATGTTATGCAAAAGTAATCATACACGAACAATAAGAACAATGGCGGATAGCAACTATTATTAATTTCTGCTTCATCTTTAAGACGCTTATTTTGCAACGCAAAATATACTCCATGCAAGTCATGAAGCATCATTATCTGAATCGACTTCTGCTCCTCAAGCATAGAGAACAATGCCGACAGCTTCCCCGAGTGCTCCTCATACAGTCCCAGAAGCTTACATAGATCTTTTTTAGTTGCTAAATCATATTTATAATCAACAGGCCTTATAGAACTGAAAGCACCCAAAAAACGTCTATATTCCCACCCATCGACGACTTGTTTTTTGAGTACATAAATCCCACATATGTACACTCGCACTATTCTCCGGGAAGGATTCTCCTTGATCCGGTAGATAAATGCAGCTACACTTCGGCAAAACTTTGAAAAGAGACTCATTTAACAGTAATGGCGGGGAAGATTCATACGTTCCTCAAATAGGCCGCATAAAAAGTTCCGTTGCCCCGCTTACACTCGAAACGTCCTCCTTATAGCATAAATCCTCCCTTTTGTCAAGACTTTTGCGTTACACTCAAAAAAATTCTGCATTGCATAATTAAGTGCACCACCCCCAAGATATAGGTTATTATTGCTTTCTGTAACCAAATGCGGTAATATCCCGGTAACCACCTC
>CAMEZO010000097.1 GCA_945947905.1 uncultured bacterium
CGCTGCGCTCCGAGCCCCCGCAAAGCTCGGGTAGGTGTGTCAAAGAAAGGTACACACCTGACTTAAACAGACCATAATACGCTGATTGATGGTCCCCTTGTGCATACAAATCATATCTATTACGCCCCCTATTGCAAAGAGCCCTGTGTCATTATAGCAAACCATGATGGCTTCTATGCTTTGAGGGAGCGGGATATTCTCCGTTTAGAGGAATTGCCGCCCGCTGCACTTGTATATGAAAGGCCTTCATATATTTTCAGACGGTTTTTCAAAAATAGGAAGTACACTTTTCCGACAGATGAGCATGCGGGGCGTATAATGGGAGGCTATTATTCACATACGGATTCTCTGTATTTTTTTGAGAATGGTTCCGTCATTTGCATGAGACATGCGGGGAAGGAATCGGGGAGTTTTTATTTCTATCCCAAGGATTATGCAAGAAGGCACGGACTCACGCCTGAGCTGATAAAGGGCAATCCTATTTATGCAGAAATATCTGTACGCATTCATGCAATGCCGGCTGACTATCCCCTTAACTTATCATATATAGTTATCCCCGGAGCAATGCTGCAGTTGGAATCATGCTTCTTTGCTCAATACCCATCGTATCTGGTCTCAGAAGTTACATCGGTAGATTTCGTGCAGCTCAGATTGCAACCAAGCGACAACCCGAAAGAGGTGGAACCTTTTTTCGCCATACCTGAGTGCCTATGCAGGTCTCAACGTTTGAGATTTGATTTTGATCGTTGGAAGCAGTGTTTTATGAGGCAGAATCTCCCGCTCGCCCCTCATGATTGTGTTCACCCCTTTTTTGATGATGAGCAGTGTGTAGCGGAAATTATTATGATTTCCGACACAGCGATGATAGAAACATTTGACTATTTTCCATACAATGATTCCTATGTATTGACACTTAAATACGGCATAGAGTTCAAATCCCGTATTGAAGAGCTTATTCGAACAATAATGTCAAATCGACCCCGTATTGTAGCGGTTCCATACCATTCAGTGGAATTGCAGTTTGCTGACTGAAAATGGTTCGCTGCGCAACCGGATTAATCGGTAAAGTCAATATGATGCTTTCCGTATTGGGAAAAACTCAGACGACCGCCACTATCGCCCGGTACACCTACGGCCGGGATCTCACGCAAAACATCTGCGCGGGCTTCGGGGCGGATGTCTGCATCAAGACGGCTTACACCTGCACGCCCTATAGCAGCGTGACAGCAAGCGGTAGTGTTGGTCGGCCTATCCAATGGAGCAGCGAGTACAACGACACCTCCTTGCACGGAGAATCTTCTCAAAACACCTTCGGGTCAAAGGGTGTACAAGCTCTGATGTGATATGAGTGTATTGTATAATATAGGTTTATTGATTCTCTGCACCATAGGTTTGGCAATATGTCTTTGTAATTGGTATTGCGCTTATGAGAGCTTGAGAACAAAAGAGAATCACTCCCAAATCGGATTCTTTGGAGGCATTATGATATATTGGTCCTTATCTCGCCTCCTTCCTGAGCGGTGGCAATACGTAGCATACGCGGCCTTTATATTAGACATTTCGTTTCCTCTGTTTGTACTCGGTATTTTTCTTAAAATAAAAAAGTGATATTATCAACTCGAAATGCTGAGGGCTTCTTGTACCGAAGTATGGCTGTGCCGGTTTTCAGACCCTCCTGAACATACAGCCTTGATTGCGTCAGTTTGATGGAACACCCGCTTTTCAGGCGATTTTGACGTGTCGGAGAAAGGACAAAGGCCGCCGGAGGACGGCACGACATAACATAGTCTCCCCGATTTCCGTCATCCGGCTGATAAAGAATTCCCTATCGCCGAAGGGAAGATGCGGGGCGTCCGCGCTCCCGAGGGAGGTCCCCAATCCGGAGAAGCGCCGAAAAAATCCCCTCGCTGCATTTTAGGATTGCCCGAGCGGGGGCGGGCGTATACAATGGGCCTTGCACATGAGCCACCTCTACGTCCACATTCCGTTCTGTCACCGCGTTTGCCCGTACTGCGCTTTTTTCAAGCACACCCCCGGGGCGACGGATTTGCGCGGCTTTGTGCAGGCGGTGGGGCGGGAGGCCGAGCTGCGACTGCCGCAGGGGTACGCGCCGGAGACGATCTACTTCGGCGGCGGGACGCCGAGCATGCTCTCGCCCAAGCATCTGGAAACCCTGGTAGAAGGACTGCGGCGCACGGTGGACTTCCGCCGCGTGCGGGAGTGGAGTTTCGAGGCCAACCCCGCGACCTTCACCCCCGCCAAGGCAGAGCAGTGGCGGCGGCTCGGCATCACGCGGGTGTCGCTGGGGGTGCAGAGTTTCGACCCGGAGCTCCTGCGGCTGCTGGGGCGGCAGCATACCCCGCAGCAGGCGGCGGAAAGCGTGCGCATGTTGCAGGACGTCGGCATGCCGCAGGTGAATGTGGACCTGATGTTTTCGCTGCCCGGGCAGAGTACGGAGCAGTGGCGCCGGACGCTGGAGCGTGCGCTGGAGCTGCAGCCGCAGCATCTATCGACCTACAATCTTACCTATGAGGAAGACACGCCGTTCTATGCCCGCTACGGGGCGGCCGGCGGGGATGAGGAAACGGATGTGGCGATGTTCACCCTGGCCGACGAGCTGCTGACCTCTGCCGGTTACCGGCACTACGAGATCTCGAACTACGCCCGGCCCGGTTGCCGCTCGCTGCATAACCTGGCCTGCTGGCGCGGGGAGGACTACTGCGGCCTGGGCCCCGGGGCCTGCGGCACCATGCAGGGGCTGCGCTACCGCAACGCGGAGGACACGCCGGCCTACATCGCGGCCCTGTCGGAGGACCGATTGCCACCGGGGGAGGCGGAGCAGCTCTCGCCCTCGGCCCGGCGCACGGAGCTGCTGGGGCTCATGCTGCGCACGGATGAGGGCCTGCCGGCGCATCTGCTCCCCCCGGCGAGGGCGGGGTTCGTGCAGCAGCTCGTGCAGGAGGGGCTGGCAACCCGGGCCGCGGCGGGGGCTCCGCTGGTGCTCACGCGGCGGGGGCGTTTGCTGGCGGATGAGATCGCGGTGGGGCTGATGGATGACTGAGCTGCCCGCCCGCGCAAGAAAAAGTTCCCCGGCAGCATTTTGGTATTGCAGTCCCGCCCCCGGTGTGCTACAGTGGAGGCACGTGATACCCCTTTTTTGACCATGACAGACCACACGATACGCGGGAAGAAGGTTTTTGAAGATGAGATCGCCGCGCTGCAGGCCATTGCAGCCCGGCTGGATGATTCGTTTGTGCAGGCCGTGGAGGCCCTGCGCGCTGCCATTGACTCCGGGCATAAGATTATCATCGTCGGTGTCGGCAAGAGCGGTTTGGTAGGCGATAAAATTGCCGCTACGCTCACATCCACCGGGGCCCCCGCCATCGTGTTGGATTCCATGAATGCGCTGCACGGCGACCTGGGGATTGTGCAGGACGGGGACGCCTGCATCGCCATGTCCTTCTCGGGCGAGACGGCGGAGCTGCTCACCCTCATGCCCTTCCTCAAGCGCTACGACATGACCATCATCGGCATGACGGGCAAGACCGGCAGCACCTTGGCGCAGCTCTCCGATGTGGTGCTGGACACGGGCGTGGAGCGCGAGGCCTGCCCGCTCAACCTGGCCCCCACGTCTTCCTCCACCGCCATGCTCGTGATGGGGGACGCGCTCGCCATGGCCCTGCTGGAGGCCCGGCATTTCACGAAGGAGGACTTCGCCCGCAGCCACCCCGGCGGTTCCCTCGGGCGCGCGCTCCTCACCCGCATCTGCGACATCATGCGCAAGGAGTTCGCCAAGCTCCCGGAGTCCGCCACCGTGGCGGAGTGCATCATCGCCATGACCTCCGCCCGCGCCGGTGCCTGTGTGCTGGTGCACGAGGACGGCACGCTGGCCGGTGTCTTTACGCACGGCGACTTCGCGCGCGCCTACCAGAAGAACCCCGCCTGCGGTTCGCAGCCCGTGGCGGAGCTGATGACGCGCAATCCCGTCTATGTGGAGGCCGATAAGCTCGCCATCACGGCGGTCAAGACGCTCCGCGACCGCCGTATCGATGACCTTGTCGTGCTCGATGCTCAAAAGCAGCCCGTCGGCCTCATTGATACCCAGGATCTTGTGCGCCTGAAGCTCATTTGAGTAGGTAAATGACACAAAAAAGTGACCTCGGACGCACTTTAGGCTTGCATTTTCCCGCAAAAAGGTGCATCCTAGCTCACCGCAATTTGCGAAAGCAGATCAAAACTTACCATTACAATCAAATATGAGAAAGTACGAAGCACTGATCGTCCTCAACATGAAGGGCTCCGCCACGCTGGATGAGCTGACCGCCGCGATGACGGCCGAGCTGACCAATGCCGGTGCCAAGGTGACGGAGACCAAGAATGTTGGCCTTCGCGAGTTTGCTTACGAGTCCAAGCACCTTACCCGCGGCCAGTACATGCGCTTCTCCTTCGAGGCCGAGCCCTCCGTCATTCGCACGATCCGTGAGGCCCTCGCCATCGACGAGCGCGTGCACTACCAGTACTACTCGGTTAAGTAAGCCCGGCCCGCCCGTGGGCGGCCCTGTTTGCTTTCCCATCCCTTCTTCATCGGGAACCTCTGTTTCACGCAGCGGTTCCCTTTTTGCGTACCCCCACCCTGTTGTCGGAGCGTGGGTACACAGAAACCCCGCACCGGAGCCGAGCCCACAGTGCGGGGAAACAGTGAAAATCGAATAGGGGGCTTAATACTCCACGTTCAGACCGTCGTCCTCACGCGGCTCCTCCGGGGCGCGCTCACAGGGGGGCAGCATCGCATTCAGGCGGGACTTGATGATGGTCTGCTTGAGGCCCTCATCGTTGCGCTGGGTGTGCTTGGCGGCGGCCTTCTCTGCGTCCTCGCGGGCCTGCTGGGCTTTCTTGACGGCCTGCTCATACTCCTCCATGCTCTTGACCTGGCGCTCGTTGGCAACCTTCTTCAGAGCCTCTTCGGAGATGTCCTTCTGGGTGATAACCGGCGCAGCCTGGGCAGCGACTGCTGCCAGCGCCATGGTGCAGATGATGGAAAGTGTTTTCATGCTTACGGAGATGATGAATCTACTATAAGCATGCGGGGCCGCCGTGTCAAGGCGTTTTTTCGATTCGGGTGAAAAAAAGTTTCTTTCTGTGTCGGCGGGGGTGTCTTTCTG
Source organism: uncultured bacterium (assembly GCA_945947905.1). Classification (GTDB taxonomy): domain Bacteria; phylum Verrucomicrobiota; class Verrucomicrobiia; order Verrucomicrobiales; family Akkermansiaceae; genus Akkermansia. The sequence goes on from CAMEZO010000097.1 coordinate 5,163, forward strand.
CACGCGGGCGGGAGATTTTTCTTGCTTGCGGGGGCGGGATGAGTTACCATAACGCGCACGCAACCATGAGTGATAAAAACACAGCAGGCATAGACTTCAAGGCGTCGGGCGTTTCCACCGGGGCTATCGCGTCGGTTCTGCCTGCAGCGCCGCAGGCCGTGGCGATCGAGAAGAGTTTGCTCTCCATGATGCTGATCGACCCGCACAGCATTATTTCCAAGTGCATTTCCGACGGCATGGGCGGGGATTACTTCTATGTGCCCGCGCACCGCATCCTGTGGGAGTTGCTGCGCGAGTGCTACGATAAAAATATCACCATTGACGCGACCACCCTCGCGCAGATGCTCGATGACCGCAAGCAGCTGGAGACAGTCGGCGGTCTGCAGGGCTTGATGGATGTCTTTTCCTACGCGACCACCTGCGGCCTCTATGAGTCGCATTTCGCCATCCTGAAGGAGAAGTACATCCGCCGTTCGATTATCTTGGCATCGAACCGCTCGATCGAGGCCGCTTACACCGGTGAGGCCGAGATTGACCACATTCTGGATGAGGTGGAGCAGGATGTGATGAAGATCCGCCAATCCGCTGTAAAGGATGAGGAGTGGAGCCTGTCGAAGACGATTAAGGAGGCGCTCACCAACTTTGAGCGCATGATGAATGCCGGAGACGAGGTGCTGGGTATCAGTACGGGTTTCCCCGTGTTGGATAAAAAGGTGAACGGGTTGAAACCCGGTGAGTTATTCGTTATCGCAGCGCGTCCCTCCATGGGTAAAACGTCCTTCCTGATGAATATCATCGAGCACATGGTGCTGGACCTCAAGAAGCCGACCCTCTGTTTCTCCTGTGAAATGCCCGCCGTGCAGCTGGTGGAGCGTTTGCTGATGGCGCGAAGCGGTGTGACGCGCAACAAGCTGCGCGCCGGTAAAACGCTCTCTCGGGAGCAGATGGTGCTGCTGAAGAAGGCGATGGATGAGCTGCATAATTCTCGCCTCATCATCGATGATACGGCGGCCATTTCCATCTCGGAGCTTCGGGCCAAGGCGCGCCGCGTGCTGCGTGAGCATCCGGATCTCTGCTGCATCGGTATCGATTATCTGCAGCTGATGCGCTCGCACACCAAACAGGCGCAGAACAGCCGCGAACGCGAGATCGCAGAAATCTCCGGCGGGCTCAAGAGCTTGGCCAAGGAGCTGCGCGTCCCCATCGTGGTGCTTGCCCAGCTGAACCGCGGGCCGGAGAACCGCCCCGGTAAGAATAAGGGTGTGCCGATGATGAGTGATTTGCGTGAATCCGGCGCCATCGAGCAGGATGCCGATATGATCGGCCTTCTCTACCGCACGGCTTACTATGCCGAGGATGACGAGGAGCGGGCCAACGCGGGCTCGGATGCTAACCTGATTCTGGCAAAAAATCGTAACGGTGAGACGGGGGACGTCCCGCTGAGCTTCCAGGCGGAGCTGATGCGTTTCGTGCCCCGCACCCCGCGTGAGGAGGCCGAAGATTCTTGATGACCATGACTGCGAAAGAACAAACCGAGATTTGGCAACGCCGGGATCTGGCGCATTGTTGGCACCCCTTTACCCCGCAGGCTCTTTGGGGGCAGGAGAGTGAGATGCTCATGATTCAGAGCGGTGAGGGGGTGTGGTTGACGGATTCGCTGGGCCGCCGTTATATTGACGGTAACAGTTCTATCTGGGTGAATATCCACGGACACTGCCACCCGCATATTGTGGAGGCTATCCGTCGCCAGGCGGGTATCATTTGCCACAGCAGCTACCTGGGTTTCGGGCATGGTTTGGCAAGTGATTTGGCAACGCGTCTGGTGTCTTACTTCCCCAAGGATACGCTCACGCGTGTTTTCTTCTCGGATGACGGTTCGACGGCACTGGAGTCGGCGCTCAAGATGGCTTTCCAAAGCCATGTGCAGACCCCGGGGGAGGAGGAGCGGCGGCATTTCGTGGCGTTCTCGAATTGTTATCACGGTGATACGATGGGGGCGGCGTCTCTGGGCGGTGTCGGTACTTTCTTCGACCGCTTCAAGGGCTTCGGGATGGAGGTGACCCATGTGCGCAGTGCAGAGGACCTGCGGGCGCTGCCGGCGGATTTCCTGCGGACGGTGGCGGGCGTGGTGATCGAGCCCGTTATCCAGGGGGTAAACCGCATGACGCCGTGGCCCTTCGGGATGCTGCGGGAGCTGCGCCGTTTCTGCGATGAGCAGCAGATTTACCTGATATTCGATGAGGTGATGACCGGTTTCGGCCGCACGGGCAAGCTCTTCGCCTGCATGCACGAGGGGGTCATCCCGGATTTCCTCTGCTGCGCAAAGGGGCTTACAAGCGGTTATACACCCCTGGCTGCCTGCCTGACCACGGAGGCGGTCTATCGAAAGTTCCTCGGCACCTACAGCGAGAATAAGTCGTTCTACTACGGCCACAGCTTCACGGCTCACCCCATCGGCTGCGCCGCGGCCATGGCCTCTCTCGATGTCTTTGAGGAGGAACATGTGTTAGAAAAACTGCCTCCCAAAATCAGCCTCATCCGCGAGCTGGCCGATGACCTCGTGCGCCGTAACCCGAACGTCCCCGCCGCCCGCTGCACCGGCATGATCGCCGGCATCGACGTCGCTCACCCGGACGGCACCCCCTATCTCCAGGACGAACGCGCCGGCGAAAAAGCCTGCGTCGCCATGCGCCCCTACGGCCTCCTCACCCGCCCCTGCACCCACGACACCATCGTCTTCATGCCCCCTCTCTGCATCTCCGAAGACGAAATCCGCCTCGCCTTCCGCGCCATCGACTCCGGCATCCGCGACGCCCTCGACCGATAATCACCCATCAGCCACGCAAAGCCCGGACGCGACTTCACACCGCTGTTTTGATAGAGCCCGACAGGAGGCTGACCGCGGAATGAAAGGAATTTCGGGAGAGTCAGTAGCATGCTTGACTCGGTTCAGAATTCATGCCGCCGGGATAGTAGGTAACTGAAGTTTTCAGAACGCAGAATTTTCGGAAGGTTTCGGAAACTGATCGGCATACTTAGCTCGGTTCAGACTGCATGCCGCC
>CAMEZO010000098.1 GCA_945947905.1 uncultured bacterium
ATAACACCTACGGCGAAGCGGAAACCGACAGCTTGGTTGCCGGGGAGAAGACGCATAAGAATGAACCCGATGAAGATTCTGAATACGATTGGGTTTTCGATTCGAAAGCTCAAGGAGTCCCTCCGGGGCGCTTGCAACCAATGCCGATATCTATACCCAAATGCAGCAAATAAAAGCAGATTCATATGATTACACACTACATCGCGGTCGTGTTTCTTGTTTTGTTTTGTCAATACGGTGTATGTTTCGCCTCCAGGACTACCACCGTTGAAGAATCCGGAAAAGAATTACGAGACAATTCGGCAAACATACATATAGGTATGCCCTTAAAAGACGGATTGGCCATATTGAGAATGAGCCCTGATGTTTCGTCAATTGATTTGCACACAGGAGATATTGCTCCGGAAGATGGTGACGTAATCTTCATCGCATCATTCAAGAATTCGAATGACGCATTGTTCGTGATATCGAACAGAAAAAACGAACAAGAAGAATACAAGATCATTGAGATGATGCTATATCGCAATTGGAAAACGGATTGCACAAAACCCAAGAAGAAGAGAAAGGGAGAAATAGAGAGTGTGTATACATTTATTTTGGGGGTGTAAGAGCCTGTAAAATTTGAGCACCTCTTCGCCCTTCGCGAGCTATCCGCTTTTCAATGAGCTCGCGCCCCCTCGGCGAGGTTCGGCAGCCGGAGGTATTCAACCACTGTCTGTGTTCTTTTCCCGTGTCGGCCTTCGGAGCTTCGGCAAGAGTTCAGGACGAACTCATGGTAGGTGGCTTTGGTTTTTTTCAAAATAAAGGAGCCTACTACCCCGGCGGATTGCAGTCTGCGCCGGGCTGAGCACACCTCTGACTTTCCCGAAATTCCTTTCATTCTGCGTTCACCCTTTCCCGCTCCCTCTCATCTCGGCGGCGTGAAGTCTCATTCCGAAATACCGACTGCCTCCTCTCACATACCGAACCCCTCTTTGACATACCGACTACCTCCTCTGACATACCGCCCTCCCTATTCTTATATACCTTTTTTATATAAAAATATTATTATAAATAAGGAGAATTCATCATAAAATCAAGGGTTTTCGGGATATAGGCATTCAACGGAAGCAGCGCATTGCGGTAAAAATATGCCTTGCGTGCGTGTGTGCGTGCACGCGTGAAGGCATAGGGGGAAAACGGGGAGAGAAGATACGGATGTTAGATGCTCCGAAAGCGGCAGGGCTTACAGAATAAGGCTTTTTTGCCGATGATACTGAAAAGTGCGGGGGCGAAATCGGTATGTGACGAGGCCTGTTGAGTATGCGAAATCGACCGTTCGGTATGTGAAAAGGCCCGCCCGGTGTGTCAAATCGCCCTGTTTGTCTTGCAAACCGTCGTCACAGGGGGCGTACGGTAGGTCACATTTCCTGCCGGTGCTGCCGAGTGCCGGCCTCAAGAAGGCGCAGGCATGTTCACCCGGGCCGCTTCCGGATTCATGTGCGGGGCTAATCATATCATGTTCGGGTAGTGCTTGTCAACTATTTTTTCGCGATTTCGGTATGGCGGTACCGATTTTCAGAACTAAAATGTGTCCCCCCTCGCTCGGCCACCCGCCAAACCCGCTGGCTGCATGAACGAAGGCCTGAAGGACGGGATGAGCACGGCATTCAAAAAGCAGGTGGAAAAGAACTGCGCAGCCGTCATCGCTCGCAAGAAGGGCAAGTCGCTGATTTCACCCTTCTGTCGGACCATCCCCCCGTCGTCTCTCGCAGGCGGCGGGGTTCATCTGTGTCGCCGTGCGGGTACAGAACGAGGGCGGCCTGCTCATTCCGGCAAGCCGCCCCCGAGGCCTTAAGATACGCACGAATGGACTCGAACCATCACGGAGTTACCCACTAGAACCTGAAACTAGCGCGTCTACCAATTCCGCCACGTGCGCCTTATTGGTGCGGGGACATTAAACCACATTTTGCGGATGATTGCAAGCTTTATTTTGAAAAATCTTCATTTTTTTTGCAAAAAAGGCATGAATCGGGGAGAATGGGGGCAAAAGCGGCTTGATTCGGGACGCGGGGCGGGGTATAATGGCGGCGTATGGAGCAAGAAGCGGGCAGGGGGGAGGCACGCCGTGTGCCGCAGGTGCCGGACCACGAGATTCTGCGTCTTTTGGGGCGCGGGGCCTATGGGGAGGTGTGGATGGCGCGCTCCGTGACGGGGGCGCTGCGGGCGGTGAAGGTGGTGTGGCGGTCGGATTACGAAGATGAGGCGCAGTTTGTGCGCGAGTTCGAGGGGGTGCTGGCCTATGAGCCGATCGCGCGCAGCCTGCCGGGCTTGGTGCACATCCTTCACATCGGCCGCCGGGAGGGGGATTTCCCCTACTATTACTATGTGATGGAACTGGCGGATGATGCCTACACGGGCATCCACATCGAGCCGGATGACTACGAGCCGCGCACCCTGCGCAGTGATATGCGCCTGTACGGTAACCGCCCCATGCCGGCGGATTATGTGGTGGAGGTAGGTATCCAGATCTCCCGGGCCCTGGAGGGGTTGCATGCGCATGACCTGACGCACCGCGACGTGAAGCCGGAGAACATTCTCTTTGTTCACGGGCGCGCCAAGCTGGCGGATGTGGGTCTGGTGGGGCGGGGTGGCCTTCGTTCGGAGATGGGGACGCAGGGCTATATGCCGCCGGAGGGTGCGGGCAGTCCGCGGGCGGATGTCTATGCCCTGGCGATGGTGCTTTATGAGATGGCCACGGGGCGCGACCGCCTGGACTTTCCGGAGCTGCCGCTGGAGTTACCGGAGGGCACTACCCGCAAGCGTTGGCAGTTGCTCAATGACATCATTTGCGCGGCGGCGGGGCCTCGGGGAGATAAGCGGACGATTGCTTCGGCCTACGAGTTCTCGGAGCGCCTGGATGCTCTGCGCCATTTTGAGCCGGGGCGGGGGCACCGCCATGCGCACCCTCTGCGGCGCTTCGCGGCGGTGGTTGCGGTGGGGGTGTTGCTGCCGGTGGCGGGGTATTTTTTGATGCCCGCGGCTTGGCAGGAGCGGGTGCAGGCGGCGTGGCGTGCGCTGGGGGGGGAGGAGAAAAGCGCTGTGCCGTCTGCCTTGCCGGCGGCGCCGCCTGCTGCGGCGGAGAAGCCCGGCCTGCTGGTGACCAGTGTGCCTGCCGGGGCCGGTGTTTACCGAGAGGATGGCAGCTATGCGGACGATACGCCCTGCGGGCCCTTGCCGGCTCGCCCCGGGGAGCAGGTGCGCCTGCGTTTGCATAAGGAGGGGTATGCTGATCTGGTGCTGACGGGGCGCGTGCCGTCTGCCGGTGTGCTGACGCTGGAGGGGCGGCTGAATCCGCTCCGTCCCCCCGTGGCCGGTCGGGAGTGGGTGGATGCCCTGGGAATGGCGTATGCGCCGGAGGAAGAGGGGCACCTCTCCGTCCGGCCCGTGTCGGCGGAGGCTTTCGAGCGTTTCGCAGCGGAGAATCCCGGCGGTGGCTACCGCGCGGAGCGTTGTCCGCGCACGGGTTGCGCCCTTACCTCGCAGGCGGCGGTGAATGACTTTGCGCTGTGGCTCAGCCGTCTGTGCGAGGAGCGTGGTCTGCTGCTGCCCGGCGGGGTGCTGGTGCCGGTGGCGGAGGTCGGGACGGCTCGCGGGGCGGATGTGTGCGGCTACCGTCTGCGTGCCGTGCCGGCGCGGAAGGTGCCCATCCGCGTCTTCACGAATCCGGCCGGGGCGATGGTGTCGTATAACGGAGTTCCGCTCGGGGTCACGCCCCTCCGGGCGGTTTCCGTCCCCTTCGGGCCTTTTTATCTCGAGGTGCGCATGCCGGGGTATGCTGCGGTGCGGCGCAGTGGTTTGTCGCCCAAGGGGCTTAGTCTCAACCTGAATCTTGTGCCGAATAACTCGGTCACCTACGGGCGGGAGTGGACCAATAGCCTCGGGATGCGGATGGTGCCCATCGCGCCGGGGCTCATGGCTTGCGGTACGGAGACGCGTGTGGGGGATTACCGTGCCTTCTGCGCTGCTACCGGGCACCCCGCGCCGCGTCAGCCGGATTTCGAGCAGAATGAGCACCACCCCGTCGTACTCGTTTCGCGGGCGGATGCCGAGGCGTTCGCGCACTGGCTTACGGTGGAGGAGCGGGAGCGGGGGCTTATTCAGCCCACGGATTCCTACCGTCTGCCGTCCGATGAGGAGTGGAGCCGTCTGGCCGGTGTGTCGAGTGAGCGGGGGGAGACGCCCTACGAGCGGCGGCAGGCTGCCGGGAATGCTTCCCCCGTGTTCCCCTGGGGGATGAAGTGGCCTCCGCAGTCGGGTGCGGGTAACTTTGCGGATGTTAGTTGTTTGCCTTTTATCCGTGCCAATAGAATCATTTCCGGGTATGAGGATGGCGTGCCGTTCACGGCTCCGGTGGGGTCTTTCCCGCCGAATGCTCTCGGTCTGCGGGATGTGGCGGGCAATGTGCAGGAGTGGGTGAGCGGTGAATACGGCGGCCCGCCGTCGCTGCCCTTCCGCTCGTATGCCGTGGCCCGCGGCGGGGATTACTCGTCCTTCCGCCCCGCGCAGCTCAGTTGCAGCTGCCGTACCCCTCACCCCGCAGACACCCGCAGCTCTCACATCGGGTTCCGCCTCGTCCTCGAGCACCGGGAGTAACGCGGCCGGGCCGCATGGCTCTGTGGCTCATCGGTCGCGGTGCCGCATCAGCTCTGCCAGGTCCCGGGCCAGGCGGTCGGTGATGATTTGCTGGCCGTGTGCGTTCAGGTGAATGAGGTCGTAGAAGAGCTCTCGGCGGTGGCTGTAGAGGGGATTATAGTCCAGGTAATATACCCCGGGCTCGGCGTGTGCCATGTCGGCAAAGAGGGCGTTGTTAGCATCGAAGGCGGCGGGGGCGGAGTCGCGGTAGCAGCGGTAGACGGGCAGGTTAAGGAGCAGCACGCGCATGCCGCGGGCGGTGAGGCTGCGGACGGTGTCGCGCAGGGTTTGCATGGGTTGCGGGGCGGGTACGGTGGTGTAGATGCCCTGCGGCAGCAGGTCGTCGGGTATGGTGCCGGTGCGGTGGTTGCGGTGCAGGCCCAGCAGGCCGTGCAGGGCGCGGTTGATCATCTCGTCGTCGTAGCGAGCGGTGTGCACGGCCAGGTGCAGCAGGAAGTCAATGCGGCTCGATTGTTTGCGAACGTGCTCGCGCATGGCGGGGTCATCCAAGAAGGGATAGAAGAGTTTGTAGGAGTTGCGGCCCAGTACCTCGATGCCGGGCATGAAGGGGTCCACGGCCAGCACCACCCAGTCGGGTTTGCCCTTCGGATGGGTGTGCAGAAAGTGCTCGATCATCGTGCGGCGGTCATCGAGGTTCACGCCTTCGCGGCAGTATTTGGCCACGGGGTGGTGCAGCTCGGTTTGCAGGCGGTCTGCGTCTATCCCCTGCATCATGTGCGAGTGGCCCACCAGCAGCACCTCCGCCGGGCTGCCCAGGCCGAAGTAGCGTTCCAGTCCCCGGAGCAGCAGGGCCGCCGTGCCGCGGTCCAGGGCGAACAGCAGCAGCATAAACAGCAGGATTTGCAGGAGGCGGCGGCGCATCAGAATTTATAGTAGATGAAAGGTGCGGCAGGGGGGGAGAGGAGCAGGATGAGGATGATGAGGACTGCGGCGGCGGGCAGGCGGAACCACACGCTACGCGGCAGGCGGTCGTGGCTCTGCAGCAACTCGACGGCGATGAACAGGCCGGCCATGCTGAGGGTGGTCGCTGTGGTGAACATGCTGGCGCCGGGTTGGAAGGGCAGCCACGGGCCGCTGATGATGCGTCCGATCACCGTGAGGGCCTGACCGCCCGTCGGCAGGCGGAAGAAGACCCAGGCAAGGGTGATGCAGAGGAACACCGCGGGGGCGTACAGCAGGCGCAGGCGGCCGCGCGGGGGGCCTATCCATTGCTCTGTTGCGTAGAAACAGGCGTGCAGGGCTCCCCAGACCACAAAACCGGCGGCGGTGCCGTGCCAGAGGGCGCTCAGGATGAATACGGCGGCTACGGCTGCAAGCCAGCGCGCTCGCCCCGCGCGGTTTCCCCCCAGGGGGCGGTAGACGTAGTCCGCAAACCAGGAGGTGAGGCTGATGTGCCAGCGCCGCCAGAACTCGCGGAAGCTGCCGGCAAGGTAGGGGAAGCGGAAGTTGGGCATCAGCTCGACCCCGAGCGTGCGGGCCAGGCCGCGCGCCATGTCCGTGTAGCCGCTGAAGTCGGCGTAGATGCAGAAGCTGTAGAGCAGGGCGGCCAGGGCCAGGCTGCTGCCGGCGTTCAGCTCGGGGGCGCCGTAGATGAGGTCGACGTACAGGCGCAGGCGGTCTGCTACCACGGTTTTTTGGAAGAGGCCCCACAGGAAGAGGCCGCCGCCGGAGGCGAAGGCGGAGTAGCTGAGGGGCAGGGGGCCGCGCAGTTGCGGCAGCAGCCGGCGGAGGCGTTCGATGGGGCCGGCGGTGAGGGTGGGAAAGAAGGAGAGGCAGAGGGCTATCTCTCCCCAACCGGCGGGGAACAGGCGCTTTCGGTATAAGTCAACTATGTAGCTGACGGCCTGGAAGGTGAAGAAGGAGAGCCCCGCGGGCAGCAGGATGCCGGGTATATAGCCGGGGGCGTATTTGAAGAAGAGCAGGGGCAGGAGGCAGAGCAGGGTGGCGGCGGCTGCGGCGCGTTTGCTGCCTGCCGCAGCGGCGCGTCCGAACAGGTGGCAAACGGAGGTGCTGTACAGCAGCAGGAGGGGGAAGAGGTAGTGCAGGGTGCCGTAAAAACACCAGGAGGCGGCCGTCAACACGCCGTTGCGCAGGCCTGTGCGGTGCCGGGCGTTCAGTACCGCCACGGCCGCATACACGGCGGCAAAGAAGACGGCGAAGCTCGGTGCATAAAAGGTCACGTCCCCAGTCTACCACAGGCGCGCCCGCTTGGCAAGTATCTTACCGACGCAAAAAAAGCTCGCGCTGCCGCATGTTTTGTGCTATCATGCGCGGCGTGAAGTATCGTTATGTGCTCATCACGGGGGCTTCCTCCGGTTTGGGTGCCGCTTTTGCGGAGGCATTGGCGGCGGAGGGGACCTGTCTGCACCTGGCGGCGCGGCGGCAGCAGCCCATGGAGGAGCTGGCGGAGCGCATCCGCCGCCGGTGCCCGGGGGTCGAGGTGACGGTGCATGTCTGCGATTTGTCGCAGGAGGCGGATACGGAGCGGCTGCTGGCTGCCTGGCAGGCCCTGCCGCCGGGGCCGACTCTGCTGATTAACAATGCCGGGCTCGGGGATTACGGGGACTACGCAGGAAGCTCCTGGGAGCGCGATCGCTGCATGGTGCAGGTGAATGTGCAGGCGCCGCTGCGGCTGACGCACGGGCTCTTGCCGCGCTTGGCGGAGCAGGGGGGCGGGGTCATCAATTTGGCGTCGCTCGCGGCGGATTTGCCGATACCGGATTTTGCGCTCTACGCTGCTACCAAGGCTTGCCTGGCGTCTTTCAGCGAGGGGTTGCGCTTGGAGTTGCGGCAGGCGGGGGTGCCCGTGCTGGCGGTGTGCCCGGGGCCGGTGCATACGGGCTTCGGGGAGGTGGCGCGGCGTGCGGGTTGCACGGGGAATACCATGCCTCTGCGCCGTTGGTTTTATACGCCGGTGCATACGGTGGTGCGGTGCTCGCTGCGGGCTTTGGCTGCGGGGCGGGCGCGTTGCTACCCGTCGCTGAAGGTGCGCTTGGCGGCTCTGTTGCTGCGTTGCATGCCGCTGTGGCTGTTGCGTGCCGTGTTGTCCCTGCGCCCGCGTAGGGTTTCTTCTATTCCTCCCGCTACCGTTTCGCAGAAGTCATGAGACGTAAACCCCGCATCATCACTTGGTTCAAATCGGGCGTTCTGCTGGGGCTTTTCGGCCTGGCGGGGGCTCTCTGTACGCCTTACCCGGAGCGTCTGTACAATCGCCTGTTCGGGCCGCCGAGGGTGAAGGTCGTGGTACGCGAGGTGACGCGCGATGTCCCGTCCGCGCCGCCGGAGACGTCGCAGCCGTCCGCTCCCGTGCTGGAGATAGGGCAGACGACCCCTTGGCGGCCGGAGGATAATTTCTCCATGCCGGAGATAGTGCTGCCGCCTTTCCCGCCGCCGCTCCCGGGGCGCGTGGAGGCCGGGCTCTTCACCCACCTCAGTGAGTTT
>CAMEZO010000099.1 GCA_945947905.1 uncultured bacterium
ATCCATAGGGTGAGAAACCGTCAGAAGCCCTTCGGTTCAATAACTTTCCGAAAAAAGCGCATCATCTTTGTTAGTCTATCATCAGGTATTCCGGCGAATACCCCGAGAAGAAGATAGCCTCCGTGCGTATTTTATGCTTGCCTTCAACACGAAAATGCGCTAGAGTGGTGGAGAAGTTTTACCATGAGCGATACATCCCTTTCCCACTATGTGTTCGATGACTGCCTGTGGGTGCGCTGTGCCACGCGCGGCAGCTTTGTGAACAGCCCTGCCCTCAAATCGCTGGCGGATAAATACCTGGCCGGCGGCGGCAATACGATTATCGTTGATCTGGAGGTATGCCCCGGGGTGGATTCCACCTTCATGGGCACCTTAGCAGGCTTGGCGCAGCGAGCCATGTCCAAGGGCGGCTGCCTGCAGGTGGCATCCCCCACCTCGCGCACGCGCTCTGCCATGGAGAGCCTGGGCCTGGATATGCTCATTGACATCGACCCCGAGAACGCCTTCTGGCGGGCGGACGCAGCAGAGCGACGCGCACGGTTGGCTGACGCAGGAAGCGCCGACAGCCCCGAGCACGACATGAGCGAGCTGGCCCGCACGCGCCATGTGCTGGAGGCCCACAACACCCTCCGCGCCATGAACACGCGCAACGATGCGACCTTCGGCTACGTCTGCGAGACCCTGGAGGAGGACCTGATGCGCCACGAGGGAGAGGAAGACGAGAAATGAACGAGGGGCGTCGGCAAGCAGCCGACCGCTACCGCGAGCTCCGACGCCGCGTGCGCGGTGAGGACACCACGGCGGCGGAACCGGTGGATTTCCCGCTGCCGCCGGAGCAGGAGGTACAGGGGCTCTGGGCCGCCGGCTTGTTGGGCAACGGCGGCGTCACGGAGCGGCACGGCCATGTACACATTATTGACTTCGGCACTTGGAACCGCAGTGTGGGACCGGACTTTCTGCGCGCCGAAATCGAACTGAACGGACGCCGACTGCGCGGGGACATCGAACTGGACCCCACGGCGCAGGACTGGGAGCACCACGGACACGGAGCCAACCCGAACTTCGACAACGTTATCCTGCACGTTGTGCTGACCAGGCCCCCCGCCGGCTGGTATACCCGCAACTCCTCGCACCGCGAAATACCCGTCCTCACCATCCCGCCGGAAGCCATGCGCAGTGCCTTGGGCAAGCCGGCTCCCGTCACCACGGCATGCACCGAGTTGTGCCGCGAGCCCCTGGCCGCCATGCCTATCGAGAAGGTGGCCGGCATGTTGCAGTCGGCGGCTGCCTACCGCATGCAGCTCAAGCGCAAACTCTTCCGGCGCAAGGCGGAGAACCTAGGGCTGCACCAAGCCTGGTTCGAGGCTTGGGCGGAGACCCTCGGCTACCGTCTGAACAAACAGGCCATGCAGATACTCGCCCGCCGCGCCCCGCTCAAAGAACTGGGGAGGGAAGCCGAAGCCATCCTGTTCGGCACGGCGGGATTTCTGGTACCCGTGCTGCCCGAGCGCGCTACCGACCAGGCACGAGCCTACCACCGCAGCCTGTGGGATGCCTGGTGGCCCCTGCGCGAGCAGCACGAGCTGAGCGGCATGCACACCCTGCCCTGGGTGCTCGCCCCCATACGCCCCCTGAACCACCCGCACCGCCGCGTGGCAGCCTTGGCCGTCTCAGCCCGCCGCTGGCAGGAGCTGGAGCCGAACTTCAACGCCGCAGCCGCCAAGGCCCTTACCAAACAACTCACGGCGCTGGAGCACCCCTACTGGAGCTACCACTGCACCCTGCCCTCCGAGCCGCTGGCCCGCAAATCCGCGCTGGTGGGCAGCTCCCGCATCCGGGATTTCCTGATCAACCATGTGTACGCGGTTGATGAGTCCGAGCCAGCGTGGCAAACCTACCTCTCCCTGCCCGCACCGGAGCTGCCGAGTGCCGTGCAACAGACAGCACAGCACCTGTTCGGGGACAGAGAGGATGTGCTCCCCCTGCTCCGCCGCTGCTATGCGCAGCAGGCACTGTTACAAATAGACAATGATTTCTGCTCCCGCCACATCTGCGCGGACTGCCTCTTTCCCACCCAACTCGGCAGTTGGATCCCGTGAAAGAGCGGCTCAACGCGCCCCCGGCACACGACAGAGCTTGCCCGTAGCCGTGCGCGGTAGGGACTCCACACGGCGCACCACGGCGGGCCGCTGATATTTAGGCAGCCGCTCCAAGGCCTCCGACAGCCTCTCCGCTGACTCCGCCGGGCCCTCCCACAGCATCTCGATGCACTGCCCCAGGACGGGATGCGGATGCGGCAGAGCCAATACCGTCAGCCCGGTGAGACGCCGCACCTCCGACTCCACCTGCTCCGCCTGAATTTTGATACCACCGCTGTTAATCACGGCATCTCGCCGCCCCAGGATACGGAAAGAAGCATCGGGCAGAAGCTCCGCCACATCGTTGGTCTCCATCCCCTGCACCCCGATATGCGGCGCGTTGATGACCAAGGTTCCCGCCGGGCTGAGGGAAAGACTCACCCCCGGCAGAGGATGATACGCCCCCTGCGCCTGCGGCCCATTGAGCCGCCGAAGGGCGATGTGCGAATAAGTTTCCGTCATGCCGTAAGAGACATAAACCGCAGAGCCCACCCCCTGCAAGACTGCTTCCGTGTCAGCATCCACGAATCCACCTCCCAACAGCAGCGTGCGCACGGCAGACAAGGCCGCCGCTCCGCCTTCCCGAGACAGGGTAACCACCGCCTGCATGGGCACCATTGCGGCAAAATCGAAAGACTCCCCCGGCGGAAGCGGCGCGGAGGAAGGCTCCGTCACCCGCAGACGACACCCCGCCGCCAGAGCACGCACCACCATCATCTTGCCCGCGATGTAACGCAGCGGCAGGCACAGCAGAAACTGCGCCTCCGCCGGGCAGGGCCACAGGCCGAAGGCCCGCAGCGTGGCCACCGCGCTTGCCTGCATGTACTCCTTGCGCCCCGCAAACTCCTTAGGCTTACCCGTGGACCCGGAGCTGTGCAGGCGCACTGTTTCCCCGGGGCTCCACCACTCTGCCAAAAAGTCCGCCAAATCAGCCTCGATGCCCCTCCGACCGCTGCGCCACGCCGACAGGTTCTCGGGAGTCACGCGCTCACCGTTCACAACAAGAGCACGGCACATGGGCATCAGCGGTTGCGGGAGCCGCAATGCGGGCAGATGGCCGCCGCATCCCGACGCCGAAAATGATACCCGCAGATACGGCAGGCCAGTTTAACACGCGCAGAGCGCATGCGCCGCAGCTTGGACGCCAACTGCACGGGCAGGAAAACCGCCAGCACCAGCAGCATCCCCCCGCAAACGACCCACAGCAAAAACTCACCGGGAAGCAGGGCACCCATCATGGCTGCACCTCCTTTCCATCCGCTTCCTGCGGGGGCAGAGCCAGCAGCTCCTCCTCGGTCCACACTGCGGACTGCAAGACCTCCCGAAAAGGCTCGGCGGGCGGCGGCAGTGCCACTGTGGGATCCGGCGTGGTGTCCACGGTCTTCAGCGGATCCTGCACACAGTCAATTTCCGTCGCGCGACGGTATAAAAAGAGGAAAGGCGTGCGCCCCGCCACAGCCAAGTCATGCTCATGCCCGCTCACGCTGTACACCCGCCCCACACCGGCCGGGGTAACACGCGCCGCAGGCTCCACCGGCACCAGATAGACCATTCCCAGGCAAAACAGCAGCGCCGGAATGAAAAACAACAGAAAGTGGCAGCAGCTGTCGCGCAGGCGCAGAAAAACAAGCGTCGGGATGCTTTCTCTCTCCGGTTCCTTCATCAATGTACACTCGGTCGCCCGGCAAAGTTGCAGACAAAGCCGCGCATTTTCACACAATCCATCACCTGCATCAGCACCCCGCCGGGCACGGCTTCATCCGCCACCACCACGATAACAACCTCCCCCGGCTTGTCGCCCTTGAGCGCATCCAGCCGGTTGCCCAGCTCCGCCAAACCACCCTTCAGCTCACTCGTCTCCAGAAACAAGCGCGGCGTGTCCCCCGGGAAAATGCTCAGGTAGTGTGTGCGGTCCCGGTACTGCCCCCCCATCACAAAATGCGTGGCTGCGGACGACACCGTGAAGCCGAAGCGCTGCTGCCGGTGATTCCCGAGCAAGGCAAAAATGCAGAGCAGAAGCAGCAGATTAAGGGCGGACGCGATGACGAGCGGCAGCCCCTTGATGACGAATCTGTAACGCGGGTGCTGCATGGGCTCAGGAATGAGGGATGGGAGCAGAAGGAGAGGAAGCCGCAGCCTCCCGCGCATCGCTGATGATGTAGACGCACTCGATACCGGCACGCTCCACACTGTTGATGATCTTCTCCGCCCGGCTTGCCAGATAGGTGTAGAACAAGAAAGTGGGGATGGCAAAGGCCACACCGGTGGCCGAGAGCAGCAGGCAGCTCTGCAGAGCCTCCGCCACCTTGGGCGGGGCCGCCGCGCCGTCCAGCACTCCCGGCTGGTCATAGAAGGTCACCAGCGACAAAATCGTGCCGAGGATGCCCAGCACAGGCATCACCGTGGCGCAAACCTGCAGCATACTGATGTGCCGCTCGATGCGGTACACCTCCAGCTCCGCCGCCTGCATGGCAATATCCCGCAGCTCGCCGCGACCCAAGGTATGGCGGTTCAGCACCGCCTCCACCACACGCGCCATGGGCCCGGGCAGGCGGCGCACCTCGTGCAGTGCCTCGTTGTACTGACCGGAGCGCAGAAGGGCCGAGATGCCCCGCAGGAACTCCCCGGAGCTGATATTGATGCGGTGAAAATAGAACAAACGCTCTGCCACCACAGCCAGGGCCATGGCTACAAAGAAGAGAATGAGCCAGAACATCGGCCCCATCTTATCGATGAAATCAAGCATGATTGAATGTGTGGTGATGGTGGTGAGCAGGCTGCCCGGTACCGGCCCGAGCAGCCCGAGAATGCGGCCTCAACCGCGCGGGGTGATGCTCTCCGCGCCGAAGTAAGGCACCAGCGCGGCGGGGATGCGCACGCTGCCGTCCGGCTGCTGGCATTGCTCCAACAGGGCCACATAGAGACGCGGCAGGGCCGTGCCGGAGCCGTTCAGCGTGTACGGCGTGCGGATCTTGCCGTCGGCGTCCTTGTAGCGCAGCTTCATGCGGCGCGCCTGGTAGTCCGTGAAGCAGGAGCAGCTGGACACCTCCAGGTACTTACCCTGACCCGGAGCCCACACCTCGATGTCGTAGGTCTTGGCGGAGGAGAAGCCCACGTCCCCGGTGCAAAGCTCAATAACGCGGTAGTGCAGCCCGAGCTTCTTCAGGATGCTCTCCGCGTGGCTCGTCAGCTTCTCCAGCTCGTCCCAGCCCGTCTCCGGGGTGCAAATCTCCACCAGCTCCACCTTGTCGAACTGGTGCACACGGATCATGCCCTTGTTCTCGCGCCCGGCGGAACCGGCCTCACGGCGGAAGCAGGGGGTGTAGGCCGTCATCTTCTTGGGCAGGTCGGCCTCGCGCAGAATCTGCTCGCGGCACAGGTTGGTCACGGGCACCTCAGCGGTGGGCACCATGAACATCTGGTTCTGCTCCAGGCCGTACATGTCTTCCTCAAACTTGGGCAACTGGCCCGTGCCGTACATGCACTCGCGCTTGACCATGAAGGGCACGCCGGTCTCCTCGTAGCCGTTCTCCAGGGTCTGCGTGTCCAGCAGGAAGTTAATGAGCGCGCGCTCCAGACGGGCACCGAGCCCTCGGTACACGATGAAACCGGAGCCGCTGATGCGGGCCGCCGCCTCAAAATCCAGCAGGCCCAAGCGCGTGGCGATCTCCACATGGTCCTTGGGGTCGGCCACCTCGGGTTTCTCGCCGACGTAGCGCAGCACGGGGTTGGCCGTATCATCCGCCCCCACGGGGGCTCCGTCATGCGGCATGTTCGGAATGCGCAGCAGCAGGTCCTCCTGCTCTTGGGCAGCCGCGCTCGCGACCTCATCGAGAGCCTTGATGCGGTCACCCACCTCGCCCATGCGCTTCTTGAGCGCCTCGGCCTCCTCGCGGCGGCCTTCCTTCATCATCTGCCCGATCAGCTTGGAGGAACTGTTCCGCTCGCGGGAGAGCTCCTGCTTCTCCGTCTCTGCACTCCGGCGCTTCTCATCACACTCCAGCACCTTATCCACCAAAAGCCAATGATCGCCCCCGCGCAGGCGGACGCGTTCTTTCACATACTCAGGTTTCTCCCTGACAATACGTATATCTAGCATAGCGGCCCTATTTTACCGCAAACGCCGTATTGTAGCAAGGGGAAAATGCGCCTTCCCGCCGCCGCAGTCCCCTTTTTTTGCCCCTCTGCGGGCAAAAATGCGGCATTTTGCGCACTGGGGGCTTGCGTTGGCAGGTAGAGAGTGGTAAACTGGGGGCAGTAAGGCCATGCCGGCCTCAAAATTCACCTATTATTACTATTATGTCTCTCGAATCATTCTTTAATCCGAAGAGTGTGGCGGTCGTCGGTGTCTCCGACAACCCCGCCAAGCTGGGTGCCGTCGTATTCAACAATATCATCGGTGCCAAGTTCCCCGGCAAGCTCTACGGCGTCAACCCCAAGCTGGACGGCAAAGAGCTGAACGGCTACCCCTGCTATGCCAGCGTGGATAAGCTGCCGGAGCCCATGGATCTGGTGGTCATTCTGGTGCCGGCCCGCTTTACGGAGGGTACCGTGGACCAGTGCATCGCCAATGGCACCAAGAATATCTCCATCATCACCGCCGGTTTCGCTGAGGTCGGTCAAAAGGATCTCGAGAAGCGCATCGCGCAGAAGTGCTTGGACAACGGCATCAACCTGCTCGGCCCGAACTGCCTCGGCCACATCTCTACCTTCAATAACCTGAACGCCTCCTTCGGCGACGGCAACCCGCCCAAGGGCAACGTGGCCTTCATCTCCCAGTCCGGTGCTTACTGCTCCGCCATCATGGACTGGGCTGCCGGCAAGGGCATCGGTTTCTCTCACTTCATCTCCATCGGCAACAAGGCCGTGATGGGCGAGGACAAGCTGCTGGACGCGCTGAAGGATGACCCGAACACGAATGCCTTTGTGTTCTACCTGGAGTCCCTCAAGAACGGCAAGGAGTTCCTCCGCGTGCTCAAGGAGGTCTCCAACACCAAGCCCTGCGTGATCATGGAGCCCGGCAAGAGCAGCAAGGCCCAAGCCGCTTCCCTCTCCCACACGGGCTCGCTCGCGCCGAACTACCGCGTGCTGGAGATGGCTCTGCAGGGTGCCGGCGCCGTGCAGGCTTACAATGACCGCGAGCTCTTCGGCCTGCTGGAGATCCTGCAGTACGCCAACCACCACGAGTTCGACGGCCAGCTGGCCGTGCTCACCAACGCCGGCGGTGTCGGCGTGCTCACCTCAGACCTCTGCGAGGAGGCGGGGCTGGACATGGCTCGCCCGTCCGATGCCACCATCGAGAAGCTCAAGGCCGTCCTCACCCCGGAGGCCGCGCTCGGCAACCCCATCGACGTGGTGGGTGACGCCTTGGCCGACCGCTATGAGAACGCCCTGCGCGTGCTCTGCGAGAGCGGTGAGTACAAGAACATCCTCGTGCTGCTTACCCCGCAGCGCGTGACGGACCCGACGGGCACGGCTCAGGCTATCGCCAAGATCGCTCCGCAGTTCAAAAACGTCAACATCTTCTGCGGCTTCGTCGGCGGTGCCCGCGTGGCGGAGGGTCGCAAGATCTTGGCAGACAACCACATCCTCGTCTATGAGTACCCGAACGATGTCGTCCGCCTGCTCGGTCTGCTGAAGGGCCAGATGGCTTACAAGGGCAAGAAGCTCGCTTCCGTGGAGCTCGGCACCCTGCCGGCTGACCTCAAGGCTCAGGTGGCGGAGGCCAAGGCCGCCGGTCTCGCTTCCCTGCCCCAGACCACGGTCAACGCGCTCATGGCTCACTATGGCATCGACTTCCCGAAGAGCGGCAACTTTACGGACAAGGCGCAGGCCCTGGAGTTCTGCAAGACCGTATTCCCGAACGCCGTCGTGCTCAAGCTCTCCGCCCCGGA
>CAMEZO010000100.1 GCA_945947905.1 uncultured bacterium
GCCCTGCTTCAGGTTGATGGTATTATCGAGCTTGCGCACAAAGCCCTTGTTCATGAGTGAAGCATCCTCCGGGGCTTCCTTGTTGTAGGGTGCGAAGGCACCGGGATTTTTTACGGAGCCGAAGCCGTTTTGGATGGTGATGCCGGACTCCGAGATCGTGATCGAGTTGCGCCCCACGCGCAGTGTAATTTTTTCTGCCGCCGTCAGGTTGATACTACCGCCTGCATTGATGAAATGAGACCCGGCGGATTGTTGCAGCAGATCCTTTTCTGCGTAGATGTTAATACCCTGCAGGAAAGCACGGGGCGGGTTTTTAACCTTTCCTGTCTCCAGCAGATCAAGAATCGGACTGTTCAGGTGTACAGCCTTGCCCATGGGAATGCCGAGCAGAAGCTCCGGCAAGGAGCTGTAGCTGTATATCATGGACGTGTTGCGGAGGATGGTTTTGTCACCGTCCGGACAGGTCGAGGCGCCGTTATCCTGTGCCGTGAGCTGAATACGACTGCAATTCGGCGTTCCCTTCTGCTCGCGTAGGTCGTAGACGGAGCAGGGACGGGTAATATTGGCCACCGTGCCGACGCTTGCATCTGTGCCATCGCTGCTGTTATACGAGCGATTGCTGATGGTGAGGGTAGAATCGACCTCTGTGGAGATATCGTCTTTTCCCATCAGCTTGTTATCCGGTAGGATGTTGTCCCCGCGGTACAGCGATGAGACTGCCACCGGCATGCCCAGGTCGCCGAGGTCGGAGCACAGCAGTACGTTGCCCTTGCGCGGGCGTACATGGATGCCACTGTTGACATCGGCAAAGATACTTCCCACCTCTACCCAGAACTCATTTTTCTGTCCATCACTGCCCCCCACTTCCCGTACCTTGCAGAGATGGCGCACAGAACCGTCGTATTTCTCCGAGGTGCACACAACCGCCGGGAAGAGCCGCTCGCGCGGAGGCTCTGCCTTCATTCTCTGCAGGCGCGGGCGCTCGAGGGTGTCGGAGGAGGTGTCGGGCTTGTCATCGGTCGTCAACAGTGACGGACAGAGTCCGAGGCCGGCCGTCTTATCAGCCTGCATGGGCAGGCGAGCCCAGACGTCGGTCTTGATTTTGGTCGTCCCGGTGGCCACCAGACGCACCTTACTGATTTTGTAGGTAAGACCTGTGTCGCTCACGTCACCGACAGAGGAGCGTGTGACGGCGCGCCCGAGGGAAAGAGGGATGTTTTCCGTGCAGCCCCGAGCCGTTCCCGTGTTGTTGTGGTGGGCCGGGAATGCCGAGGAAGAATCAGCGCCTGTGTTCCCTTTAATGCAGGCCTCCACCTGACTGCCCGGGGACTCGGTGATATTGACAACCGAGCCGTTCGCGTTATCGCGGGAGGAACCGTAGGGGGTATAGGTGCAATTTTTTGATTTCACCTGCATGAACCCGATCGTGCGCCGCCACTGCGTGACGGAAGAGGAGGGGAGGGACATGCTGACAGCACTCTTCTGCTCATCGGCGGTCAACACCTCCGCCGTGTCATCCGTTGCGGTCATGTCCAGCACATGCAGCTCGGAGTCCCACTGTTCCGAATCACTGACACCTTTGTCATTCGTCTTGATGACATAGCCCAACCCGAAAGCGGACAGGATGCGCGCCAGAAAGTTGTAGTCACTTTCGTCATGCTGCAACAGTTGGATGAGGTCGGGAAGGCGTTTACCGGCAGCCTCGGACACCGTGACGGTCGTTGAGTAGGCATTACCTATCTTTTTCAACACACAAGCGATGAATGGCTCCGTGTCGTTCGTCGTCATCTCCGCTGCGGTAAAGACTTGGCGATTTTTTGTGAAACAAGCCTTCACGATGGGCGGCTCGAGACGAACAACGTACCAGTACTTACCCGGCTTGCAGGCAGGGTACTGTCGCGTGGCCGCCACCCCGGTGACGACCCCCGCCACCCGCACGAGCGGCAGAGTATCGAGGCTGATGTCCAGTGCCGCCGAACTACCCGTCAGGCTTTCTTCGTCCAAGGGAGTAACATTGCCGAGCAGCACGCTGTAGCAGAACGGCGCCGAGATCTCCTCTCGCCCCTCGATCAGGATGATCGTATTACCTACACCGTTATCGGTGTAGGTCTGCTTGTCAATCCGCAGCGTATAGATGAGTCTTCCGGAAGTCTGCATGGCGGTAAAAATTATTGAGTGACGATGAGACCGGAGGAGTTATTTTCCACAGCCTCGGCTTGATTGCGGACGGAAGAGGTTTCATTCTCAACGGCATGACTCTCCGAGTTCCGAACCTCCGATTGATTGTCAAGGACATGCTCCTCGTTGTGGTCGATAACGATGTTATCCTCCTGTAGGTCCTGCTCCTCCTCCTGCACGGCAGCCTGCTGCTTAGCTGCGGTGGCCTCCTCGGCGGTGAGTGCCTTTGTCTTCGCCTTTCCGATGGCCTCCCCGTTATTCAGTGTTTCCTCTAGGTCACTGAAGGCCTTGATTTTACGCTCCGTCAGGTCCTGCGAGACAGAGGCGGGGGAGAGTCGATGCGCCAGTGCAAAGGTTGCCGGGCCCCAGATGCTGCCTGCCATGGCTCGGAAGCCGGAGATCGGGTTCGTATACAGATAGTTCTTGGCACCCTCAAGAAAAATATCAGTACTGCTGAAATGTAACATATCCGGGGAGAGCCGCATGTAACTGCCGTCGATGCGGAAAAGGTCCATGAAAGGCAAGAACAGCTTCTTGAGACCATCCTTGAACCCGCCTCGGAACAGATTGACCATGTTGGAACCGAAGTTATATGCAGCGAGAGCCGTCTGAACAACAGCGGAGCCCGTGTTTCCCGTGGCTACGCCGATTTCGCTGATAGCAAACTTGGCCAGCTTCTCGATGGTACCCGCGAGGGCTGCACCGCCCGTGTACGTCAACGAAGGCGTGAAATGATGGATTTCCATGTTGTTCATGGAGAACTTGCTCCCGATATATGTCTTCATCGTGAGATTGTTGAGAGCCATGGAGAGGATAGACGGTCCGGCAACCATGGTCCCTTTCTGGCTCAGCGAAATGGTGTTACTTAATTTCCGAACCACGGGCTTCCTGGTAGCGGAAGCCGATTCTGCGCCGGATTTGTTGTAGAGACCGCTTGCTCCCGGGTTATTCAGCCAACCGAAACCGTTGAAAAGGGTGACGCCCTTTTCAGCAACGGAAATCGAGTTGCGGCCTACGGTGAGCTTGATACTCTCCGCCGCAACGATATTGACTACGCCGCCCGCGTTGATAATTTGACAATCGGCAGACTGCTGCAGCAGGTCTTTTTCCGCATACATGGCGATTCCTCGGATGCTTTTGCGCCCATATTGGCGGCGATAGACCTTGGGAGCGGTTTCATCGTTAGATGTCAGGGTGTTCGCTGTGGTTGTGCCGGCTGCCAGGTTGATAACCATTTCCGGCGTGCTCAGGTAACTGAACTGCCCCGAGGCATCGCGCAGGGATATTTTGCTGTCTGCATCTGCTTTATCGGCCTCAAGTCCGTTATCTTGGGCCACCAAGCGGATTTGGCTGAATTTCGGTGTCTTCTTTGCTTCCCGCAGGTCGTAGACGGAGATGGGACGAGTGATCACCGAGGTATCGGTGACCTCCGAATCCACGAACTCAGCCGGATCTGTATCTGTTTTCGGTGTGTCCGTGTGCCTGCGATTGGTGATGATAACAGACCCGGCGTCCGTGCTTTTATTCTCCGTGCGCTTGAGCTTCGTCTTTCCGTCTTTGGTTTCGTCCTCCTCCGTGATGCCGACCAGCGTGGTGTCGGGCAGGGCATTTTGCATGCAGTAGAGGGAGGTAAGCACCACGGGTATACTGAGGTCTCCGCGGTCCTCGCAGAGCACAATGTCGCCCTCCCGATAACGGACATGGATGCCGCTGCCGGCGTCTGCAAAGGGGGAGGTGACTTCCACCCACATCTTGTTCGCTCCTTTCGTCCCCGTCTTCCCGATTTCCTGCACCAGGCAGAGGTCGCGAACGGAGCCGCTGTAGTTAGCGCGTTGACAAACGCGGGCGGTAAATGTCCGTACAAGGGGAGCCGTTTCGGCAGTCACGGGAAGCAACTCCTCTTCCATGTCATCGTCCTCGCAGTCGGGGGCTGTATTCGGTGTGATGGGGTAGGGGGAGACACCCGCACCTTTGAGCGGATCCTGCGGGGTTCTGCGCCCCCATATTTCCGTCGTGAGGGTTGTTTTCTGCGTGTCGAACCACCTGATTTTCGTGACCAGATAGCTGCACTTGTCGGGGGATTGGCAGGTATCGGCCCACGCCGCCGTGCAGCCCACGGCCACAGCCGTATTGCTGAGCGAGGCGTGGAAGGCCGCACTCACGGCATGTGCTGCCGGAAAACAGTCGCCGGGGTAGCTCGGTGTACCCGTGGTGATGTTTTGTGTTATCAGGTCTTGGTAGGCATCGACGGTGTATACCTGCCCCGCCGTGGCGGCAGCGGGGGTCTTCCCGTAGTCGGCGCGCGCGGATCTCGTGGGGTAGGTGATCTCCCGCTTGTAGTAGGGAGCTCTGGCGGAGCTGTAGCGCACGGATAGTTTCGTTTCGCTCGGCAGGTCGAGGGTGTCGGTCATGTCGAGCACATTTACGCAGGCGGCCCAATCTTTGTAAGGCTCCTCCCCGTCTTTCATATCGGGATAAACCGTGCTGACGGTGTAGCCCAGTCCGAAGGTTCGCAGAATGCGCGCAAAAAAGTTATAATCACTCTCCCCGTTCTGCGTCAGTTGCAGTAGGTCGGGCAGGCGTTTGCGGGCGTTCTCCGAGATACTGATGCTCATCCCCATAGCTTCGGCCAGACGCTTCAGTGTACGAACCGGGATGTTGCTTTCCGTGTCCGTCGGCAGAGATTCTTTGTTGTATACCGTAATATTGCTCGTGAAACATCCCTGCGCCATGGGCGGCATGATGGTGAAGCGATACCAAATTTTATCCGCCGTGCAGACTTTGTACTGCTGCGTAGCCGCTATCGAGGTGACAATGCCGCAGACATCCAGCAGACTCGTTTCCCGTGAGGGCGTGCCCGCTGCTATGCGCAGACAAGCCTTTTTGCCCAACAAAGGCTCCACATCCGCATCCTTCGTATCGGTCGACATCCCGAGCAACACGATGTGGCGGAAAAACGCAGAAACTTCGTCAGAGCCGCTGATCAGAAAGATGCTGTTACCCGCACCGGTGTCGCTGTACAGCATTCCGTCCAGGAAGAGTTCGTAGCACAGTCGGGTGGAATCAGCCATCGGAGGGGCGGGTTACAGTTCTCGGCCGAAGCCCTGACGAACCCAAGGGTTATCGGTGGGGGCGGGCTCGTGTGTTGCGGGCTTCTCTGACTCGCGTGCATTGATATTCCAGGTGCTGGTGCCGGTGGCACATTCCAGACCCAAGCGCAGGAAGAGCAGGTAACGCGCATCATAATCCAAGTCACCGCCTTCCTCCTGGGCCAGCTGGCTGAGCACGCCGTTAAAGCCGATGGGGGGCAGGGCACGGTTACCCGGCACGCGCCCCGTTTCCGTTACCAACACCGCCGAGCTCCAGAAGGCGGCGTAGGCCAGCATGCTTTCCGGGCCGCTCTTGGCTTTGATGGCTGCGTTGCAGGCCAGTTGACCATTTTCGTCGGAGGGCACCAGCAGCCAGCGGCGAGCGGCGTCTACTGCGGCGTTCAGGCTCGATTTCGAGGGCGGTTTGGGCAGCCCCTTGAGTTTCAGGGGGAAGTACTTTCCCATCTCTTTATCAATTTCCGGGCGGATGCGATCCGTCTTCTCCTGCAGCTTGGCGAAGATATTATCGCCGCTGATGCGCTCCAACTCCGGCGGCATGGGCGT
The DNA here is from genome assembly GCA_945947905.1 of uncultured bacterium. Lineage (GTDB taxonomy): Bacteria > Verrucomicrobiota > Verrucomicrobiia > Verrucomicrobiales > Akkermansiaceae > Akkermansia. The sequence continues at coordinate 5,832 of CAMEZO010000100.1, forward strand.
CTCTTTGGGCGGCATGAGGTCGGCCATGCCTTCTTTGATGGCGGCCTTCAAATCTGCCTCGAATTTCTTAAAGGCCGCCTCCGACTCCGGTGTCGGAGGCAGCTTCATATCCTCCGGAATATCCAGCTTGCTGACGTCCTCCAGAATCTGCGAGATCTCGTTCATGATGGCCTCCGCAGGGTTGACGGGCTTGGCCGCCTCGGCTTCCGCCTTGATCTTGGCCTCCGCTTCGGCCATGTAGGCTTTGTGTTCCTCGATCAGTTTGTCGATGTCGCTTGTATCAGTCAGCTCCTTCACCATGGCGTCCACCTTGGCAGCGCGCCGCTGCGCGGGCGTCTTGCCGTCGCGCTCAAAGTCGTTCCGTATATCCTCTTTAACAGCGTCATAGCAACGGATAACCCACCAAAGCCCCACGCGAGGGTTGATCATGTAGGCGAGCAGCTTGACCGCCTCCTCCGTGTAGCCCGTCTGGCACAGGATACTCAGGAATAACTCACCGCTGATCTTCGGTGTGGGCAGCAGGGATTCCACCTCTTCCGGAATCTCGTAGCCCTTCACCCTGACCAGTTCTTCTACGTTGCCTTTATCGGCAAAGATCAGGGGCTTGCTCCATTGTTCTCCGTTCCAGCTCATAATCTGTTATGCGTTTGCGTGAATTGATGATGTATTGGTGCGGATCTGCTCTCTGTCCGTGCGAACGCCGTCCTGTACGGTGTGCTGAACATTCTGCACCGCGATCGTGATATTCTGCTCATCGTGATGCACCTCCTCCTCGTGCTGATCAAGATGCTGTTCCTGTTCCTGTACTGCGATGTCATCCTCCTGTACATCGGCTTCCTGTGCCGCGACCGCGACCTCCTCTTCTGTGAGCTTGGCCGCACCGGCGTGCCCGATGCGATTCTCTTCCACGGCGTAGGCGGATTGTTTGCGGATACTCTTGAGATTTATGCTCAGCGAATCGAGACATTCCTGATTGGCCGAGAACATTTTGGCAACCTTATGCGCAAGCAGCATGGCCGGCGCGCCCAACAGTTGCCCCGCGATTACACGATAACCGGACAGTGGGCAGGTGTAGACATAGTTGTTGATGGCCTCTACATGAGATTGATCACTGCTGATCTGAATGCCGGCCGGAATCAGTTTGACACTCGAGCCTCGAATAGAGACCAATGACTTCAGGATGGGGACGATGTCTTTGATGACCCCCGCGAGCGGCAGCGCCTGCCCGAATAAGTGACGTGCAACGTACCCGGTATATTTGAATACATCCTTGACTGTACTGCCCTTGTCGCTCCGGCTGAGCGGCATGTCATCTTTGGACGTATGCGAGAAAGTATCCGAGATCTCCGTATAAAGGAACAAGGCACCGAAGAGAAGGGTATCGAAGAAATTGGCGCCCGTTGTGTTGCTGATGGTGGGGGCAGAGGCATTCACCGCGTAGTTATTAAAGCTGTACGTCGACCCGATGAGCGTAGAAAACGTGGCAGCGTTCAACGCGCTGTAGGTTACAGCCGTGCCGCTCAGATTAATCCCTCGCTGGTCCAGGGTAATACTGTTATTCAGCTTGCGGATAAAGCCTCTGTCGGAGGCGATAATCTTCTCCCTCGTTCCCTCCGTGTGGTAGGTTTTGTAGGCCCCGGGATTGTTGACCCAGCCCCAGCCCGTCGAGATCTCTATACCGTATTCCGTGATCGAGATATGGCAGCGCCCCACGCGCAGGTTGATGCCCTCTGCCGCCGTGATGGTGATGCTGCCACCGGCATTGATGAATTGACAACCGGAAGATTGTTGCAGCGTATCCTGCTCGGAGAAAAAGTTGATACCCTGGAAATTCGGTCGTATCGGCTTTTTGATGCCTTTTGAGTATTCGATCCACGGCTCGGCCATGGTAACACCGACGGTGTTCTTGCCGGTGGCCAGGGAGAGGAGTGTTTCGGGCATGGTGCCCATGCTGAAGGCGAAAGAAGCATTCCGCAGTCCCAGCCGGTCCTTCGTGGGCGTGTTGGGTGTGATACCGTTATCCTCGCTTACCAATTGGATCTGGCTGCATTTGATCTTCGAGCTCCGCAGGTCATGGACCGAGTGTGGTCGAGCAAACTCCTCCGGTTTTCCCTCCGGGATGTCTGCGTCAGCGTCGGCCTTATACGAGCGGTTGCGGATGGTCAGGGTATAGGGAGA
>CAMEZO010000101.1 GCA_945947905.1 uncultured bacterium
AGAGCACCGTGTTGTTATCCCGCCCGATGCCGTTCTTGAGGTGGTGCAGGATGCGCCCTGCCTCGCACATGCCGGAGGCGGAGATGATGATGGCCTGCTCCCGCAGCCCGTTCAGCCGCTGGGATTCCGTGATGGTGCGCACCATGTGCAACTGCTCGAAGCTGAAGGGGTCCCGCTCATCGAAGAGGTAGCGGTACACCTCCTCGTTGAAACACTCCGGGTGAATGCGGAAGATCTCCGTGGCGCTCACGGCCATCGGGCTGTCCACATAGACGGGGTAGAGCGGCAGGCGGTGGTCCCGGTAGGCCAGGTTCAGCAGGTAGAGCAGCTGCTGCGTGCGCTCCACCGCAAAGGAGGGTATATACACATGCCCGCCCTTCTTCATCGCGCGGCGGATGGTGTTGTAGAACTCCTCGTCCGCCCGCGCCGCCGCCTCGTGCCGCCGCCCGCCGTAGGTGCTCTCCATCAGCATGATGTCCACATCCGGCACCGGCTCGGGGTCCTTCAGCAGCTCATTGTGCCCGCGCCCCACGTCGCCGGAGAACATCAGGCGCTTGTGCCGCCCGTCTTCCTCGTCGTCGATGTCCAGCACGATCTGCGACGCGCCGAGAATATGCCCCGCATCATAGAACAGCAGGGTGACCCCCGGTGCGATCACAAAGGGCATGTGGTAGTTAAAGGTGATGAAGTTGCGCATGCTCTCCGCCGCTTCCTCCTCCGTATAAATCGGCGTGGCCACGCAGCCGTTCCCGCCCTTCCGCCGGTCCATCTTGTTCAGGAACTTGCAGTCGTTCTCCTGAATGCGCCCGGAGTCCAGCAGCATCAGCTGGCACAGATCGCGCGTGGCCTGGGTGCAGTAGATCGGCCCCTTGAAGCCCCGCTTCACCAGGTTCGGCAGGTTGCCGGAGTGGTCGATGTGCGCATGCGACAGCACCACGCAGTCGATCTCCCGCGGGTTAAAGTACGGGAAGTCGCGGTTGATGCGCAACTCATCCTCTCGGTGCCCCTGGTACATGCCGCAGTCCAGCAGGATCTTCCTGCCGTTCACCTCCAGCAAGTGCTGTGAACCCGTCGTCGTTTCGTTTGCTCCGCAAAAATGAATCTTCATTACCCACCATTCTACTCCCTGCACACAAAAAAGCAAGCTGTTTTTGCGCCCGAGCAGGCAAAAATCGAGAGCGGCAAACGGCGAGCCGAAAGGCGGGGGATACTTGCACTGTGGAAGGCAGCTCCTCCGCACGGGGGAATGCGGAGCCTATTCGGAATCTTTGTTGATCGTACGGATCACCCGACAGGGGTTGCCTGCGGCCACGCAGTTCGGAGGGATGCTTTTAACGACCACGCTCCCGGCACCGATTACACTGCCGCGCCCGATGGTTACACCCCCGAGGATGATGGCTCCGGCACCGATCCAGCACCCATCCTCAATGGTAATCGGCAAAGCATAGGTGCGGCAGAAATATTCCCCGCTCTCCGGGTTCCAATGAGGGGTCAGACGTTCGGCTAACTCCACGGGATGCGAGGCTGTGTTCATGTGCACATGCGGGGCGATCAGAACATTGTTCCCGATGGTAATTCTGTTACAGTCGATCAATGTGCAATTCAGGTTGACGGAGACATTGTTGCCCATGGATATATTGCGACCGAACCCGCATGTAAAGTTATCGCCTACCGATACGTTAGAGCCTACTGCGGCAAAAATCTCGCGGAGCATGGCCTGCCTCTCGCGGCGCTGGGTATAAGGGGTGGCATTGTAGCGTGCGCACCACGCGGAGGCCCTTGCCTTATCCTCGATGAAACAAGGGGCGTGGCAATCATAGAGCTCACCGGCCAAACATTTCTCCCACTCGGTTTTCATGGTTCCATTGTATCAGAACCCGTCGTGTGTGGCAAGCCATTTGTTCGGCAAGCCTTTTTTTTTTCGGGCGATGCTCCGTCGCATGGCGGCAGAACATCGCCCGAGTCAGTTCAGTCCGCGGGGTAGTTGTATAATATATCCGTCGCCTCTGCCACGAAGCGGCGAACGGTCTGCATGCCCTCATGCTTCTCGAGGGTCTGCTCGTTCATGTAGCAGCTGCGCTTGATTTCCAGCATCACGGAGATGACGCGCGGGTCCTTGTGGTAGAAGTCGAGCGGGACAACGGAGCCGGAGTAGGGGTCGTTCAGCTCGGCGGACAGGCCGTGGCGGGCAGCGCAGGCGGCGAGGGCCTCTGCGAGGGCGCGGGGGCAGTGGTAGTCCTCAAAGCCAATGCAGACATCCGGCCGTTTTTCGCCCACCACGCCGAGCATGTTATATGTCTCCGGGTAACTGTGCAGATCGAGAATTCGTGCGGTGGAGAAGATGTCCAGATTGACATGGGTAGACAACGCCAGGTCCCGATGGTGCGGTTCATAATAGCGGCGGAGCAGCTTTCCGCGGCGCTTCTCGCTCGGTAGGTTGCGCAGCACGGTGCCGTCGTAGGCGCGGGTGGGGATGACCCCGGAGCCGAGCTCGGCGGCGGGTTCCTGCGCATCGTCGGAGAAGCGCTCCGGGTCGACCACGATGCGGGAGACGGGGGAAATGACGGAGAAACAGCCCTCGGGCACCATCTCGTCTGTATAGAGATCCGCGCTGTAGCGGGCGATGCGCTCCTGCTCCCCGCGGGGGACGCTCAGCCCGCAGTGCTTCGGGATGTAGGTGGAGGCGTGCGGGACGTTGACGATGACGCGGGGGCGCTTCGCGATGCGCGCAATCACCTGCGGCAGGCTCAGCGGCTCCCGGCAGACGGGTTTACGCACATGGGGGAGGATGGAGTCTGTCATGTCGAAGAGCCCCGCGTACTCGCCGTCCTCCATCCTGGGGACAAGCCGGACGAGGCGATGCGTCACGCTGTCACAGGCGGCTGCGGGCCAGCCCGACACCATAAAGTCGGGCTGGATGTAGCAAAGGTGGCCCTGCTCATTCGTGCCGCGCCAGGGGTTGGCTTCCCGGGAGGTCCAGCAGCGCAGCAGGTCGCCCATGCGAACGGTGGCGCGGTAGCCCCAGCGGTGATAAATGCGCGACGGCGCGAGGGCGTCGTTCATCTCCGGGGCGGAGCAGATCTCGTCTGCGTGCTCAAGCAGCTCAGTGATGTAGTGTGCCGTCATCTCTCTCAGGCTTGACGTTGTTTTATATTCGGTATTCATGATGATGTGTGTGTGTGTGGGTCAGCAACACGGACGGCACAGGAATACCGAAGACAAAAAAGCCGCAGTTTCATCCCATTCAGGGATAATCCCACGGCTCATGCATCTGCGTACAATCAGAAACTCTCTGAAGGATTGACCTAAGCCGTCACATTATTTGCCGGTCGCACGATGCGACCTCCGCAGATTACGGCTCTGCGTCAGCCCTTGACGAGAGACCTCTCACCTCTCCGCCGCAGATGATACCACACTTCCTTCCTTTTTTCAAGCCAATAATACACAGCCCCCCTTCATTTTTGTGTCATACACCCGCGTCTCCGAGGCACCCCGAGTGTCATATGTCAGATGAAGCGAGGCAGCCGGGGCAGTTGCGGACGAAGTGAAAGGGGGATATTTCGATGAGGGGCGGGGTGTGGTCGGTGGGACAGAGGTCGGGATTGCCGATGATGTTGCGCGGGCGGAAAGAGCAGCCGAGGACGGGATGTTTGAGGGTGGGCGGAAGGCCCGGGATGGGGCGGAGGCGCTCGCCCTTGGGGCGTGCGGCGGGCATGGAGGCGAGCAGGGAGCGCGTATAAGCGTGAAGGGGGTGGGCAATGAGCTCATCCGCAGGCGCGGATTCAACGATGCTGCCGGCATACATCACCTGGATGCGGTGCGCGTAGTTCTTCACGACGCCCAGATCGTGCGTGATGAGAATGACAGCCGTGCCCAGCTCCTGCTGGCGGGCGCGGAGCAGATCCAGCACCTGCTTCTGCACGGTAACATCAAGTGCGGTGGTCGGCTCATCCGCGATCAGGATGCGGGGCCGCGTGATGAGCGCCATGGCAATCATGACGCGCTGGCGCATACCGCCGGAGAACTCGTGCGGGTAGGCCAGCGCGCGTTGCTCGGGGTCCGGAATGCCCGTGAGGGCCAGCTCCTCCACCGCACGGGCGCGGGCCTCCCGGCGGGAGAGCCCCTTGTGCAGCACGAGCGGCTCTGCTACCTGATCCCCCACGCGCATGCAGGGATTCAGGCAGGTCATGGGGTCCTGGAAAATCATGGAAATCTGTTGTCCGCGCAGGGAAGCAAGCTCGTGTTCCCGCAGTTTCAGCAGATCACGCCCGTCAAATAAGGCCCGGGAACTCTGCGGAATGGACGCCGGCGGGCAGGGGAGGAGCCCCATGAGCGCCGAACAGGTGACCGACTTACCCGAGCCGGACTCCCCGACGATGCCGAGGGTTTCGCCGGCGTGCAAATCAAAACTCACGTCTTGGACGGCATAGGTTGTCTCATGCCGATGTCGGAATTGAACACTGAGGTTGCGGACGCTGAGGAGGGGCGGATTCATGGCAAAAAAGGTTACATGGCAGAACGTACGGCAAAGGGGAGGTGCTGCAGGCCGGCGCGCTGCATCCCCAGCCCCTGCACCAAAGCTCGCAGCAGGCAGAGCGAGGCGGCGGCATCGAAGAGCGCATCGTGCCACGAGCGCTCCGGCACCAGCGCCTGCACCTGCGGCGTGCAGCCCAAGGCCCCGCACACGCTGCCCAGGGTGTGGTCCCGCAGCCGGGGCAGGGCCTTGCGCGCCAGCTCCAGGGTGTCTAACCAAGGACCGAAGCCGTGGCCCGGGAAGGCATGCAGAAAGCGGGCCTCCGTGGCGGGATTATGCCCCAGCACCGCGGCCCCGCCCAGCATCTCCCGCAGTTGCGGCCAGAGCGAGGCAAAGGAGGGCGCCTCCGCCAGCATGGGAGTCGTGATCCCGTGCACGCGCGCGGCGCTCCAGCGCACGGGGTGCAGCGGGGCAATGTAGGACACGAACAGACGCGGCGCGGGATCAAACAGCCCCTCCGCGCGCACCACGCCCACCTGCACCGGGCAATCCGTCTCCCCCGGCGCAGCCCCGGCGGACTCGAAGTCGATGGCCGCCCAGGGTAGGTCCTCCAGCGGGCGCTGCATCAGTGCTTCATCCATGCCTGCACACGCTCGCGGAGCTCGCCGCAAAGGGCCTCGTAGTCACAGGTCAGGAAGCGACCGTCGCGGTACAGCTCCCGGCCGTCCACCACGGTCAGCTTGTTTTCCATGCCTGTTGCGGCGTAAACGGTATTCGACAGGATATTGTGCACGGGCTGCATGTTCGGCCCGTTGAGATCCAGGGCGATGAAATCCGCGCGCATGCCGGGCTCCAGGGAGCCGATGTAGGGATCATGCAGGGCGGCGGCGCCGTTGCGCGTGGCCATATCCAACGCGAACTGCGCCGGGCACTCCGTGGGGGAGAGGGCATGCCCCTTGTGGATGAGCGCCGCCACATACATATCCCGGAAGAGGTTCTGCGCATTGTTAGAAGCCGGTCCGTCCGTACCGAGAGCCACGGGGATACCGGCGCGTCGCATGGCCTCGACGGGGGCGTGGCCGCTGGCCAGTTTCATGTTGCTGGCCGGGTTATGCACCACAGCGCAGCCTCCCTCCGCTAACATTTGTATATCCTCCTCATCCGCATACACGGTGTGGAAGAAGGTAGAAGTCGGTTGCAGCAGCCCTAAGCTCCGGCAGTACGCCACGGGGGATAGCCCGTACGCCTCTCGGCAGCCCTGCACCTCCGTCTGCGTCTCCGCCAGGTGCATGCCGAAGGGCAGGTCCAGCTCCCGGGCCAGGGCATGGCAATCCCGCAGCATCTGCGGCGTGGTGGTGTAGGGCGCATGGGGCAGCACGGCGGCGCGCAGTCGCTTGTGCCCGCGCAGTCGGTCCGCCAATCCGCGCACCACATCGCAGTAGCGCTCGAAGGAATCCGCCGCGAGCGAGGGGAAGTACTGCGTGACACTCTCGCCGATGAGACCGCGCATGCCGATGCGGTCCGCGGCGCGCACCACGGACTCGCTCAACATATACATATCAAAGACCGCTGTGGTACCGGTTCGCAGCATCTCGGCAAAGCTGAAGAGGGCCCCCAGCTCCACCAGCTCCGGGGTGAGCTTGGCCTCGCGGGGGAAGATGTCCTGCTGCAGCCAATCCATGAGGGCCTTGTCATCCGAGTAGCCGCGCAGCAGGCTCATGGAGACATGCGTGTGGCTGTTGATAAGCCCGGGGAGGATCACCGCGCAGCCGAGGTCGACGCGCCGGGCCTCCGGGTAGAGAATCTCGAGCATATCCGTGTGCCCGACGCAGCAGATGCGGTCGCCGGCCACGGCCACGGCGCCCTTACGGATGACATCTCGTCCCGCATTCTGGGTCAGGACGTAATCGGCGGTGTACAGGGCGTTGCAGACAGGTTCGTTCAACATAATTTTACCAGAAAAGGACAGCGCAGACGATGATGGCGACGGAGTACGCCAGCCCGCTCCACACGGTGACGGCATACAGCACGGGACGGCGGGTGAACCAGCCCATCCAGTCGCGGAAAAGGTAGGGCTTTGCGACCCAGAACATGGCCGCCGTGAGCGCGGGGTACCACCAGATCGGGATGAGCAGGCGCGTGACGGGGTCCTTCAGGAAGGCCGCCGTCATGGGCACGATGGCCAGCAGCAGCAGGAAGAACCCCAGCGCGCGGGGGAAGAGCAGCTCCTTGCACATGGTGCCCAGCACCAGGCAGAACACCGGGCAGAGCAGCAGGAGAATCCCGCGCAACGGCTCGAACATGAAGAGCTCCATGCGCAGCGGGTTGGCGTCGGAATCAAACAAGAGCAGCGCCGTCCACAGGAAGTCAATCCCCAGCAGAAACTGCCCCGCCTTCGTGGCATCGTGTGCGGAGGCCAGGGCCCGCTTCGTTTTCTCCGGGCGCAGGCAGGCATACAGATAGAGCACCAGCAGCACGCCCCCCATCACCAGGCCGGCGGTGCAGAGGGGGATTTCCTCGTAGGCGTGAATGTTCAGATGATTCATGGTAAAAAACGCGCGCGGGGATTGTAGCACAGCGCGTGCCGCTTGGCAAGCCCAAAACGGGTGCTGCCGCAGATTGCGTTTGCCACGGCGGGGAAGATGTGCTAGAATGCGCGGCATGAGAAGAACGCTCGCTCTCTTTTATCTGTGCGCGTCTGTCGCCCCCGCCGCCGAGGTGCAGGGAATCACGGGTCCTGTGGATACGGAGCTGACCGGCCCCGCCCTGCAGGCCGCCGCGCAGCAAAAGCCGGCCCCCCAGCATCGGGCGGAGTTCTCCGTGTCTTATTTCGGTGGACTGAACCCCAGCCGGGGCGGCTCGAATATGAATATCACGGATGCTTTTTTATCGGTGCCCGTGTATCAAGGTAACTGTTCGTTCGGGGAGGACTCGTTCCCGGGGAAATGCAGCGGCGAGTTGAGCCTTTTGGGCCGTTATACGCGCCTGGAAGGAGACATACACGGTGATCTCTACTGTTTCGGTCTCAATGCTTCGGCAGATACGATGCTGAACCCCTACACCAAGGTGCTGGTAGGTGTTAGCCCCATCTTTTGCGGAGATACGGATTTATTCAATGGCCGTAACCTGTACATGAACTTTTACGGCGGCCTGGCAGGGGCCCTCAGCGTGAATTTCCAGTATATGATAGGTTTGGTATTCACGCCGCAGAACTCCCTCGCTCCCGTGCTGCCCATGGTTCACATCACCTGGAAATACGCCCCGGACTGGGAACTGCGCGTGCGCCGCATGCGTTTCTCTACGGTCAATACCTCCGTGCCCGGGCTGGAGTGGGGACCCTTCGCGGAGTTCAACGGCGGCATCTGGACCCTGCGGCGGGACGGCGAGACGCAGCGCTTCCGCATGACGCACCTAGTGCTGGGCCTGGGGGCTCGCTACGAGGTGAAGCGCGAGGCCTACAGCGTGACGGGGCTGCTGGATGCGGGCGTGCCTGTTTACGGCA
>CAMEZO010000102.1 GCA_945947905.1 uncultured bacterium
CGCTTTCGTTTCCTACTCGCTCAAGCTCTTTCGGGCTTCCCCGTATCGGGGTGGCGAGAGTTTACTCCTTTTTGCCCCGAACGTCAAGCTTATTTTTGCAAAAATCGGCAAAAAAGTGCAAAAAGATGCAAAAAAGGCCCCAAAACGGCCCTTTTTCGGCAAAAAAGAGCACCTGAACGTGGAAAACAGTCCACGAAATGGCTCAAAAGGAAGCCGATTGAGAAGCAAAAGTTCAGAGAGTAAGATCGAGATAGAGTTCGAGGACTCCGGGAGAGGGAGAAGAGAGACGGAGGGAGGCGGAGTGTATGAGATCGGCGAAAGCGATGAGCTCGGGCAGCATCGGTGTGTTCGGGTAGGCAGCCTGCACACGAGCGAGGGCATCCCGCAAAGGAGCGGACGAGACCGTGCAGCTCAACCCCGCGAAGGACTCACCGGGAGTGACGCGGAGGCCCAGCAATTCCGAGCTCAGGGCCGTGGAAGAACTGAGACAAACGGCGTCCTCCGATGCCGCCACATTGGGCGAGAAAGCATCGTTGCTCCCCATCAGAAAGGGCTTGTGAAGGGAGATTCCGCCGGATTCCTCGGAAGAAGAAAGCTCGAGAAGATCAGCCGGCCCGAGGGAAAGGGTCCTGCAAACATGCTTCAAGACGGCTGCGGACACGGTGCGTGCGTTCTCCACACCCCCAACAAGCGCAAGACGAGGAAACGGCAGCTTATTCCCCCGCTTTGCCCCGAGCAGCGGCGGCACCTCCTCCCCGAGATCAAGCACCAGCCCCACACTCCCCTTCAGAGACACCCGACACGGGACAACTGCGGACCAACAGGTCGGCAGGAACCGGCAAGCAGACTCCGGCAGCAAATTCCCGAGCTCGCCGAACAGCAGACGCCAATCAGCGGACCGCGCGCCGGAAAGCTCGGGCAACGACAGCGGCGAACACTCCAGCACCAGCAATGACTCCGCCGCCCCGGCCTTCTTTGCAAGGAAGAAAGGAGACTCCGCAAAACGCATCCCCCCGGAGGGAAGCAGGGAGCGGACATGCCACGCATCATCCTTCCACCACGCTATGTCCAAGGGAACCTTCGCCTCCCCGGGTTCCGACAAAAGACGCCCCGCCGCCTCGGCCAGTCCGGCCAGACGTCCCGCCCGAGCCCCCAAATGCGCCGGAACCACACCCAGGGCCTGCCGCACCCCATCCAGCGCAGCATTGCCGCGAACGCGCAGAATCGCTATTCCCTCCGGCGAGGCATAGATTCGGCCGACCTCCCCGCTCATCTCCCCCAGGGCAGCAAGCACCTTTGCAGCCTGCGCCGGCTCCAAGCCCACGGCCAGCTCCCATGCTTCACCGACTCTGCGCGACAGCAGGCACAGACTCCATCCCTCGTACACCTTGCTGAGCGGAAGTAGCATGTGCCGGTCAATCAACTGAGCGCGCACGGACGAGTCCCCCTGCTCTGCGGCATAGGCTTTCAAGGTCTCGCCTACTCGGACGGCAAAATCCTTTTCCCCACTCTCGATGCGCACGTGCGCGCGCGCGTCTCTGACCTCCGAAGACAGCGCCGACCGCAGCGCCTCCGCAGAAACCTCGGCGCGACCCGCCAAGGCCTCCGAAGTCGCCGCATCCATCAGGGAGGCAGCAACCTTCTCCGCCATCTCCAGACAAGACGTGTAGGGCACTATACGCGCAGACCGAAGCCACAGGCCCCGCAACTCTCCCACCGAAACCTCCTCACATCCCAGAACCCCCATCGACCGGGTCGCCGGAGACCTCAAGCCGGCCCATGCGGCATCCTCCCACACCTGCAGTTGCTCCGCCCTACCCGGTGACACCTGCAGCCGCAGGGCTATGGTCGGCACACGCAGCTCCGCACCCCGAGATGACAAATGCGACACAAGCGCATCCCAAGCGCCCTGTATCATCTGCGCGCCATCCACCTCCCCCTTCTTCACCCAAGCCTCCGTTGCGCCCTGAGCCACCGCAGCGGCCAAAGAATCAGCAGCCGTCGATTCTCCCGGCTCTGCCCCCTGAACCAACAGAGAAACACCGGACACCCCCGGCAGCAGCCCCTCCGGCAGGGAAGGTGCATTTACATACAACATGGTATCGGCCGGCATAGGCGGCACCTCATCTGCCCGCACCGGAAACAGCGCGAGCACAATAACACAGCAGAGGTAAAGTAAACGAGAAATCACTGTCCCCAGTGTACCCTACTTCCCCTCCCGTGTCAAACAGGAAATTACGGAAAAAGCCGCTTCTGACGCTGTTTTGTATTGCCGCCCCGCGCGCATCGTGCTACAATGCAAGCCATGTACCACGCATCGGCTTTTTTTCTGATCCCCGCCGCCCTCGTTGCTCCCGCCCTCGGCGCTGAGTGGCTGACTGATTTTGACGCCGCCAAGGCCCGCGCTGCGAAGGAGGGCAAGGCTGTACTCATAGACTTCACGGGGTCTGATTGGTGCGGATATTGCATCAAACTGCGACGCGATGTATTTGATAAAGATAATTTTGCCGACTATGCGAAAGATAAATTTATTCTATTGGAAATAGACCAGCCGCGAAAAACCAAAATGGATCCAGCACAGTTGGCAGCTAACCGCAAATTGGCAGAGTCCTATGGAGTGGATGGCTACCCCACCGTGCTGGTGGTGGACAGCGAAGGAACCCTGATGGGCGGCTTCTGCGGTTATCCGGGTTCCGCTGATGAGGTGCAGGATCTGCTGGACGAGGCCTACGACAACTACAAAAAACTGAGGGATGCAGGCAAGGACAAAAAGCTCGAGGTACTCCGCAGCATCTACGACGAGCTGGATGAGGATCTGCAAGAGTGCGCCGACAGCCTGCGACGCGCCATTGTTGCCGCCGATCCGGAGGATAAAGCAGGACTTCGCAAAGCCATGGCCGCTAAAGAGGAACGCCGGTTCATTCTGGATGAGCTGCACGAGGCCCCTACCCCACAGCGCTGCCTGGAAATTATTGATGCCCACCTCCCCGGAATTTCTGCAGAAAACCGCACAGGCCTGCTCGCAATGAAGGAACTCATTTTGCTGAATACCGCCCGCAGCGTGGAAGATGTTATCAAAGCGCGCGATACCATTGCCGCTGCGCTGGAAACCGAGAAGGATCCGAAGATCATTGCTGCTATCCGCAAGAATATCGAGGAACGTTACAAGGATCCGGCCGAGACGCTGCGACTTATCCGCGATGATGAAGAAGAGGAGGAAGGAGAGGCCGAGCCGGAAGCGGCTCAACCCACGCCCGCCGCTCAACAGGAAGCACCGGAGCAGAAGTTAAGCCGGGAGACGAATTTTGAGTCTGCTGCTCAACGCGCCGAGCGAGAAGGTAAGCTACTGCTGGTAGAGTTTACGGGATCCGACTGGTGCGGAGCATGTATGCAGATGCACCGCAGTGTGCTGGACAAACCGGAGTTTGCCGCCGGAATTCGCCCCGGATTCATTCCCGTTTGTTTAGATTACCCCCGCAAAATAGAGCTAGCTGCCGAGCTGAAGAAGCAGAACAACGAGCTCGCTCGTCGCTATGCGATCCAGGGCTTCCCTACTCTGCTGGTACTCACCCCGGCCGGGGAGCTTTGCGGAGGCTTCGCCGGTTGCCGCACTCGGGTACAGGATGTGCTGGACATCCTCAGCGAGGCGCAGCACGCTGCCCGCAAACTGAAGGAGGCCGCCACCCTGCCACCGAAGGAACGCTTGGCTATTCTGGCTGACCTCTACCGCTCTCTTCCGGAAGCCTTGCGTCCGTCTGCCGCCGCTCTCCGCAAAGAGATTGCAACCCTCGACCCGCAAGATACCGCCGGTATCGCCCGAGAGGAGGCTGTTCTGGCCGAGAAGGAACGTATCAATGCCCGCATGGCCGGCATCCGCAGCCCCGAGGATCGGCTCATCGTCCTCGAAGAACTGCTCCGCACAGCCCACAAGGAGAACTTGGCGATGCTGTATGACCTGCAGGAGAACTCCCTGCTCGCCACTGCCACCACAACCGAACAAGTGGCCCGAGCCGAACAAGCAGCCCTCCTCGCAGCGGAATCGCTCCGCAGCCTCAACCCTGACCGCGCCGAGCGTGCGAAGCAAGCCGCCCTTGCCCGCTATGCGGACAAAGCTGCCACGCTCCGCGAGCTCAACGAGCTCCGAGCCAAGCACCGCCCGGACAGGTGAACGTGAAAACCGTTCTAAATGCTATTTCGATGCAGTACGTCTGTTAAACTTCAAGCGGCAAAAAAGCTTAAAAGGCAATAAACGGGGGAAGGCCCACCTCTTAAAATTCGGAGAAACGGCTCTTTGATATTTGAAAATACGGACGAGTCGCCGGATCCACGAAACAGACCACCAATGAGAGCGCAGACGACAAGCAGCAATACGGCGGTTCACACACTCCTTGTATTGCGACAACTGTTCCGGGGAGAAATCGGATAAACCTTCCTCCTTTTCGGCGCGTTCAATGGCGCGTAAATTCTCCAGTTCTGTCGCAAGCTCAAAGGCAGCATAGCGGGTCATAAACAGCTCATGCTCACAGTACCCATTGTAATCCCACACACGCTCTCGGTTGAGGATGTTTCCGGCATGACTGCGGTAATAACAGGCTATCTCTCTGCTACCGAGAATAGGCCCGCTGAGAACCGAGCGAGTTTGAAGCGGCGGGTCCTGAGCAAAACGTTGCTGATTGTCCTCTGCAACCAATTTTTTCCACTTGCCACGCAGTAAACATGTTCTGGTAGCCATAGCACAACCGTACGCCGAAATTCTGCCGGCGTCCGCGCATTGATTCAAGACTCTCTCCTGAGGAGTGTGAAGATAAAGCTCCTGCGGTGCAACGTTGTAATCGAAAAAGCCGTAACTCATATACCCCCACAAATTCCCATGAGAATCCATCTGACGAGCAGATAACATAATCATTACCACATCGGGATAGTGCCTGATCAGTTCAGCCGTTTTTTGCAGTCTGTCAGGACACTGAACATCATCACCATCCAGAAGGATAACCCACTCATATTTGGCAGCGGCATAGCCAGCATCAGTTGCCCCGGCAACACCTCTGTTCTCAGCCAACCTGACAATTTTCACCTCAAGATGACTCGCCGACTCAGCTACTGTCTTCTCAATGAGCTCCACAGAATCATCCGTAGATGCGTCATCAACAATAACCAACTCCATGGGCCCATCATATTCCATCGCAAGAGCAGACCTTACAGCCTCTTGGATGAAATTATGCTGGTTGTAACAGGTCATCACCATGCTGAAACCCGGTAATTGAGTCGTATTCATCATCTGTGTTGAGCTTGTTATCGAAGAAAGAGGCGGAGGATGAAGCGTTTGAGGGCGGTGTAGGGTTGGTAGCGGAAAGGGAAATCGAGGGCAAAGCCTCGTTGGAGGATGGACTTGTAGTGGGTGAAGGTGTCGAAACCGGCCTTGCCGTGGTAGGCACCCATGCCGCTGTCGCCAACGCCGCCGAAGGGGAGTCCGGGGACAGCGAGGTGGACGATGGTGTCGTTGACGCAGCCACCGCCGAAGTGGAGAGAAGAGAGGAGTCGGTCACGGGTTGATTTCTCCGATGTAAGGATGTAGCAAGCCAAGGGACGTGGGCGGGAGAGCACGAAGTCCTCGGCCTCGGAAAGGTCGCGGAAGGGCAGAATGGGCAAGATAGGCCCGAAAATCTCCTGCTGCATGCAGAGAGAATCCGGGGTCACCTTGCCCAGCAGAGTCGGCTCGATGAGCAGAGACTCGGCATCCCCCTTGCCACCGAGCAGGACGTCCGTGCCTTCCATCAGCCCCATCAGCCTGTCAAAATGACGCTTGTTGACAATATGCGTATAATCTGACGCCTCCAGAGGCTCCTTACCGAGCATAGCTTGGACCTCCTCACGGAAAGCCCGAGTAAAAGGCTCCAGCACACTCTCGTGAACCAGGGCATAATCCGGGGCCACACAGGTTTGGCCGGCATTCAGCACCTTACCGAACGCAATACGCCGCGCCGCCAAACGAACATCGGCCGTAGCATCGACAATGCAGGGACTCTTCCCGCCCAACTCGAGAGTCAGAGGTGTCAGATGCTCCGCTGCGGCCTTCATCACGATTTTCCCGATAGCAGTACCACCGGTGAAGAAAATGTAATCGAAACGCTGCTCCAACAAACGCGTGCAGACCTCCGGACCACCCTGCACCACCGCCACGTGGTCCGGCTTAAAGACCTCACCGAGCAACTGAGCCGTGACCTCCGATGTGGCCGACGCGAGCTCCGAGGGCTTCAGCACACAGGTATTTCCGGCAGCAATAGCCGCAATCAGGGGATCCAAGGCCAACAAAAGAGGGTAATTCCACGGGCTCATCACCAGCGTGACACCGTAGGGCTCCGGCACCACCCGGCACTTCGCCGGGAACTGCGCCAAGGGACACCCCACCCGCCGGGGCTTTGACCAGCGCTTCAGGCTCCCGATAGCCTCCCGCAGGCTCCCGAGCAGCAGCCCGATCTCCGCCATGTAAGCCTCCGTGGCACATTTTCCCAAGTCCTGCTTCAGAGCATCCTGCAAACGCCCCTCGGAACGCAGCAACGCCTTCCGCAGTCGCTTCAGACAGTCGATGCGGTAAGCGGGATTCAGCGTAACCCCGGTGCGAAAAAAAGCACGCTGGCGCTCAACAATCGCGTTCATATCAGTAAGCAGCATTCAAAATATCCAATATCTCCGCCTCACCGGCAGCACGCGGATTAACAATAATCGCGCCGTCATTCACCGCAACCTCCGCCACACGGGCGAAAGAGTCCTTGGTCACCCCCGCCTCATGCAAGGAGCGCGGCAGCCCCGTCAACTCGGACAACTGCGCAGACAAAGCCTCCACCGCGGCAATGGCAGCCCCTGCCCGTTCCGCCACCGGCGTGCCCTCCGCCGTCTCGCGTCCCACCAAATGAGGCAGCAAAGCAGCGTAGGAAGAAGCAATCTTCGGCAAGTTGTAGCGCATCACATGCGGCAGCAGAATCATCATCGCGATGGCGTGCGGAACATGGCAGACACCGCCCAAGGCATGCCCAACAGCATGCACCAACCCCACCATCGAGTTAGAGAACGCGATCCCCGCCATCGTGCTACCCAGAGCCATGGCATAGCGCGCCTTCTTATCCGAGCCGCAGCGCGTTGCCTGAACAATATTCTGAGTCAGAAGCTCCATAGCAGCTGTGGCGTAGGCAGTGGAAAGCGGGTTGGCCTGCAGACATGTAGCAGCCTCGATGGCATGCGTCAGCGCATCCATGCCGGTGCTTGCCGTGGCTTTCGGCGGCAGACTCTCCGTCATCACGGGATCCAGAACGGCAACATCCGGCTCCACATAGGGGGAGAGGAACTCCATCTTGACCTGAGTCTCATCGTTACGAATGACAGCCACCCCCGTACACTCCGAACCCGTCCCACAGGTCGTAGGAACGGCAATAAACGGAATATTACGCCCCTTGGGCAGACTCTCGAAACCGCTGATACTCAACAAATCATCCACCTCCTGCGATAGCACCAAACGCACCCCCTTCGCCGTATCCAGCACCGAGCCACCACCGACCGCAACCAGAGCATCGCAATGCAGGTCCCGGTAGTAGGCTGCAATGCGGTTGACAACAGCCAGCGAGGAATCAACGGGAATATCCGTAAAGCCGCCCGCCGGCGGGCATCCCTCCGCCTCCATGGCCTGAACCACACGCCGCAGTGTACCGATGCGATTCAGCACGGCATCCGACAGCACCAAGGGCCGCGAAGCCCCCAGTTGCTTCAGTTCCCATGCAATGCGGGAGAGAGCCGTTTCGCCGCACAGAAGTTTGACACCGTTATGAAACTCAAAGTATGGATTATTCATAT
>CAMEZO010000103.1 GCA_945947905.1 uncultured bacterium
GATGTGGGCATGTACATTGCTGTTCTAGTCGGGCATTTGGTTGCGCTGCTTTTTGCGTTTTGCGGGGTGGTGAATTTGTGCTACCTGGATTTTGACCGGTCGATGGGGGTGCAGGTATTTTTTGCGCAGTTGGCGGTGGCGGCGTGGCCGTTGGCGGTGGGGACGGCGATTTATGTGCTGGTGCAGGCAGCGATGTTGGTGGAGCGCTTGGTAATTTATACGGAGAATCCGCCGGCGTCGGCGGAGGCGCCTAAGGGCGGGAAGGGGACGGCGAAGAACGGCGGGCGTGCGGAGTCGCTGCAGCCCGGGCCGGTTCCTGCGGCGCAGGTGGTGGGGCGTCGTGCGGCGGCAGAGCCTGCTGCTAAGTCGGCGGGACATACAGCGCCGCCCGCGCTGCCGGAGATGCCTGCGGAGCAGCCGGAGAAGCAGCCGGAGAAGCAGCCGGAGAAGCAGCCCGCCCCGGCGGCTAAGCCGGAGGAGCCCAAGCAGGAGGAGGGTCCTCATTACTTTAAGCTGAACTGACGCGATGGCCGGCGCAGCATCGGATACGGCGCGCAGGGCTTTGTCGGCCTTGGCGCGGCAGACGGAACGGACGGTGCCGGAGTCGGCGTGGCAGGCCGTTTCCGCCGGGGCATCCGGGCGCAGTATCATGCGCGCCGCCGGGGTGCTGGGTATTTACTGGACCGCCGACCGAGCGGACAACGCCTCGTTTGTGCCTGCTGCGCGGCATTTGGCCGCTGCGGGGGTGCAGGTGCCGGCGGTGTTGGCGGCGGAGGACCTCGGCGCCGGGTGCGGGGCCTGCTTGGTCACCGACCTGGGGGATCGCGACCTGCTGAGCCTCAAAAACGCGCCTTGGGAGGAGCGTCGTGTGGCGTATGCCCTTGCCTTCGAGGCCCTGTTACCGCTGCATCGGTTGAAGCCTGATTGGCTGCTGCAGCCCGCCTTCGATGCCGACCTCTACCGCTGGGAGCAGGAGTACTTCGCCCGACACTTGGTGGGGCTCCATCTCGGCGGAGATGCCGAGGCCCTGTTAGCCGGTCCCGCGCTGCGCGAGCTCGCCGATTGGCTTGCAGCCCTGCCGAGGGGCCCCGTGCACCGCGACTGCCAGAGCCAGAACATTATGCTCTGCAACGGCAAGGCGTGGTTGATTGATTTCCAAGGCATGCGCCTCGGGCGGTGGGAGTACGACCTCGCCTCCCTGATCTACGACCCGTACATGGACTTTACCGAGCCGGAACGCGCCGAACTGTTGCATCTGTGGCAGCAGGCGGGCGGCCCGCAGCCGGACCCCGCCGTGTTCACCGCCTGTGCCCTGCAGCGCATCATGCAGGCCCTCGGTGCCTTTGCTAACATTGCCTATCATCAGGGGAAGGACTGGTACCTCTCCGTGATTCCCGCCGGGCTGAATGCCCTGCGCCGTGTCTGCCGCTCGGCGCCTTCCGGAAGCCCCGCCGCCCGTGTTGCCGCATGTCTTCTTCCTCTCCTCGGCGCCTGAGCTCCCTGCTCATCGCCCTGCCGCTCATGGCCGGCTGCTGGTGGTTCTCCTCCTCCTTCCTGGGAGGGGCGGACGCTTGGATCTTCAGCAAGATCGGCGGGCAGAGTGCCTACTTGGAGGGCTCATCCATGTCGCGCGTGGAGGTGCCCACCACGGTGGAGAAGCGCACCCTGCACCCCGTCTCCGTCGGGGCCTTGGAGCTGGATGACGCGCAGGCCGAACGCGTTTTCGCGGCCTTGCCCCTCGGCCCGCAGGACTTCGCCGTCATCCTCGCGCGCCTGCAGGCGGCGGGGGTGAAGACGGTCGGTATCTCTTCCCCGCTCATTTGGCAGACCGAGACCGGCGACATGTCCCGCGAGATCTTCTGCTCCGCCCTCCGCAAGATACCGCAGGCGGCGGTGGGCCTGCGGGGACGCACGGCAGCCTCGGCGGATTTCACCCCCGTCGAGCTGCAAAACACCGCTATCCCTGCCGAAAATATCAGCGGTGATGTCTCCGGTTTTCCGTCTGCCAACCGAGCCCTGCCGAACGGTTTTACGGACAAGCCGGACGCCTTGGATATCGCCTGGGCCCCGGATTGGCTGGAGGACGAACCCCTGACCAGCAGCCCGACCACCCAGGGCTGCACCTCCTTCCCCCTGTTCGTACGCTGGAACGGCGAGGTCATTCCCACCTTGCCGCTGCGTTTAGCCATGATGGCGCGCGGCATCCGCCCGGACGAGGTGAAGGTGAGCCCGGGCCGCGAGCTGCGCTTGGGAACCCGCCGCCTGCCGCTGGACGCCAACGGACGCACCCGCTTGGTGGAGGCCCGCGTGCAGACCCTCGATCCCGCAGCCGTGTTCGCTTCGTCCGCCGCGCCCCTTCCGGAGGCTGTGCTGGTGGAGCAACCCGCCGGCTCTGCGGGGAATCCCGAACGCCTCGATCTTCTCGCGCGTACATGCTCTACCCTTTTGGCAGAGGAAAGCATGAGCTACCAACGCGGCAGCCGCCTGGCGCAGGATGTGGTTTATACCCCCGCACCCATGCAGGCCGATATGGTCATGGCCCTGAAATGGGGTGGTGGTATCGGCTTGGCGGCCCTGCTCTTGCTGCCCTTCTTCCCCGCCTTGCTGCGGCGTGGTGTTTTGTTGGCTGTGCCTGTTTGGGTGCTGTACCGCGCGTGGATTTGCCCGCCGCAGTGGTTCAGCGTGTGCGGGGCCATGCTCTGCTGGGCTGTGCTGTGTTGGGGCGTTTCCCGCTCGTCAGCCCGCCGCCGGGGCGTCTTCTCCTCGCGCCGCCGATGAGCGCGCGCCTCAGTTGGCGTAGGAGTGCAGGCTGTTGACCGAGGGAAGGAAATTAACAATCAGGAACGTGATGACCACGCAGGCGAAACCGAGCAGCAGCAGGGGACGCCGCCACCCGTGGAAGGCCGGCTCGTGCCGCAGGTGAAACCACGCCGCGTAGACCAGCCAGGTGAGCAGCGACCATGCCTCCTTGATGTCCCAGCCCCAGTAGCGGCCCCAGGCATCATCCGCCCACAGGGCCCCGCTTGCCAGCCCGAAGGTGAGGAAGGGGAAGGCCACCCGCACCACCAAGGCGGCCCGGCGCAGGGCCTCCTCGCCTCGGCGGCAGGCCAGCAGGGCACTCACCGCCAGCAGCCCGTAGGCTACCACATAGGATGTGACATGCGGCGCGAACCACGGCGACTTGAGGGCCGGCATGGGCCGCCACGCCGCCTGCAGGGGCATGCAGAGTGCCCCCGTCAGCGCCACCGCCGCCGCCGCCGCCAGCCGGCGGCTCAATTCCTCCCCGTGGGCGCGGCGCAGGTAGCACGCAGCAGGGGCCATCACCAGGGGGAAAAAGCAGAGCACATGGCGCATGTTGCCGAAGGGCAGGGACTCCGCCAAGGCCGCATTCAACCCCAGCAGGACAGCCCCGCAGCACCACGCCGCCCACAGCAGGCGGTAGCTGTAGCGGGGCAGGGCGGCAGACGCCACACAGAGCAGCAGCGCGAGGGCCTCGAAGATGATAACCGCCGCGCTCATGCCGCCGTCTCCTTTCCTTTGTCGCTCGGCTTGCGCTGCCAGCACATGCCGCAGGTGCAGATAATCAAGCCCACGAGCCCGGCCAGCACGATCCCGCGCCCCGGGGCACGCCGCGCCTGCACCACCGCCGCGCCGCCCGCCGGGGTCTCCTGCATATCCAGCAGGCTGATCTGCCACCCCTTGCACTCCAGCGGCGTGTTCACCAGAATATGTCGCGTCTCGGTGGTGGGGGTGCCCCTGTAACTTTGGGTCAGGCGGCACTCCGCATCATAAAAGGAAACCGGCGCGGGGGTGCGCACGATGAGCCGCATCGGGCTGCCCGGCAGCAGCAGGTGGGCCTGTCCGCCCGGCAGCTCGCGGTTCCAGGTCTCCTCGCCCAGCCGAAGGAGGTTGCCCTCCACCGCCAGCGGCACGGGGGCCACCCAGCGGTTGTTTTGGTAGGTGTAGAGCGTGTAGGTCGGCTCGCCCGTGCGCTGTATATCGGTGCTCAGCAGTTGCAGCTCGAAGTCCAGGGGCAGGGTGCTCCCGCCCTCCGTGGTCACCTCGCGCACGGCGGGGCCGCCCGCTGTCAATTGCAGCACGCCGCGTTCCTCGCAGAAGAAGTCAATCATGCCCCCCAGCATGATGAAAAAGAAAGCCAAATGAGCCGTTGCGGCCCAAATGCGCCCGCGCAGGGATTTGTAGGCCAGGTAGCCGAACACGAGCATGAAGATGAGCCCCATGAGGGCAGAGCAGAGCATGCCGACCGCCCCCACCCATTGGCCGCTCATCAGGAACTCCCACGCTTTCGCGCTGTAGTTATAGATGATACCCAATCCGGCGGACAGGAAGAAAAGGCTCACCGCACCCACGATGAGGTTGGCCCGGTAGCCCGCCGCGAGTTTCCATGCGCCGTACAGGGCCAGCAGCCCCGCCAGCGTACCCACCGCCAGCATGGCACCGCTGCGGTACACCGCCTCCGCCCCCAGCCGGGGACAGGCCCCCGCGAAGAGCAGCACGCCCGCCGCACCGATGACCATCAGGGTCGCCTTCAGCCCTTGTGTCATGCGCCCTTACCAGTTCAGAGTGATGGAGAAGCAGCCGTACAGGCCCCCCTTGCCGTGCCGATAGGAGGGTGTATGGTACACAGCCCCTGCAAAGTAGTCCACATTGCGGCGGGAGACCCCCACTCCGGCGCGCAGCTCCGCCTGCCAGGGGCGGCGGGAGACCGTCTTGTTCTCGAACCGGTGGAACACCCCGCCGTCGATGCCGTAGTCCCGCGCGTAGTAGCCCACATCACCGCCCAGGGTGAAGAACACGGAGGTGGCTGCGGGGTTATAGTTCTCCTTGAGCAGCAGGCCGAGCCCGTAGTTGGCCCCGCCGCTGCGGGTCATCTGCATGTTGGTGGGCAGGTTGGTGCCGATGCGCATGTTGAACCCAACGCGCCCGTCGATGTGCAGCGTGCCGATGTTCTCCTGCGTGTAGCACATGGCGTCCGTCTCCCAGCCGTTAGCAAAATGCGTCTCCAGGAAGGAGAGGCGGTAATCCTGCCGGGCGGAGAACTGCACCGCCGCCTCGGAGGGCGCTTGGGAGCCCCAGCCGTCCCAGCGCTCCATGTTGCCGACCTTGTGTACAAAGTTCTGGGTGTCGCGCGCAAAGGCCGCCTTGCCCATCATGCCGACCTGCAGCTCCACGCAGTGCCCGAAGTTGTGCCAACGCTGCATGTAGGCCCCGCCCACGCGGAAGTCCCCGGCGTACGGGTGCTCGCCCGGCACGGCCCCGCGCGTGTGCGTGGTGGGGGTGTAGATGTTCTGCGAGATGCTGATGCCCCAGGCGTCGCTCAGGCTCAGGGAGTTCTCCGCAGACAGGCTGTGCGCGTAGTCGAAGCGCGTGCCGTGGGAGTAGTCCCGGTCCTCACCGAAGGCGCAGTCGTTCTCAAACATCATGCGCAGGTGGTTGTTGGCTGTCGTTACACTCTCCGGTCCCGTCGGGGCCACCGGGTCCAACCACGCTACCGTGCCCGAGGCCGCCGCCATTACTGCCCATGGAATTACGCTCATGCCTTTGGTATACGCTCGGTGTTTCTGTCAGTCAATGGGAAAAACGGTCATCGTGCCATTATTTGGACACGTTGAAGCGGAACTCCACCACGTCGCCGTCCTTCATCACATAATCCTTGCCCTCTATGCGCAGCTTGGCCTGCTCCTTGGCCTTCAGCAGGCTGCCGCAGGCCACCAGATCCTCATAGGCCACCACCTGCGCCGCGATGAAGCCGCGCTCGAAGTCGGTGTGGATGACGCCCGCCGCCTGCGGGGCCTTGGCTCCGGCGGGGATGGTCCAGGCTTTCGTCTCCTTCTCGCCCGTGGTCAGGTAGGTGCGCAGCCCCAACAGGTGGTACACCGCGCGGATCAGGTCGCTTACGCCGGAGTCCTCCACGCCCAGGTCGCGCAGGTAGTCGCGCGCCTCTTCCTGCGGCAGCTCGGAGAGCTCTTCCTCGATTCGGGCGGAGATGACGATGGCCTCGGCGTTGTGGTTCTCTGCCACATACTTGCGGACGGCGGATACATAGGGGTGCGCGTCCGGGTTCTTCACGGCTTCCGCCAGCTCGTCCTCGCTCACGTTGCAGGCAAAAATACTCTTCTTGCTCGAGAGGAGGTAGAAGCTCTTGAGCAGTTTCTTTTCGTCATCGTTCAGCTCCAGGGTGATGGCGGGTTTGCCCGCGTCCAGATGCGGCAGCAGCTTTTCGATGAGGGCTATCTCCTCCTTGGCTTCCTTGTCCCCGCCGCGCGCTTTCTTGATGCGGCTTTCCTTGCGCTTCTCCATCGCGGCCAAGTCGGCCAGAATCAGCTCATCGTTGATAATCTCGATGTCGCGCACGGGGTCGACACTGCCCAGCTCGTGGATGATGTCGTCGTTCTCAAAGCAGCGCACCACCTGCACGATGGCGTCCGTCTCGCGGATGTTGGATAAGAACTTGTTGCCCAGCCCGGCACCCTCCGCTGCGCCTTTCACCAGGCCCGCGATGTCCACAAACTCGATGGCCGCCGGCACCACGCGCTCACTCTTGCTCATCTCCGCCAGCACAGCCAAGCGCGCATCCGGTACCTCCACCATCCCCACATTCGGGTCTATCGTGCAGAAGGGGTAGTTCGCCGCCTCCGCCTTGTGGGAGCGCGTCACTGCGTTGAACAACGTTGATTTGCCTACATTCGGCAGGCCTACGATTCCGGCTTGTAACATAGCGCGGCTATTATACCCCATTTCAAACGCCTTGAAAAGCCAAAACTCTGCCCGCACTGCCTCTTTTGCCGCAGAGACAGCCCTCCCTCCCGGGGCGCAGCGGCTCCCTCACCGCGGCCCCGGTCTCCTTTCCCGTTCCCCGCAGCCTACAGCATTTTCAATACACACCCCCGCCGCCCATGCCGAAAAGCCCCTCCCCATGCGGCTTTTTCCCACCCTTCGCTCTCGCTCTCCTCCTCGCCGTAGGGGATAATAACGGCCCTAACTCCTTGATTTTTAAGGCTTAACGCCATTTCCTGCTTGACTCTGCATGGAAAATGCTGTATGCTTCGCATCGTGGGCGCGGGCCACCCCCGCTTCTTTCCCCACCTCCTTTCAGTATGAAACGCTCCGCTCTTTGCCTCGCCATTCTCTGCGCACTCTCCCACCCCTCCGCTTGGGCCGAAACAAAGGAACTCTGGGCCTATGGGGTCAGTAAAGACGGCGGTTGGTATGATACGACGAAGACTTGGAGTGGTGATTCTGAGATGTGCTGGGCAGCCACGGCGGCGAATATGATCAACTGGTGGCAGCACTGGGATACGAATTATAATTCCTCCGCTCCGCAGGGAACTGTGGCTGTTTATAGTCAACTAAAAACGGATTACGGTCAAGATTTGCCGGATACAAGTGCCTTGGTTGGCATTGAGTGGTGGTTTAATGCGAATACAACTTTATCGGGCCAGAAGTGGAAGTATGATGAGACGCAAGAGAAACTGGTGGTGAAGAACTCGGATGTTTTCCCCACGGAAGGTAAGGGGGATGCGCCATTTTCCGGTTACTATAAAAATCAGGTAAAACTTAAGGAGGGTCTTTATTATAACGAGAGTTTGGACGCTGATGGATACAATTTACCCTTAACATATGAACAAGCATCCTCATCGTTAATTTCTGTTTTCAAAGATGGTCAAACCACGGTTGGATTGGGAATTTCTACGGGTGGTAACATTGGGCATTCGATTACTATGTGGGGATTGGAATACGATACAGATTCCAATACTGTCAGTAAACTGTATGTGACTGACTCTGAT
>CAMEZO010000104.1 GCA_945947905.1 uncultured bacterium
TGCGCACATTATTTCCATGTACGCAGCCGCTCGGGGCTTTCTTTCACGGAAAAGTCGTCTCTGCCGATTATTTCTCTCGGTCCCGGCGGAGGGCTGCGGAAAATGCGCTTATGCTGGACTTTTGCCTTGAAATGCCGCTCCCGGTGTGCTAGGCTGGCGGAAAGGCGGGTAGCCGCTGCTTACCATATGACGAAAGCAAGATACATCATTCCCCTGTTAGCACTGGCACTGGGCTCGGCCCGGGCCGGTGAGCGCGTGAGCTTCGATTTTGACTGGAGCTTCAAGTACTTCGGAAAAGGTGTTCCCACGGATGAGGGATCCCCCGCCGTGGCGAGTTCCGCCCAGCCCGCCCACCCCGCGCTGCATGCCGTGGACGGCGACCCCAACACCCGCTGGTGTGCGGTGAATGACAAGCCCGGCCATGTGCTCACCCTGCGCCCCGGTTTCTCCGGCACGGCGAAGAAGCTCGTCGTGCGCTGGGAGAACGGCCGCGAGAAGGAGCTGCATGTCAACGTGAACAACGGCCGGATTCTGCGCGAGCTCAAGACCTCGGGCGATACCACGGAGGTGGAGCTGGATTGCCCGGTGGATGTGGTGACCCTCACCGTGCACGGCACGGGCAAGGGGAACTGGGCGAGCATCCGCGAGGTGTCGTTCTCGGATGCTGCGGGTAAGGTGCTGCCCATCCGCCCGCATGATCCCGAGGCTTGGCTGGCCCCGGCGCAGGCGAATTATGCCGCCAAGGGCTTCAAGAAGGTGCAGCTGCCGCATGACTGGGCGATCGAGAGCCGCTTCCTGCGCGATGAGCCGAACGAGACGGGCAAGCTGCCTTGGGACGGCTTCGGTTGGTACCGCAAGAATTTCAACGTGCCGGCCGGTTTCAACCCGGAGGCGGAGCGGTATTATTTGGACTTCGACGGCGTGATGTCGAACCCGAAGGTGTATGTGAACGGTAAGCTCGCGGGCGAGTGGGCCTACGGCTACAATTCCTTCCGGGTAGACATCACCCCCTTCCTCAAACCGGGTAAGAATCTCGTGGCGGTGTCGGCTTCCAACAAGCCGCTCTCCACGCGCTGGTATCCCGGTGCGGGTATCTATCGCCACGTTTGGTTGGAGAAGACCGCGCCGACCCACATCGCGCACTGGGGTGTTTATGTCACCACTCCCAAGGTGAGTGCCGGATCCGCCACGGTGCAGGTGCAGACCACGGTGGAGAACACGGGCAAGAAGCCGCAGAAGATACAGGTGCAGCAGTCCGTGGGCGGCGCTGCGGCCAAGCCGGTAACCGTGACGCTGGAGCCCGGGGCCTCCCGGGTGGTGGAGCAGGAGATTACCTTGCCTAAGCCGACCCTCTGGAGCTGTGAGAAGCCGCACCTTTATACGCTGAAAACAACAGTGACGGCGGACGGCAAGAAGCTGGACACCGCCTCCACGCCTTTCGGTGTGCGCACGGTGGAGTGGAAGGGGGATGGTTTTTACCTGAACGGCAAGCGGGTGTACCTCAAGGGTGTTTGTGAGCACCACGACCTCGGGCCGCTCGGGGCTGCCTTCCACACGCGCGGCTACGAGCGCAAGATCGAGAAGCTGAAGGACATGGGCTGCAACTCTATCCGCATGTCCCACAACCCGCCCGCGCCGGAGGTGCTGGATCTGTGCGATAAGTACGGCATTCTGGTGATTGATGAGTTGTTTGATATCTGGAAGCATCAGAAGTATGATAAGGTGAACGGCTACCACACCCTCTGGCCCGAGTGGTGGCAGAAGGATGTCCGCAATTTTATGCTGCGCGATCGCAATCACCCCTGCATTATCGCCTGGAGCGGCGGCAACGAGGTGCCGGAGATTTGGACCAAGGACGGCCCCGAGGTCTCCAACGCGCTTAAGGCGGAGATGAAGAAGTACGATACCACCCGCCCGTATACCGTCGGTGTGAACAATGATAACAAGGATCTCGATGCTTTCGGTGACTCGCTGGAGGTGTTCGGCTACAACTACCGACCCTTTGCGTACCCAAAGTTTATCAAGGCCCGCCCGGGTAAGCCGGTGTACGGCTCGGTGACGGCTTCCGCCATCTCGACGCGCGATACATATTTCTTCCCGCTCCGCTGGGGGGTGGGCGCCGGTACGCGTCCCTTCCAGGTGAGTTCCTACGGTATTTTCTCCACCCACTGGGGCAGCCCGCCCGACATCGAGTGGGCGGCGCAGGATGCCAACCCCAACGTGGCGGGTGAGTATGTGTGGACGGGCTGGGACTACATCGGTGAGCCCACGCCGTACAACCTCGACGCATCGAATATCGGCAACATTAAGGACCTGCCCAAGGCGGAGCAGGAGGCCGTCATGAAGCAGTTCGAGGCCATGGGCAACAAGGCTCCGAGCCGCAGTTCGTACTTCGGTATCATCGACTTGGCCGGCTTCCCGAAGGATATCTATTACATCTACCAAAGCCGCTGGAATCCTGAGGTGCGTCAAGCCCACCTGCTGCCGCACTGGAACTGGGCCGGTCGGGAAGGGGAGGTCACTCCGGTGATGTGCTTCTCTGCCGGTGATGAGGCCGAGCTGTTTGTGAACGGCAAGAGCCAGGGCGTCTGCAGAAAGGGCGATGGGGAGAAGTTCACACACAAGAAGATCACCATCAACCGCTGCGACTACCGCTTCGTGTGGGAGAACGTGAAGTATGAGCCGGGCGAGCTCAAGGTGGTGGTGAAGAAGGACGGCAAGCCTTGGGCGCAGGCCACCCGTGTCACCGCCGGGCCCGCCGCTTCCGTGAAGGCCTCGCCGGACCGCGCTGCCATCGCGGGCGATGGGCGCGACCTCTCGTACATCGAAATGGTGATCGTGGATGCCAAGGGTAACGTGGTGCCCACGGACTGCCGGGAGGTCTCGTTCTCCGTCACCGGCCCCGCCGAGCTTGTCGGCTTCTGCAACGGCGACCCCGTGGATCAGACCTGCATGCAGGATCGCCGCCAGAAATTCTTCAACGGACGCATCCTCGCCGTCGTGCGCGGCCTCCCCGGCAAGAAGGGTACCGCCAAGGTCACCGTCTCCGCCAAGGACCTCCCCGCCACCTCTGTCAGCATCCGCGTCAACCCCGCCTCCTCTCGCTGAGTCCCCCGGCCCCGCAGGCATGACTCGATTTTTTCAAGTTTTGGCTTGCATCCCGCACTTTTTTGTGCTACTCTCCCTGCGGGGCTGTAGCTCAGTGGTTAGAGCAGGGGACTCATAATCCCTTGGTCCAGGGTTCGAACCCCTGCGGCCCTATAGCATTCAGCAATTGCGCCCCACGGCATAACCCCCGTGGGGACTTTGTTATTGGGGGGGGCTTGCATGGCCTTGCAAAGCCTTGTATATTGTCGGTGCGCCTTTTCGGTACACAAAACCAAAACACCCCCGAAAAGCACCCAAAAGACACCGTGCGATGAAGCCGGTCGGGCGGTTGAGGATGTTGTAGGTAACATCCCGGATGCCGGTGCTTGTCTTGACCTTGGTCCGGTTGCCACGGCTCCGCATTCTCCGCAGACTCCGTCCGACTCCCGTGAGGGTGGCATGAAGTCGTTTGCTGTGCTGCGGAAATCATGGCGATGGATGAATTTTACGAGCTTGCTGTGCTCCGGCTTTCATCGCCCTCCTCACTAAGCATCTCAAAAACGGAAGTTGTAACGAAGCGATCCCACGCACGATTAAAATAAAGTACAGGGAAATCTTCAGTTTCCTTTCCATTCTTAAATCTAAGCGTGTAGCACTCGTAAGGAGACCAGCAGCCTCCCATACCCCCACAATGCCACAAGTAAAAACTCGCATTTCGCAATACATCAAAAGCCGTGCGAACATCTTCTGAAAGAAGAATATCATCCAGATATTTCAGAGATAATCCCGATTTCCTTTCTTCGGGTACTTCATCGTCATAACTGTAGGGGAATTGGCATATATGAGTAACTTTGGGAGCATAACCGCCGAAAACAAGATGATGACAATGCATTAAAAACATTACCAATCTCAAACTCATATTTTCACGAGGAGATTTCTTGCAATAGCGGTCAATAAATCCCGCCGGAAGAATTTTAGGATTACCAATCTGTAACTCAAACTCAATGGTGCACGAATCCCCCCTGCGAATATCAACAACGATATTCATTTTATATGCTTTTCCGGCCTTTTCGGGAAGGAGCCGGCTGTCACTGACTTCCGACGACATATGATAACTTCTTAGAATGCGGTCACTTGAGCCTTTCAAACTGCCCACGCCTTCAATTCAGACATTGATACAGGACCGGTCAAGATCGAACTGTGTCAAACACGGATTTTTTGCCACTGTCGGCTCCTATTCGCCCCGCAGGGACTCCGCAGTACTGTCGCGAATTTTCTGTCTCGACACCCTCTATGGTGTATAGACAAACAATCGGAGCACTTCATAACTGTCCTTTGCCGGCCTGATTTCGGGTTTTATAGCTCTTCGGAACTCTTGGCTCCGGCGGCGCGGAGGAGGGCGGAGATTTCTTTTCCTTCTTCGATGTAGTCCGAGGATAAGGCGTAGTCCAAAACCGTTTGGCCGTCTGTGTCTCGGTTATTGACGTCTGAGCCGGCGGCCAACAGGCGGCGCACGCATTCTGTTTCGCCGAATAAAGCGGCTTCCATCAGTGCTATTCTGCCCTCATTGTCTCTGAGGTGGACATCTGCGCCCGCTGCCAAGAGAAGTTCGGCGCAGTCCGTGTTCTCGTTGTAAACGGCCTCCATCAGTGCCGAGCGGCCGCACCAGTCGACAGCATTGAGATTCGCGCCTGCCTCCACCAGTACCCGGACGCACTCCGTGTTGCCGAGTGCGGCAGAAACCATCAAAGCGGTGGAGCTGCTTTGGGTTGTCGCGTTGACATCTGCACCGGCATCAATCAGAAGCTCGACAAGTTCTGCATAATCTGCTCTTGCGGCCTTCGACAGAGCTGTTTCCGCAGTTTCGTCCCCGGCATGGAGATTCGCACCGGCATTCAGCAGCACGGTGACGGCCTCCGTGTGCCCTTGCTCGGCGGCCTCCATCAGGGCAGTACACCCATCGTGGTCTCGTGCTTCGATATCCGCCCCTGCCTCGAGGAGCAGGCGGATGACCTCTTCCCGCCCCCACCATGCGGCACGCATCAGGGCTGTGCGGCCACGCTCATCCACGGCGCTGATATCCGCCCCTGCCTCCGTCAGCAGGCGTATGGACTCTGTTTCCCCCTTGGAGGCGGCCCACATCAGAGCCGTGTCGGCCTCCTTTGTCTTTGCATTGACATCCGCGTCGGCCTTCAACAGAAGCCTGACGACCTCCGAATAATGTGCAGATTCGCTCGGTATGTAGCCCGGCCAAGCTGCGCCGCAGGCACCGATCAGCGCATTGATGCCCCTGTTATTCGCAGCATTCGAGTCAGCCCCTGCCTCCAACAGCAGCTTGACGATCGAGTCATGCCCCTCCGATGCCGCCCTGATCAAGGCCGTGTCACCGCAATAGTCCGCTGCATTGACATCGGCCCCGTTTGCCAGCAATTCCTTCACCTCGGCATCGTTTCCTCTTCCTGCTTGCTTCATCAAATAATATTCAGGGGAATGCATAACGCCCGGAGTGTAGCATATTTTGTTCAAAATGTCAAGTATAAAAAGCGGGAAAAGGGGAGAGTCCCGGGCACTATGCTCCCGGCGTTTTCGGAGGCGATGCGGGGCCTTAGGAACGATTTTTCGGGGCATGCCGTGCAATAAAGGCTGGACAGGCGGGGGAGGGTGTGGTAGGATGTGGGGACGCACTTTACCATAAAAGCAGGCACATGAAGTCATACACCATTTTCCAGAAGTCGGATGAAGAGACCGTCAACACTTTCCTTGATTGGATGCGCAACCAGGAGCGCGCCGTGTATCGCGCGGCAGTGCGCGAGCTGGCGGCGCTGAAGAAGCTGCGCCCGGAGTTTGTGCAGCAGAAGCCGCTGGCCGAGCAGTTTGCGTGGCTCAAGCGGATGCTGGCGTGGAAGCCGGCGGAGACGATTGCGGACCACCTGTTGCAGGTGTGGCTGATCCGCAAGCACGAGGGGATGCTGGTGACCTTCATCGACAAGCTGGGGATCCCGCACAACGGGCACGGCGTGGTGGATGACCTGCCGGAGAACATCGATGAGGAGAAGCTGAAGGAAGCCGTGGACACCCTGTTCGATAAGTACCCCGCAGGGGCGGTTTCCATCTACCTGCACATGTTCCAGAACCAGACGCCGGAGGGCTGGCCCACCGTGCAGGCGGTGCTGGACAACGACCCGCGCATCACCCTCCGCTGACCGAGCGGCGTGAGCGAGGACGAACACTATATGATGCTGGCGATGCGCGAGGCCGAGGAGGCCCGCGCCGTCGGCGAGGTGCCCTGCGGCTGCGTGATCGTGAAGGACGGCGCCGTGATAGCGCGGGGGCATAACAGCGTGGAGAGCCGCAAGGATGCCACTGCGCACGCGGAGATGCTGGCCTTGGCGGAAGCCCAGGCCGCCTGCGGCGATTGGCGGCTGGAGGGCTGCACCGTGTATGTTACCAAGGAGCCTTGCCCCATGTGCGCGGGGGCCTTGGTGCACTGCCGCCCGCAGCGTGTTGTCTTCGGCATACCGGATCCCAAGGGCGGGGCCTGCGGCGGGTGGATCAACCTGCTGGACTCCAATCCTCCCCTGAATCACCGCTGCGAGGTGCAGGGCGGGGTGCTGCAGGAGGAATGCCTGGAGCAGTTCCGGAGTTTTTTTCGCGCGGCCCGAGCCATCGCCAAAGAGCGCAAACAACGTCAACGAGAGGCTGATGATACCGCAGATTGAAGTCTACATGAACACCGAGAGCGACTGGGCGGACGAGGCCTTGGCCGAGCGATTTGCCGCCGCGCTTAATCGACTTCTACCGCAGCTCCTGACCGAGCCCGAGGGCCCGGACCATGTTCTCTCCCGTCTGGATACGGTGGAAATCTCCGTGGTGGATGACGCGACCATCGCCGATGTTCACGCCCGCTTTCTGAATGACCCCTCAGCTACGGATGTCATCACTTTCCCCTACGGCGAAATTGTGGTGAGCTGCGAAACAGCCGCCGCTTACGCCGCCGCCCACGGCCTGAACCGCGAGCAGGAACTCTTCCGCTACATGGTGCACGGTTTGGTACATCTGCACGGGTATCTTGACTACGACCCCGAGGACCGCGAGCGCATGTTCCGCGTACAGGAGCCCTTGGTGGAGCACTTTTTCGCTTGAACTACCTCCCGGCCTACCCTAAGTTTGTCATCATGGCACCCGCAGGCTTGCATTCTGTCGGCGTGGGGGTAGAATAGGAGCATATGGATTTCCGTTCTTACCTGAGAGACCACCCGGACGCCAAGGGCTACTTCGGCCCCTACGGTGGCGCCTACCTGCCGGACGAATTGAAGCCTGCCTTCGAGGAGATAACCGATGCCTACAATAACATCTGCCACAGCGCCCAGTTCATCAACGAGCTCCGCCGCATCCGTCGGCAGTTCCAAGGCCGCCCCACGCCGGTGAGCCACTGCGAGCGACTCTCCCGCCTGAACGGCGGCGCGCAGATCTACCTGAAGCGCGAGGACCTGAACCACACCGGTGCCCACAAGCTCAACCACTGCATGGGCGAGGGCCTGCTGGCCAAGTTCATGGGTAAGAAAAAACTGATAGCCGAGACCGGGGCAGGGCAGCACGGCGTGGCCCTGGCAACGGCGGCAGCTTACTATGGTCTGGAGTGCGAAATCCACATGGGCGAGGTTGATATCCGCAAGCAGGCCCCCAATGTTACCCGCATG
>CAMEZO010000105.1 GCA_945947905.1 uncultured bacterium
CATATTGCCCGGCAGGCGCGGGACTTCCCGCTCTCGGTCAACAAAAACGACCCACGCCGCCAACAAAAGAAGCACGGATACCGCTGTCAACACAACATTCTTCACATTCTCAACCTCCGCATTAAATTCATATAAATCGCCACCCCCGCACCCAGCAGGCCACACACCGTATACACCGGAACCTGAAAAAAAGCACCATGCGGCCGCCCGGTCAGAACACCGGCCGTCTCTGCCCCCTGTGTCGCATACAACCAACACGCCGCCGCGAACACCCCGATCAAGCCGCCCAGCCATGCGACCCGGCCCTGCCCCGGCGGCGCAGATGCTGCATTTCCACCGTCAGGCCCACCCTGCGGCAAACGAGCATCGAGCAACAGAAACAGCCCGATGAAGGCCCCCATACTCCCCACCAGCATGGCCACATCCGTCCGGGTCGGCATGTAATCCACCCCGAATAACATTTCGGATCGCCTCACGATGATATGCACACGCTCCAGCCACATACCGACCAATACCCCCGCTCCGATCAATACCTGCAACACCCCCCTCCGCTGAACCACGGGCAGCAGCAAGCACAGAGGAGCAGCCACATTCAACGAAATCACAGCAACATACACTGCATCAAACAGCATCGGACTCTCCACCAGTTCCAGCGCATAAAACACCCCCATCCCCGTTGCTACCCCGGCCGTCAGGCGCATCAGGGGCACGGGAACCGCCCCGCCCGTTCCCCGAACAATCAGCTGCACCATGGCCAACCCGGACAAAATCGCCCCACATACAAAGTACGGCGGCAGAAAAGACGCATGCCATCGCAACAGCACCGCGAAATCACACCCCACCACGGAATGCACCGTCACCACCAGCGGCGTCAACACACCGGCCATCAGCAGACAAGCCCGCGCACGCGAGTTCCTCTGCTCCGGGGTCATCCCCTGCCCCGCCCTCAGGCCCATCGCGGCGTAAAGCACCGATAGCAGGAAATAAGCCCCGATGGCAACGGGATCCCACACCAACGGACTGGCCGCATTCGGCCACAAACCTCCGGGCAGCGGACCGGGATAAAACATCCACTCCATCCACACTCGGCCCACATGCACCGCCGGGAACACCGCCGCCACGGCCACGGCACACAGCGTCATCAGCTCCGCCTGTCGAGCAATGACGCGGCTCCACTCCTGCCGCGTCAGAAGCAGCACGGCAGAAATCAGTGTACCGGCGTGGCCCAGGCCTATCCAAAACACAAACTGCACCACATCCCAGCCCCAGGGTACGGCATTGCTCACCCCAAGCACCCCCGGCCCCTCCAGGGCAATACGCAGCCCACCCCCGATAAGCCCCACGAGGCCCACCGACAGGCAAAGCAGCATCATCGCACGGCGCCGACAGGCCGTTTTTTGCTCCGGAATGCTCACGGAGGCCATTTTACCATGCCCGCCCCCCATGCGGCAAGCCCCTTTTCTGCCCTGCAACAGGCAAAAAATGCCCCGGGGCAAAATCCATCATTGCAAAGCCGGCACCGATGTGCTACAATACGCGGCGAGTCAATACACCTTCCACTTATGGCAACACTGAAACCTACGGGGGCCCCGACCGGTCCCAAACGAACTCTCATCAACTCGGGCGTCGTTCCCAAGAACAAACCTAAGCTCCTGGGTGCCGGCGGAGGCGCTATCACCAAGGCGGCCCCAGCCCGCCTCAACAACGCCAAGGGCGAACCCCGCGCAGAGGACATTGCCGCCGATAAGGCCAAGGCTGAAGCCCGCGCGGCGGAAGAGGCAGCCCGCAAGGCGGCCGAAGAAGAAGCCGCCAAGGCCGCCGCCGAAGAAGCCGCGCGTCAAGCCGAGGCTGAGCGCTTGGCGCAGGAGCAATACGAGCGCGAGATGGAGGAATATAACCGCCAAATGGCCGAATACGAACGGCAACTGGCGGAGCAGAAGGCCGCTGAGGAGGCTGCTCGCAAGGCGGCCGAAGAGGAGGCCGCCCGATTGGCCGCGGAGGAGGCCGCCCGCAAGGCTGCGGAGGAAGAGGCCGCTCGCTTGGCTGCCGAGGAAGCGGCGCGCAAAGCCGCCGAAGAAGAGGCCGCTCGGAAAGCCGCCGAGAAAGCCGCCCGAAAAGCAGCGGAAGAAGAGGCGGCTCGCAAAGCTGCCGAGGAGGAAGCAGCCCGTAAGGCCGCCCCGGCCCCGGGCATGCAGATGCCGATGGGTATGCCCGGCATGCCGAATATGCCGAATATGGCGAACATGCCGCAGGACCAGGCCAATGCCATGATGCAGATGCAGCAGATGATGATGGCCCAGCAAATGATGTTTCAGCAGATGATGGCCCAGCAGATGGCACAAAACGGCGGCCAAATACCAGCCGGTATGCCCATGGGTATGCCCGGTCAGGCCACCGCACCGCAGCAGCAGGCTCCCCAGCCGGCTCAGCACAAGGCACCCGCTGCCACCGTACCTCCCACTCGTGCTGCCGCCAAGCCGCCGTTGGCCAAGGCCTCCACCGGCAAACCCGCCTTGGGCGCGTCTGTTTTCGGCAAGAAGCAGGCGGAGGAGCCCGCCGACAAGGGGACACCCGCCCCGGGGGCTAAGCCCGGTCTTTCCAAGCCGTCCGTCGGCAAGCCCGCCTTGGGCGCGTCCGTTTTCGGTAAGAAGT
The DNA here is from genome assembly GCA_945947905.1 of uncultured bacterium. Classification (GTDB taxonomy): domain Bacteria; phylum Verrucomicrobiota; class Verrucomicrobiia; order Verrucomicrobiales; family Akkermansiaceae; genus Akkermansia. The sequence goes on from CAMEZO010000105.1 coordinate 2,653, forward strand.
CCCCGACACCCGGCGCTCAGGAGCCGGCGGTCGCTAAGCCTGCTCCCGTTCCGGGTAAACAGGGAGCCGCAGCCCTCAGCGCGGGCAAGCCTGCGCCCTCGGCCGGCAAACATGCTTTGGGTGCCGCCAAGCCCACTCTCGGCGCGGCCAAACCTACCCTCGGGACCGCTAAGCCTGCCGCCCCGGCGGAGGAGACTGCGGCGGCTCCGTCTGCCGGTAAGCCTACTCTCGGCAAACCCGCGCTCGGTAAGCCGGCCCTCGGTAAGGTACCTGCCGCCAAACCGGGCCTCGGCAAGGCCCCTGCCGCCAAGCCCGGTCTCGGTGCACCGGCTGCTAAGAAGGCACCGGTTCCCGCCCCTGCTCCCGATGCGGAGGGGCAAGAGCCCGATCCGGAAGCAACGGAGGATCTGCCGGAGGGCGAGGCTGCCCCGGAGCTCGTGAAGATGAGCGAGGAGGAATACGCCATGCTCACTCAGCAGGCCGTGCCCTTCTATAAGAAGAAGAGCACCCTCATCGCCTTGGGCATCTTCGTCGTCTTTGTCATCGTGGTCTTCTCCTATGTGGCCAGCGTCAATGCCGAAACAAAGGCCAAGATCAAGGCCGCCAAGGAAATCAGCGATGTCATCAACAAGGCCATCCCCATCATGAAGGCTCACACCAAGGATGTAGGCGGCACCACCACCAACCGAGACGCCGCTCTGGCTAACCTCAAGCTCTCCCCGGCAGAGATGAAGATCCTGCGCGGCATTATGCTGCACCCGGACAAAAAGGACGAGAAGGGGCAAATCATCCTCGGCAGCACCTATGTGGGTGTGGCGCAGAATGCCTGCTACCTCATGTGCTGCTTGGCGGATCGTGACCCGAAGGTGGCGGACGATCTCTTCAAGTTACTCAGCGACAATGCGGGTAAGATGAATAAGGAGCTCTTCCGTTTCACCGTCGTGCAGCTCTCCACGTTCAGCAATGTCGCCGACTTCGAGAAGCGCATGCTTGCCATGGCCAAGAAGATCCGTAAGCAGCCCAAGTCCCCGGAGGCTACCGAGGCTCTGGCTGACACGTGGGAGATCCTCGGTGCTCGTGTAAATGAGGAGGCCGTGGAGGAGATGTTCGCCCTGTTGCAGGATTCCGAGACGGAGCCTAAGGTCATGTCCAAGCTCTATGTGGGCTTCCGCAACTACATGATTCTGCCCACCGGCGATGCAGCCAAGAAGAAGTCTGTCGCAGAACGCCTCTTCGATGTCACCCCGGAGAAGCTCCGCAACAATATGTCCCAGGCCATGGCCAAGGGCTGCTCGGAGAAAGCGCTCGCATTCTACAAGGGAAAACTGGGGAGCAACCCCGCCGAGTGGAACAAGAACAAGGACGCTCTCAAGTTCTTGGCCGAGTGGGGTGATGACTCCGTCCTCGATTTCATCGATGAGATGCAGCAGAAAGCAGGCAGCGATGAGAAGGCTCAGCAGAGCATCCGCAACCTGCTCGGTACCCTCCTCTGCCAGCGTCGCGAGCGTGAGAACGCTTCCGCCGATAAGCTCATCAAGGTGTACCTGGGCGATCCGCACGCCGATACCTCCCAACTCCAGGAGCTCATTCGCAAGACGGATCTGGATGCCGAGCCGAGACCCGATGAGAACAGCCAGGAGTACAAGGATGCCAAGGCGCAGCGCGATAAGTTGGAGCCCCTCCGCGATAAGAAGATCGCGCTCATTAAGATGATGGGCGGCCAGCTCGACTTCGCCTGGGTCAATCATGTGCTGGACAGCTATCTCAATGACCCGGACAAGGAGGTAGCCATCTCTGCCAAGGAGGCTAAGGCCAAGCTCAAGAAGAATCAAGAGGAGTACGATATGCAGCAGGCCAAGCACGCCGCGCGGCAGAAGTAACCCCCGTTCCTCCGCTTTTCCCCACCGTTCCTTCTCGGTTCGGTGGGGATTTTTCGTCCCGGGACTTCCCTCAAAGTCGTATTTTTTGCAAAAAAACGAGAATTTGTTCTTGCAATCCGCAGAAAAATCTGTATAATGTCCCCGTCTCCATGACATCGAGCTGTAGCGCAGGCTGGTAGCGCGCTTCGTTCGGGACGAAGAGGTCGCAGGTTCGAATCCTGTCAGCTCGATTTTTCCCCACTCATCGGCGGGTTGTTCCCCGCTCGGGGTTCCCGGGATGTTTTGATTTGGCTTTTTGCGGTGTTTGCTTCCCGCCCCGGCCTTTGTATGGAACTTCCCACCGGGACAAAATACTTTCCAATCCACATTCACTACGTATGTCCGGTCATAATAAATGGTCCAAGATTAAGTTCACGAAGGCTGCTGCCGACGCGAAGAAGGGCAAGATTTTTGCTCGTTTCTCTCACGAGATTACCCTGGCTGCCAAGAGCGGTGGCGGCGATGTCGACACCAACCCGCGCCTGCGCGCCGCCATCGAGGGTGCCAAGGCCGCCTCCATGCCCAAGGACAACATCGACCGCGCCATCAAGAAGGGTACCGGTGAGTTGCAGGGTGCCACCATTCAGGAGGTCACCTACGAGGGCTACGGCCCCGCCGGCACGGCCATCATCGTCGAGGTGGCCACGGACAACACGAACCGCTGTTCGTCGGAAATCCGCACCATCTTCTCCCGCAACGGCGGCAACATGGGCACCCCGGGTTCCGTCTCCTACCAATTCGACCGCAAGGGCGAGGTTCGCATCGTTGATGAGTCCTTGGACGAGGACACCGCGATGGAGCTGGCCATGGACTGCGGGGCGGATGAGTTCGAGCAGGGGGAGAACGAGAATGAGTGGGTCTTCACCTGTGGTCCCACGGATCTGCAGGAGATCTCTTCTGCCCTCTCCGCTGCGGGTAAGAATGTTACCGGTATGAAGCTCATCTCCGTGCCGCAGAATCCCACGCTCATCTCGGATGTCGAGACAGCTCACAAGGTCATGAAGATTTACGAGCTGCTCGATGACTACGATGACACGATGAACGTGTTCACCAACTTCGAGATAGACGAGGCTATCATGGATCAACTGTGATCCGCCCCTTTTCTTAATCATCACGTCACCTACAGTCGGCGGGTGCACCACCCGCCGATATGTGCAAGCACACAACATCATGGGTCAACCGGAGGAATTAGGCAACGCGCCCAAGCGCAGGTTCTTCAAGCGCCACACGTCGCGCCCGCAGGGCGACAACGGCGGCAATGGGGATTCCCCGGATCGCCGCCCTGCCAACAACGCCGGCGGCAAGAATCGCTTCCGCAAGCCTTTCCACAAGGGCGCTCGCAAAAACGCCTCCGGCGGCGGGGCGGCCTATGTGCCCGTAGGCGAGCCGCGTGAGCTCACCGGCTTGCTGGAGATCACGCCCAAGGGCTTCGGTTTTGTGCGTGAGCAGCAGTGCAACTGGGCACAGAATGTTGATTCCGTCTATGTGCCGGCGGACTTGATTGCCAAGCTGCACCTGCGTCCCTTCGTTCAGATCACCGGCATGGCGCAGAAGTATGAGCGGGGTCACCAGATGATTTCCATCACATCCGTCAACGGCCAAAATCCCGAGGAAGCCGCCGCCAACCCGCATTTCGCCGACCTCAAGGCCTACAACCCCACCCATCGGCTTGTCTTTGAGACAACGCCGGACCGCACGACCACGCGCACGCTCGACCTCGTTGCGCCCGTGGGTCGCGGGCAGCGCGGGCTCATCGTTGCCCCGCCCCGCACCGGCAAGACCACCTTCCTCATGCACATTGCGGAGGGTGCCCTCAAGAATTACGAGGAGGATCTCCACCTCATGATTCTCTTGGTCGACGAACGTCCGGAGGAGGTCACGGAGTTCAAGCGTGCCCTTCCGGGGGCGGAGATCTTCGCCTCCAGCAATGACAGCAACGTGCAGGAGCACTGCCGCATCGCAGAGATGTGTGTCGAGCGGGCCAAGCGCTTGGTCGAGGCCGGCCGCCACGTGCTCATCCTCATGGACTCCATTACACGTCTCGCGCGTGCGTATAACAACAACACGCGCGGCAACGGACGCACCATGAGCGGCGGTATTGACTCCCGCGCACTGGAGACCCCGCGTGCGCTCTTCGCCGCCGCCCGCGATACCCGCACCGCCGGCTCGCTCACCATCCTCGCCACCGCTTTGGTGGAGACCAACAGCCGCATGGATGAGCTCATCTTCCAGGAGTTCAAGGGCACCGGTAACATGGAGCTCGTCCTCAGCCGACGCATCGCGGAGATGTACATCTACCCCGCTGTCGACATCCTCAAGAGCGGAACCCGCCGCGAGGAGCTCCTGCTTCACCCCTTCCAGCTCGAGAAAATCCACCTCATCCGCCGCGCCCTCGCTGGCCACAAACCGGCGGAGGCCATGGAGCGCCTGCTCTTCTTCCTGCGCAAATGCCCGAAGAATGCCCAGCTCCTCATGGATCTCAAGACCCGCTGACCGGGTCCCCGGTATGTCGGCACACAGCTCCGGCGGTCAATTGAGGACGCTTACATGAATGACAACGAGCTCTCGGCTCGTGCTCACATCAGAATATTCGTACTCGAAAAGGGCGCATCAGAGACTGTCCGGATCGACAACTGCAACAATGCCCTTCCCTTTCCAGTAGATATCATCCATGGAGAATATACTTTTCCAGAAAGAAGTCTGCTTCTGACCGTACTCGAAGCACATGATGCAGTTACCCCCTAATTGTATCGCCCTGCGAGCCATAGCCTTCTTCAGGCTTTCTAAACTTTTCAGCTGCGTTTGGACAAACATTCCATCCATGCTTGTCTCGATAGCCTGTACGGGCCGAGCCGAGGAGACTCGACCTTCAAAGAACGCCACGCCGTCTGTAACAGTATATTTCATTATTTATCCCTTTCTAAAATGATGATCATTTCCTCACGGGTTCCGGTAAAACCCTGAATGGATGCGGTAGAACTGCAAACGACACGGTATCCCATCTCCGCATAATCGTTGAGGGCTTTTTCAAGAAGGGCCGGGTCAAACTTACCGGTGTACCATTTGTCCTTTTGACTGAGGACCTTATATTCCTTTTTGCCCGGGCTTGCAGATGTCGCCCGCGAGGCGGTAAACATTTTGGCTCTGTCCCACCAAATAGGTGCAGGGTTACCAAGTAATACGTGCGAAATGACAGACAAAACTAATCA
>CAMEZO010000106.1 GCA_945947905.1 uncultured bacterium
GTGGTGGTCTCATTGCTCTGACGTGCGAGGTGGGGAAAGAAGATAACAACATGCACCTCAAGGGTGACGGGCATTACTCGTACCTTGACTATTATGTGGATAATTTTGTTACGCTTGATCTGAACTCGCTGAACAAATCCGCCGGTGTAGATTCCGTTTCGGGATATGCGTCAAATTCTTATGTTGTAAAAAATGGTGCGATTAGTGATGTTGCAACGGTTTCGCAAGGGGGTCAGTTAGATGTAGATAAGATGACCGGTGACGTGACCTTCAATGGAACTACAAAACTTTCCAGTTCGTCAATAGTGTATGAATTAGCTCTCCACGCCGGGATAGATGGTGTATATAAGCAAATTAACGATGTGGATTTCGGCGGAAACTCGGTTTCCATGAGTCTCGTCAGACTGGAGGCCCAAGGTGATGTGACGGCGAATTGTGCATCACTGGAGGTGAAGAATTCAACTCTCATCGGTCAATCAATCTTACTTTCCAATTCGACGGAGGTTAAGATGACCAATGCGTGGATTGAGGCTGCCGGGAATGTAACTGCTGATACGGCAACCCTCTCCTTGGATTCCGCAACATTTTCCGGAGCTAAGGTAACGTTGACCGCCGGAACGGTAGAGATGAAGAACGGTGTTGTCGACTCCAAGAATGAACGGGGAAGTGCAGAGGGAACTACCTTCAAGGGAACCGGTACGATCAAGAACATGACGATAACCGGTGGTTCTCTCATCAGCGGCAACTCCCCCGGATTGATGACGTTGTCGGGTGACCAACTGGCAACGGTAGAGCTTAGCTTCTACCTCGGGGCCGCTGAGGATCAGGAAATGGCCAGTGCGGGTAGTAGCAGCAAAATCGTTCTCAATACAACCCTTGGATCCGGTGTTCTTGAGGGGACTAAGACCGGGGTTTCCTCCGGTTTCCTGCTGACCCAAGGAACGACCTTGAGTGGCGACATCACCTTGAGTGTATGGAATGTGGGTTCGTTCTTCAATATGAACGATGATAAGGCCACTCCTCGTTATTTTTCGGAGGGTAGTTACATTCAGGTTATCGCCTTCGGAGAGGGGGTGTCATATCGGGATGTCTTGGGTGTGAACTTTATACTCGGTGAATCTATTGTTGGTGAATTTGATTATTATAGCGAAGAGATGAGTTATGATTTAAGCCTGATGGCTGTGAGCGACTACACCGGTGGTGCCACTTGGCATAAGCAGGTGAGAACAGATGGTGTGTACTTGGTTCTTTCTGCGTTGCCGGTGTATGATGTCCCCGAGCCTGCGACGGGGGTGTTGGTGCTCACGGGGCTGGGGCTGTTGCTGCGTCGCAGACGCCGGGGGTTAGCCCGCTGTGCGCGACGGTGACAAAAAAAGACGAAAAAGGGGCTTGCAGAGCGGGGGAGAGTAGGGTAGGATAGAGGGGAGATGAACAAACGCGCATACATAGTGTGGTCGGTAGCGGTGGTGGCACCGCTGTTGACTCAGTGCAGCCAGGAGATGGATGAGCTGCCGCCGGCGGGGTTGGTGAGGGTGAGTGAGCCGGAGGCGGAGCTGCTGATGCAGCGGGCGAAGGCGGCGATGAAGGAGAATGATTGGAGCGAGGCGAGGCATTGTTTGAAGAAGATCGTGCGGCAGCATCGCTTGGCGCCGAATGCGGCGGAGGCCCGTTTGATGCTGGCGGATGGGTTCCGGCAGCGCGGGGAGTATCGGGATGCTTTCAAGGAATATGACAAGGTGGTGAAGAACCACCAGAACAGCCCGCTGTATGAGCAGGCGCTGAACCGACAACTGAGCATGGCGACGGAGGCCGCGACGGGGAAGTTGAAGACCCCCGTGTTCTGGGGGGCTTGGGAGGCGGAGATGGACTCGAGCGTGGTGGAGGAATGGCTGCGACAGGTGATTGCCAATGCGCCGTACAACGAGATGTCTGCCACGGCGGCGAGCGTGCTGGCAAAGTATCTGGTGGACATCGACCGGCCGTATGAGGCCATCGGGGCCTACAGCGAGCTGGCGCAGAAGTACCCCGACAGCAAGTATGCACCCGGGGCGCAACTGATGGTGGGCAAGCTGTGGGCGCAGAGCCGCACGCGCGGCGACCGCAACCCCGCCAACCTCCGGAATGCGCAGGAGGCGTACGAGGACTTCTGCCTGCGCTTCCCGAATCACGCCGGTGTGGGCGAGGCCAAGGCGGGTGTGCAGAGTATGCGCGGCCTGCTGGTGCAGCAGCAGCTGGATGTGGGCCGCTACTACCTGGAGCGCGCGCACGAGTATGAATCCGCCATCTTCTGTTTCCGCGACGTGATCCGCCAGAAGGCCGATAACCCCGCCGCCGCCGAGGAAGCCGCCGCGCTCCTGCAGCAGGCCGAGGCAGCCAAGAAGGCGGCAGCACTCTGAAACCCGAATCCCCCGAAGCATCTATGATGAAGAAGCTCACATGGGCCTTGTTCCCCCTCTTGTTTGTCAGCTGCGGATACCACCTGGGCGGACTTAAAAAGAAGAGCCTGGCCGGGATGGAGACCTGCCGTGTGGAGATGTTCGCCAACCGTACCACGCAGCCCCAGGTCTCCCGCCTGCTGACGACTTCCCTGGCCAATGCCCTGCAAAAGGACGGCACCTTCCGCCTGGCGTCGTCGCCGGACTTCACCATCGGCGGCACGGTGACCCAGGTGCGCCGCTCCGTGCTGACCACGGACACGCTGGACACCTACCGAAGCTCCGAAATCGGGCTGACCGTGGTCGTGAACTACACCCTGACCGACAACCGCACGGGCAAGGTGATAGGCCGGGGCACCGCGCAGGGCATGGCCGGTTACTTCAATAACAACGACTCCAACATGCAGACCGCGCGGGAGAACGCCATCTCCTATGCCGCCCGCTTGGCGGCGGATAGCATCGTGCGGGATCTGACGCTGCCATGATCGACTACCCCGTGAGCTTTGTGGGCCTGCCGATCGGCAACCGGGAGGACATCACACGCCGCGCGCTGGCGGTGCTGGCGGGGGTGGATTGCATCTGTTGCGAGGATACGCGCAACACGGGCATGCTGCTGGCGCACTACGAGATCAAGAAGCCCCTGCTGAGCCTGCACGAGCACAACGAAGCCGTGCGCGCCCCGGAGGTGGCGGATCGTGCCCTGGCGGGCGAACGCTTCGCTGTGGTGACGGATGCCGGCATGCCCGGCGTGAGCGACCCCGGGTATCGGCTGATTCAGGAGCTGAAGAAACGCGGGGTGGCCTTTACCGTGTTGCCCGGCCCCAGCGCGGTGGTGACGGCCCTGGTAGGTTCCGGCCTGCCGAGCGATGCCTTCTTTTTCGGTGGCTTTCTGCCCGTCAAGAGCGGCCGGCGTGCCGCCGTGCTGCAGGCGGCCCTGCAGGCACCGCATACCGGTATTTTCTATGAATCCCCCTTCCGCATTGTGAAAACCATCGCCGCCCTGGCGGAGATGGACCCCGAGGCCCCGTTGTGCGTGGCGCGGGAGCTGACGAAGGTCTATGAGACCTACCACCGCGGCACGGCGGCGGAGCTGCTGGCGGAGTTCACGGCCCGCCCGCCCAAGGGCGAGATGGTGCTGCTCATCGGCGGCACAAACGCCCCGCGCGCTCAGCGGGATTCCGCCGGGTCGGCATAAATCACCACGGGGTTGAGCGACGGTATCACGTTAGCACTGCGGATGCGGCGTCCCCGTGCCCGCGCGTTGTCCAGCAGCAGGCGCAGGCGCTCGATCTGCGGCTTGATGTCCAGCACCTGCATCATCACCGTGGTGCCGCTTTCCAGCGTCAGGTCGATGCGCCAATCCTTGTTGCGGAAAATCTCCTCGATGCGCGGAATCTCCGTAGGCCCGTAGGCATTCGCGGCGGAAACCAGCTGCACGATGGGGCGGTACTTCTCCCGGCTGATGCGGATGCCCGGTTTAAGCTCCGGCACGTCCCCCGCATTCAGGTACCAGATGGGCACGCCCTCGAAGTTCTCGTGAAACTCCGGCACCTTGGGGAAGACGAAGCCGTCCGGCGCCATGAAGTACTGCGCCCGGTTGCCGGTATCCGTGCCCTCCCGCATTTCCACATAGACGATGGGGATGCGCTCCTCCACCTCCACATAAAGGCTGCGCGGGTATTCGGCACGCACACGGGCGGAGAGGATGGAGGGGTCCTCCTCCAGCTTGCGGCGCAGCTCGCGGGTGTTGAGCGTGGCCACGTTCACGGAGTCCGTGATGCCGAGGATGCGCATGGCCGCCTCTTTGCCGATGAAGCCGTGGCGGGAGGTGTATTCGATATTCTGCAGGTTGAGTCCGTAGGCCTTATCCAGCGCATATTTAACACCCAAGCCCAGCACATAGAGCAGAGCTGCCGCCGCTGCGGCTATCATCAGAAAACGCAGCAGCCGCTTCCGGAAACGCCGCAGGGCCAAGGGGTGGAAGAAGCGCTCCGCGAAGGAGAGCCCGGAATCCAGCCTCTTGAGCTTGTCACTGCGGCGTTTGTTCTGCTGCATGGGATTGTGGTCGAAAGCGCTTGATTACCCGCGCTGTTGGCAGAGGGATACCTCCGCAATGCGGCGGCAGAGTTCGCCGAAGGGGATGCCGACGGCTGCGGCTGCCTTGGGGAAGAGGGAGGCACTCGTCATGCCGGGGATGGTGTTGATCTCCAGCACATAGGGCTTGCCGTCATCGGTGAGCAGCACATCCACGCGCCCGTAGACCTCCACGCCCAGGGCGCGGTAGGCGGCCAGGGCTGCGGCCTGCACGTCCTTCGTCTCCTGCTCCGTGATGTCGGCAGGGCAGATGTAGTCGGATCCCACGGCGCCGGTCATGCCCGGGTATTTGTTCTTGTAATCGTAGAAGCCCTCGCGCGGGCAGATGTGGATGACGGGCAGGGGGGTGCCGTCGAAGATAGCCACGGTCAGCTCCTTGCCCTTGATGTACTCCTCCACCAGCAGCTCCTCGCCGTGCTCACCCGCGCGGCGTACGGCAGCGGGCAGCTCCGCCGCATCGTGCACAATCTCCACGCCCACCGAGGACCCCTCGCAGGGCGGCTTGACCACGCAGGGCACGGGGATGCTCGGCAGTTGATCGCGCGTGATGACCTCGCTCGCCGGGGTGGGAACCCCCGCCGCGACCATGGCCTTTTTGGTGAGCACCTTGTCAAAGCAGTTGCGGCTGGTGGCAGAGCCGGCCCCCGTGTAGGGCAGCCCCAGCTTCTCCAAGTAGGCCTGCAGCCCGCCGTCCTCGCCGAAGGTGCCGTGGATGATGTTGAAGCAGAGCTCCGTCCCCTCCGGGATGGCCGGCGTCTCGTCGTCCACCACAACGGGCGTCACCCGGGTGAACCCCTCGGCGCGCAGGGCCTCCAGCACCGCCTGCCCGGAGACCAGCGATACCTCGCGCTCCGAGCCCGGCCCGCCCATCAGCAGGGCGATCTTCGTGTCTTTCGTCAATGTTTTCATGGTATGTAAGGGGAAAAATCAGAACTGCGGCTCGCGGTCGCCGACCACGAGCACCTCCGTGCGCAGGGCTATGCCGCGCTCCGTCAGGGCCTTGTTCTTGATGTAGTCGATGAGCGAGGTGACGTCCGTGGCCTTGGCGTTGCCGGTGTTGACAATAAAGTTAGCATGCACGGGCGAGATCTGCGCGCCGCCGATGGAGAAGCCCTTGAGGCCCATTTCATCGATGAGCTTGCCTGCGGGGATCTCCGGCGGGTTCACAAAGGTGCAACCGGCACTGGGGTCGCGCGGTTGGGTTTCCTTGCGGCGGGCGCGGCTCTCCTCCATGCGCGCCTCGATCTCCGCCGGGTTGCCGGGGTAGGCGCGGAAGGCGGCCTGCAGCACCATGCTGCGGTCAAACTCCGGGATGAGGCGGTAGCGGGCTTCCTCCATGGTCTCGCGCTCGAACTCCACCACCTCGCCGTCCTCGGTCAGGGCGGTGGCACTGCGGAAGAGCTCCCACATGTCGTGCCCCAGGCAACCGGCGTTCATGCGCAGGCTGCCGCCCACGCAACCGGGGATGCCGTCCATCCATTCAAAGCCCTCAATGCTGTGCTGGGCCGCGAAGGAGGCGAGCTTCTTGAGGCGCACGCCCGCACCGGCGATGATGCGGTTACCGCGCAGCTCGATGGCATCGAACTCCCCGCCCGTGGGGTGAATCACCGCGCCGCGGATGCCGCCCTCTCGCACCACCAGGTTGGAGCCGCGCCCCACCACATGCACGGGCAGGCTGCGGTCTTTGAAGAAGTTGAGCACGTTCTGCATGTCCTCAAAGGTGGCGGGCTCAATCCAGTACTGCGCATCGCCGCCCACGGCCAGGGTGGTGTGGCGGCTCATGGGCTCATACAGGCGGTAGGGGATGTTGCCGCACTCTCGCTGCATGTCGCTCATCAGGCGCAGGTCCTCCGCGATGCGGGTGCCTGCGGTGTGGATGTTACCCGCGCCCAGGGTGAGCAGCAGGTCTCCGGGCTGCAGCATGTTGCCCACGCGGTGGTGCGCCGTCTCCAGGTTCGGCAGAAATTGCGCCTGCAGCGGACCCTGCTCGCGCACGGCATCCACGATGGTCTGCCCGGTGATGCCGGGGATGGGCGGCTCGCTGGCGGGGTACACATCCGCCACAAACAGTACATCCGCCTGCTGCAACACGCGCCCGAAGTCGTTGCGCAGCAGTTTGGTGCGCGTATAACGGTGCGGTTGGAAGAAGACGACTAGCCGCTGCGGTTTCAGGCTCACCGCCGTCTGCAGCGTGGCGGCAATCTCCGTGGGGTGGTGCCCGTAGTCGTCCACAATCCGGTAGTCGCGGGAGAGGTACTTGGTCTCGAAGCGGCGGCGCGCGCCCGCAAAGGTGGCCAGCCCGCGCGTGATGCTCGCAAAGTCACAGCCCATCTCCAGCGCGGCAGCGGTCGCCGCCAGGGAGTTGAGCACGTTGTGCTTGCCGGGTATGCCCAGCTCCACACGCCCCAGCGGCTTGCCCAGGTGGTTGATGACGTAGAGGGTGCGCCCGCGCTTCACCGTCAGCTCCGTGGCGGTGTAATCCGCATCCTGCCAGCCGTAGGAAACGCTGTTCGGGTAGCGGGAGCAGACATCGGCAGCGCCGGGGTCGTTCTTGCAGTAGAAAATCTTGCCGCGCGTCTGGCGGCACAGGCGGTCGAACACGCTCTTGATGTGGTCCAAGTCGCGGTAGAAGTCCAGGTGCTCGGCCTCGATGTTCAGGATGATGCTGTGCTCCGGCACATAGTTCACCAGGGTGCCGTCGCTCTCGTCGCCCTCCGCCACCAGGTACTCGCTGTCCTCGTTCCAGTGCGCGTTGGAGCCCAGCACGGGTATCTCCGCACCCACATAGTGGCAGGGGCGGAGTCGCCCCTCGCGCATCAGGTGCGTGGTGAGGGCAGAGGTGGTCGTCTTGCCGTGCGTGCCTGCTACCACCACACCCTTCTTGTTGTTCAGAATCGCCGCCAGACATTCCGCACGGCGCAGGCAGAGCAGGTTCCCCTCCCGCGCCGCCTTCAGTGCCGGGTTGTCCTCCCGTATCGCGCTGGAGTAGATGACAATCTCCGCATTGCGGACGGCATCCGGATTGTGCGGGCAGGAGAAAGCCAAACCGGCGGCCTGCAGACGCTCGGTCTCATCGCTCGTCACGCGGTCACAGCCACTC
>CAMEZO010000107.1 GCA_945947905.1 uncultured bacterium
TGTGACAGGGATGACTCTTCTCCTGCGGCGGGAGGGGAGCGGTGTAGGTGCGGAGGCGTGCGACCCCTTTCTCCCCGGCGGCGGCCCAGTGCTCACCGATCTGCCAGCCCTCCGGGCAGGTGGTTTTGCCCGTTGCGGGGCGGGGAATCAGGCCCTGCCCGGCACGGTAGTCCCACACCCCGGTGGACCCCCTCAAAAAGAGGTCGCCCTCGCTGAACGGCGCCGAGAGGAGAAGGCTGCCGTCCGACTGTATGGTTATACTCGAGGCGGAAAGATCCTTTGCCTGCAGGGTTAATATGTTGTCGTGCTGCAGCAGATGCCGGAAAAAGCTGCATTTCCTGTTGAACGAGTAGATGCGGAGAATAAAGCGATCATCAGTAGCATTCGAGCTTTTAAGCAGAAGTTCCGGTACCTTATCCCCATCCAGATCTGCCATGGTCAACCATTTTCTGTCCATCGGCGTATAGGCACCGATGATGTCAACGGGAATGTGCTGTGTGCCTTCACCGGTGACATAACGGGCCATCAGATAAACGGGGCCGCCTGTGATTCCGGCATACTCCTTCAACGAGTAAATGCCGATGCTCTTGAGATGCTCGATCCCCACCTCGGCAGGAACGGGGAGTTCCTCCTGCAGATGAAGGGTCAGGTTGCCGCTGTCAGCTGCGGCGGGCAGCGCCATCAGCGCCATCAGCGCGGAAAGAAGCCATGTAGTTGTGCGTTTCATACGCTCCCATTTTAACAGACGCAGAGGGGGGGACAAGGGAAAATTGTGTCATACAAAACCGCCGCGGCCGGCCCCCGTTTGCTCACTCCGCACTGTTGAGCATCCCGGCGGAGCGGAGGTCGTTGGCCAGCTCCTCGATGGCGTCGGGGTCGAGGAGGCTGCCGGAGAGAGTGAGGGAATTGAAGACGAGGGAAACGGAGCGCTCGCCGGGGGAGTTGATGCAGCGGAACTCGGCAGGACCGAGGCTTTGCCAGGTGTAACGGCGTTTGAAGAAGAAGAAAATCGAGCGAGTGATACCCTGCGGCGAGACGGTGTAGGAGAGGGTGGCATAACCGCCGCCCCAGAGCAGGCAGATGATGCCTGCTGAGATGGCCAGGGGCGGGCGGTAGTCGGGGCCGGGGGCTAGGGCCGCGTAGATACACACACCCAGCACCGCCGCCAACACCGCCGCATACAGGGCACGGTTGGCGCAGTACAGGGTGCGTGCGGGCAGAGACTGCGGGTTAATAGTCGGTGTAGTCATTGCCGGCCTTGGGGCGATACTTCACGTCCTGCGGGCGCACGGCACCGCCGCGGGCGTAGTCCTCAACTCCGCTGGTGACATATACCGCCATGCCGCGTTTGGTGTAGTTAAAGAGCTTGGCAGCCACATCATACGGCGTACGGATGCAGCCGTGCGAGAGCCGGCGACCGGGCACCACCTTGCCGCCGTGGATGCCCACGCCGTCCGGTGTCAGTCGGTTCCAGTGCGGCATACCGGCGGGGCGGAAGGTAAGGCCCTCCGGCGTGCCCTTGCTGGTATCTGCATTGCTGCTGACCACACGACCGCTTGCATTCACGAATTTACCGTAACGGTTGGATTTGTGATTCGTTTCGCGGTCCAGAATACGGTAGGCCCCGGGCGGGGTCTCGTGCCCATCCGTACCGGTCGAGACGGGCCAATCGTAAGCCACGCGACCGTTCACATACATACGCGCACGCTGCTGGGGCAAGCAGATGATGATGCGCGTGTTCTCCGTGTTGGCCGACTGCAGCAGGGGCTCGTTACAGAAAACCGCGGATGTTTTGGGGTAAGCGGGCTTGGCCACAAAGTGCTCATAGCTCCCGGCGGGGTAGGGGTTGACGTAACCCGGAGCATTTTTGTTGGGGATAAGCAGCGGATTATTGCCGTCATAGGGCACAGTGACCACCTCCTGAAGCAGCACTGCCTGTTCGTCCTGAGGCTGCTGCGGCGGCATTTGACCGGGTTGGCGGGTGAAAGAATAGGAACCGTAGGGCTCCGGGGCACAACTGCTCACCAGAGCAGCGGCAATCAGAGCGGCGGGGAGAAGATAAGAGTGATGTTTCATGGTGTTTGCCGGCAGGGAAACCGGAAGAGGAGAATTAACGGTGAGCCGGGATGCGCAGCACGGCCCCGGGTTTGAGGGCGGATGCCGTCGCCGGAGTCAGCCCGTTGGCCTTCAACAGAGCGGCGGTGCTCAGCTTATAACGCCGAGCAACAGCGGAGACGGTATCGCCTTTTTTGACGATATAACGGCTACCGCCTGCGGAGGGGGCTTTGTGGGTAGCGGCCACGGCGCTGCTCCCCCCGCGAGGGATGGTAAGTTTTTTGCCGATAGCAATTTTATCGGAAGTGAGCCCGTTGGCGCGGCGAATGGCCGCTGCCGTGGTATGATGCCGTGCGGCAATGCCGGAGAGCGTATCCCCCTTGCGCACGGTGTAGACCGAGCTGCCCGCCGCCGTGGGTGCGGAATGACCCGCAGCCCCTGCGGCAAAGGCAGGTCGGTTATCCGCCGGAGCCGTCCCGCGTCCCGCCTCCAGAATCACCCGGTCATCCTGCTGCGCGGTGATGCGATCCTGCACCCAAGAGGTAGCGTCTACCTCCCCGTTGCGGATGGTGCAGGAGACAAGCAGCAGGGGCAGGGCCGAGAGGACGAGGAACTTGTGTTTCATATGCGGGAACGGCTGCGGAGTTGGGATCAGCGGCGGGAGCTCTTCTTAGACTTCGTGCTTCTGCTCTTCTTGGCAGAAGAGGAGGAGGAAGCCGGGATGGTGAGCTTGCGACCCGGGCGCAGCTTGGTAGCCTGTGATTCGGTCAGCCCGTTGGCCTTCAGAATCTGCTGATAGCCCACGCCGTAGCGCTTGGCGATACCGGAGACGGTCTCCCCCTGCTTGAGGCTGTGGGTTGTCGCCTTGCGAGCCGTGCTGCTGCTCTTGGAGGACGAGGCCGTCTTGCTGCTGTTGCGGTAATTCTTCGGCGTGTAGCGCACCTTGATGGTCTGGCCGGGGCGGATGAGGTCGCCCTTGATGCCGGAGTCGCGGCGGATCTGGGCCACGGTAGTGCCGGAGCGGCGAGCGATGGTCTCCAGGTTATCCCCGGGGCGCACCTTGTAGGTAATGAGGGCCGGCTTGTCCACCTTCATCACACGGCGGCCGGATTTGCTTGTTTTCTTGGTAGAAGCCGTGCTCTTCTTGGTGCCGGACTTGCCGGCAGAGGAGGAAGAGGAGCGGGTGCTCGCCGTGCTCGTGCGCGTGCTGCTGCCGGAGGAGGCGGGTTTGGTCTGCGTCTTGGGAGTCGTCGCACCGCCGGAGGGCAGCAAGGGATCCTGCCCGAAGTTTTCATCCGGGGTCGGGGTTTCCAGCACGGTGTCATTCATCTCGGCGGGCGGCGTATTCTGCGCTATGTTCTTCTGGTTCTGGCGCGTACCGCCGTTGTCAGCCACGGTCTCCTCCGGCTCCGGGATGGGGAAGTCGGTCCGGTCATATTCAGGGGTGCGGGAACCCGCCGCAATCTGGCCGTTATCATCACTCTCCAGCAGGCTCTCATCCATCCACGGGGCATCCATGCCTTCATCGCAGTACAGTTCGCTGATAGGAGTCGCTTCTTCGTAGTCCGCACCGGGGGAAGCAGTGCCGGAGCAGGAGGGGAAAAGTGCTATGGCAAGCGACCCCACACCGAGCGTTAAGAGGGATTTTTTCATACGCGCCGAGAGTAGCAGACTTTTTTGCGGCATGCAAGACTTATTCATGACATAAGGGGCAGGGCAGCAGCGGGTGAGCGCGCGCGGTATGCCTCGAATTGTGCTTGAAAATCGGGCACTTGCTGTGCTATAATAGCGCCCATGACGATGTGCAAAACTTTTCTGCTGCCTGCGGCGGCGTTTTTATGCTGCGGGGCGGCGGCCGCTGCGGTATCGGATGCGGCCAAATCCGCCTGCGAAGCGGCGCGGGAATACGGCGCCGCCGTGCGCAACTGTGATATGGTGTGGGCCCTGGACTCCCTGTATCCGCCCATGCGCAGGCTGTTGGCGGCCCAGCTGGCAGCCCGAGACCCCAAGGAGGCCAAGGAAGCGCAGCGTATTCTGATGGGTGTAGACTACCGCGTGCGCGGTCGCGACGTGCAACTGCAAGAGGTAACCGAGACACCGCAGCAACGCGCCGAGCGCGAGCGCCGGTATGATAAACTGCTGCGCGACCAATACGCCGGCATGGGCGCGGCCATGAAGAAAGGCGGCATGCAGGTAGAGCGCTACAGCGTGGGCACCCCCACGGCCGAGTATGTGCTTACCCCCGCCGGCTCTCTGGCAGCCAATGCCAAGAAGGACTCCCGCGGTAATGTGAATGCGGAGGATATAACGGGCGGACGCGACCGCAGCCGCCTCATTATCATCCCGACCGTGCTTGTGGTGAGCACCGCAGGCCCGAACGGCACCAAGCGCCGGGTGGAGCGCCGCAGTTTTATCTACGCCGTGCGCGATGAGGTGGCCGGCAACGCCCCCGTCCGCAAACCGCGCTGGTATTTTATGGATGCTAACACCAAGCTGAGCGTGCTGCGCAGTTTCTTTGTAAACCTGCCGGCGGAGGGGCTGAAACTCCCCCCCGTCAGCGACCGAGAGCTGCGCTGAGCCGCACCCTCCTCCCAACGTGCCGAGCCTGTACGAAAGGACACTGCTGGACTTCTCGCCGGAGGGCCCCCTGGCCGGCGCGAGGAACTACGAGTTCCGCCCGCAGCAGCAGCAGATGGCCGGCGCCGTGGCCATGGCTCTGGAGGAGGCGCGGCCCCTGCTGGTAGAGGCCGGTACGGGGGTAGGCAAGTCCCTGGCCTACCTGATTCCCGCCGTGCGCTTTGCTCTGGAGAAACAGCGCAAAGCCGTCATTTCCACCCACACCATCAACCTGCAGGAGCAGCTTTTCCACAAGGATATACCCACCGTCCGGGCCGCGTTGGGGCTGGACTTCAAGGCGGCTCTGCTCAAGGGGCGTGCCAACTACCTGTGCCACACCCGCCTGCGCCGCGCTCTGGAGCAGGCGAGCGACCTCTTTAACCAAGAGGAGACCCGCCAACTGCACGAGCTGCTCGCCTGGTCTCGCGGGGAACGCGGGGAAGGCTCGCTGTCGGACCTCCCCCCGGATTTACGCATCTCGCCCAAGGTGTGGATGCAGGTGTGCAGCGAGCCGCATGTGTGCACCCCGCGCAACTGCGGATCCTCCTGCCCCTACCAGGCGGCGCGTCTGCGGGTGGAGGAGGCGCAGGTGGTCGTGCTCAACCACACCCTCTTCTTCGGGCTCATGGCTCTGGCCCGCGAGCAGGAGCCCAAGGAAAACGGAGAGCCCACGCCCGGTTTCATCTTCGGCAATGACTTTGCGGTGCTGGATGAGGCGCACACCATCGAGAACGTGGCCGCTACCCAGCTCGGTCTCTCCCTGTCCGAGCAAGAACTGCGGTATGACCTGCTGCGCATGTACAACCCGCGCACGCGCAAGGGAACCCTCGTGAAGCAGGCGACCCCGAACCTGCTGCAACTGCTGGACGAAGCGCGCACGGCGTCCGAGGAATTCTTCCGCTGTGCCCGGCTGGACGCCCGACCGGAGGAGCACCGCGGCACCGTGCGTCTGCGTCAACCGGGCTGGACAGAGAACCTGCTCTCCCCGCCCTTGGAACGACTGGGAGCGGAGATCACCTGCATGGCCCGCGCGGAGGAGAATGACCTGGCGCGTGAGGAACTGATGGAAACAGCGGGGCGCGTGCTGGCCTATGCCGAGACCGCTCGCGACTTCGTGGAGATGGAGGACGAGGAGACCTCTGTCTATTGGATGGAAACCCAGGGGACCGAGGGACAATACACCCTGCTGCGCTCCGCTCTCATCAACGTAGCCGATGTGCTGCGCGACAGCCTGTTCGGGGCAGGGCACACCTGCATCTGCACCAGCGCCACACTCTCCGCCGGGGAAAACGGTATGAAGTACTTCTCCGGCCGCGTCGGGGCCGAGGAGGCCGAGGCCATCCGTATCGGCAGCCCCTTCAACTTCGCCGAGCAGATGGAGATTGTGGTGGCCCGCAGCATGCCCCCGCCGCCGAGCGGAGACGGCGAGCGGGAGGAGTACCGAACGGCGCTCTTCGATTGGATCGTGCGTTCCCTGGAGAGGTCGGATGCCCGCGCCTTTGTGCTTTTTACCGGCTATGGTATCATGCGCGAGATGGCCGCTATGCTGCGCCCCGTGTGTGCCGAGCACGGTTGGCCCCTCCTGGTGCAGGGGGATGATATGGACCGCTCGAGCATGCTGCGCGCTTTCAAGGAGACCGTCGGCAGCGTTCTGCTCGGTACGGATAGCTTCTGGACGGGCGTGGATGTGCCGGGGGAGGCGCTTTCCCATGTCATTGTCACCAAAATCCCCTTCGAGGCGCCGAATAATCCCCTCACCGAAGCACGCTGCGAGGAAATTCTGGCTCGGGGCGGCAATCCGTTCCGGGATTACTCCCTGCCGGAGGCCGTGCTCAAATTCCGCCAGGGGGTCGGCCGCCTCATCCGTTCCAAGTCGGATAAGGGTATCGTCACGCTGCTCGATTCCCGTATCGTCGCTAAGTACTACGGCGCGCGCTTTATGCACGCTTTGCCCAAGGAAGCACCCCGAATTTTTATCTGAATTCGCCCGTTTTACCCCGAAATTGCATTTTTTTGCCCTTTTTTCGCTTTTTTTTGAAGAAAAAGCTTGCAATGCCTGCTGAAAATCTGTATAATGTCCCCGCACCCCACCCGAACGGGAAACCGAAAAGGAGGGGACAGCAACCGGCAAAGGAGCGGTAGCTCAGTTTGGTTAGAGCGCAGCCCTGTCACGGCTGAGGTCGCGGGTTCGAGCCCCGTCCGCTTCGTTCCGACAACAACGGCATCTGTCAACAAGGCAGGTGCCGTTGCTGCATTCCGGACCCGGCGCGGGCCTCCATTCTCGCCCGAATCATCATCGGGGGGGCTCGGGGCGTTCGTGTCGGTTTCTGATGTCCTGTAACGGGGAAATGTTGCGCTGAATTTGTGTTTCCTGCTTGACGAGCTGACGAGACGTGGTAGAATGGGTGCATGACAACCCGGAATGTGATATGGGCGGCTTTGGCCTTTGGTTTATCTGCTGCGGCACCTCTGACGGCGCAGGAAGAGGGACTGTCTTTCAGCATTTTTGATGCCCCGGAGAGTGCTGAGGAGCAGACCGCGCGTTATCTGTTTGCCGCGAAGGATATCAAGGGCGTGCTTTTTGATGCTGTCTCTGATCATGCGTCGGCGCGCGTGTGTTCTCTCCTTCTGAGGGCGGGAGCGGATCCGAATGCAACGAATGAGAATGGTCAGTCCGTCTTGATGTATGCCGTTTTTGCCTCCGATGCCGAGGTGGTGAGGGTTCTGCTCGACGCCGGGGCGGATGTGAATTATGTGTCAAAGGATGGTGAAACAGCTTTGATGATGGCGGCTTCCGGTTCTGTGGAGATGGTGGAGCTCCTCATCTCGGTCGGCGCAGAGGTGAATGCGCGGACAAACGAGGGGGAGACAGCCCTGATGGTCGCAGCGA